>NZ_JBFUPK010000002.1:0-312009 GCF_041355105.1 Terriglobus sp. RCC_193 | reverse complement strand
CAGAATCCTCCGATTCAGGTGTGTCAGAAATCTTATGCCAACCAAACCTTACTGTGCTTGCTACGCATCCCATGAATCGCGAGAGGCATCCACATGGCCAAGCCGGAAGAGGAGTGGATTGAAGTCGCGGGCCGCAGTGTACGCATCTCCAATCCGCACAAGCACTATTTCACGAGCGGCGTACAGCTTTCAAAGATCGATATCGTGCGCTATTACCTGAGCGTTGCAGACGGTGCGCTGAATGGAATCCGCAATCGGCCTGTTGTGCTGAAACGATTTGTGGATGGAGCGGAAAAGGAACCCTTCTATCAGAAGCGCGCGCCCTCCGATACACCGGATTGGCTGCGCACGGTTACGCTTAGTTTCCCGTCCGGTCGCACAGCGGAAGAAGTGGTGGTGGATAACCCGGCGGGGTTGGCATGGATTGTCAACCTCGGCTGCATTGAGCTGCATCCACATGCCGTGATCGCAGACGATCTGGATCATCCCAATGAGCTTCGCATCGATCTTGATCCGCAACCCGGGGTCGTATGGGGCGATGTGTGTTCCGTTGCAATGCAGGTGAAGTCGCTTTTGGATGAAGCTGGCCTGGTGGGATGGCCCAAGACCAGTGGCTCGCGCGGCATTCATATCAACGTGCGCATTCATCCGCGTTGGAGCTTTACGGATGTTCGTCGTGCTGCGCTTGCACTGGCACGCGAAGTGGAACGACGACATCCTATGGCCAGCAGCAAATGGTGGAAGGAAGAACGCCACGGCGTCTTCCTGGACTACAACCAGAATGCAAAGGACCGCACCACCTGCAGTGCGTACAGCGTGCGTCCGCTGCCTGATGCGCGTGTGAGCACACCGCTTGCATGGGATGAGGTTATGCACTGCGACCCGGCAGAGTTTACCGTGCTCACAGTGCCAGAGCGCTTCGCTAAGATTGGCGATCCCCACGCTGCGATGAATCAACATGCAGGTTCCCTGGACGCCTTGCTGGAGATGGCCTCGCGCGATGAAGCGAACGGTATTGGCGATGCCCCGTGGCCTCCGCATTTTAAGAAGCAGTGGAACGAAGGCAAACGGGTTCAGCCCTCCAAAGCAAGGAAGCCTGACACGAAAGAAGGCGAAGACACTGATCCAGCCGCGTCTACAAAGAAGCCTCGCGCCGCCGGACGACGAAAGTCGACCATGCCGTTGCAGGTGGTTGCGCAATCCCCTGATAAATCAGCAGCGCAGGCCGGGCTGGATCGTTGGAAACAAAAACATCCGGAGGCCGCAAAACATCTGGCAGCAGATGACATTCTTGTGGACCGCATGCGTGGTTCATCTTATGTCTGGTACCGCATTCGGGTGAATCTGCGGCATGTTCCAGAGGAGATACGACCAGCCCAGGAAGCGCCTGATCCGGATGACGATCCAACGCGTGCTTGGCGCTCTGAGGGGGCAAAGGAATGAAGCCAATCGCAGTCTTGCCGGCATTGTTTCTTGCCTGTACATCCCTAACAGGCTGCATTGTTGTGGGCTACTCCACACGCACGGGCTTCTTTTTCTGGCAGCGGGGTGCCCTTATTACGCTGGTGGTTGTAGTGGTGCTGTGGATTCTCTTTCGCAATCGTTAATCACTTGCGTTCGGGAAAGATTTGCATCAACTCTGCCGCCGGCACGACTTCCAGTTGTGCATAGGTGCAGTCCTTTGGTTCCTTGTCAGGTCGCCACCTGCGAAAGTGGGCCAGATGGCGAAAGCGATCGCCCTGCATGTGTTCATATGCGACTTCGACAACCAGTTCTGGACGCAGTGGTACCCACGACAGATCCTTGCCGCCGCTCCATCGCGATTGGCCACCGGGCATGCGACCGCCTGCTTGTGCTGCGGCATCAGCCCAGTTCTTCCACGGATGATGAGTTAACGCATCTTTGCGATACGGCGCGAGAAATTCTGTTAACTCTTTGCGTTTTGCCGCAGTGAAACTTGCACACACACCCACGTGTTGCAGTGCACCTGCATCGTCATACAGTCCCAGCAGGAGAGACCCAACGGCTGCATCCTCTCCATTCTTGTGCCATCGAAAACCCGCCACGACGCAATCGCAATCGCGCTCATGCTTCACCTTCAACATGGTGCGCTTGTCCGGCGTATACGGGCCTTCCAATGGTTTTGCCATTACGCCGTCAAGGCCGGCTCCCTCAAAGCGTGTGAACCAGTCTTGTGCCACGGATCGATCCTGTGTTGCAGGCGTCAGGTGGATCGGCGGATTTGCATGCGCAAGCACCCGTTCCAGCGCGCTGCGCCGCTCACGAAACGGAACATCGCGAAGATCCAGATCGTCATTCTGCAGCAGGTCAAAAAATACGACAGAGGCAGGTGTCTGCTGGGCGAGCATCTTCACCCGCGATGCTGCCGGGTGAATGCGCAGAGATAACAGATCGAAGTCCAGGCCGTGCCTGGTAGCGATTACGATTTCGCCATCCAGAATGCATCGTTGCGGCAAATGCTGTAATAGCGGCGCTCGAAGCTCAGGGAAATAGCGATCCAGCGGTTTGCCATCGCGGCTCTGAATCAGAAAATCGTCGCCATCGCGAAAAATCAGCGTACGAAATCCATCCCACTTCGGTTCAAAACTCCAGTGCTGAGTATCCTCAGGAATAGTTTCCACACGCTTTGCCAGCATGGGCAGGATTGGCGCTTGTGCAAGCAGGCTCATGCCTGGTTGGATGCAGTTACACCTTCCAGGGCAAGCTCGGCGGCATTCGCCTGCATGGCGCGCAGACAGTTTTCAATATGTTCTTCCATGGGAATGCCCAGCAATTCCGCGCCTTCCGTGATGTCCTCACGATTTACGCCACGCGCAAAAGCCTTGTCCTTCATCTTCTTCTTCACGCCAGCCACTTCCACATCGTGGATGCTCTTTGTGGGTTTCACCAGCGCACAGGCGGTAAGAAATCCGGCGAGTTCATCGCACGCAAACAGTGCCCGATCCAGGTGGCTTTCGCGTGCCGCACCGGTGTAGGAAGCGTGCGCCAGAATGGCATGGCGAATCTCCTCCGGCCATCCCTGTTCGGTCAATACTCGATTGCCAACGAAAGGATGTTCATCCAAGGATGGATGCCGGTCGTAATCGAAGTCATGCAAGAGTGCAGCGATGCTGTATTTCGCGACAAATTCTGCAGCAGATGCATCGTTCAGACCCAGCCGTTCTGCCTCACGTTCTCCATAGCTGCGTGTGCAGGTTTCCACTGCCAGAGCATGTTTGATCAGGCTGGGTGAGGTCGTCCATTCATTCAGCAATTCCCAGGCGCGTTCCCGTGTATGCATGCGGCTGAGTCTAACGCACGCGCCATTTCACTGTGTGGGTGGTGTTACGCAAGATGCGTATTCGTCTTTTGTTTCCATCGCTCGCAGACGTTCAAGATCCGCAGGTGTATCCACGTCGAATTCCCCACCCTGCAATGGCACGGTTAATACGGCATCGTCCTGCAATAACTCGCGCGCACCCGTATCGCCCGTTAATTCCTGCAGCGCGTGAAAGCTGAATTCAGGAAAGAGAGCAGGAATACCGCGGCGTTCGTAATAATGCGATGCCACCACGTGTTCACGATGGGAAGCTTCCATCAGTCGTCGAAGATGTTCTGCGGTGACCGTCACCTGGTCGCAGGTCAGCACCAGCAGATCGTCCGCATCCACGCGTTCCGCTGCAGCGGCGCCCAGCGCAATGGAAGTGGACATACCGTGCTTCCACGCCTTGTTAATTAGAATGCGTGGCTGGAAGGGGTTGCTCTGCAAACCTTCCAGAAGATCCTCGTAGCCCGCGCCCAGCACAACGAAGACAGGTGAAGCGCCGGCTTCATGCGCCATCCGAATCGCGCGATCCATCAGTCGCTCGCCCTGATACTGCACCAGTTGTTTCGGCTGTCCTAACCGTTCTGACGCGCCTGCTGCCAGCACCAGCGCTGCAACTCTCCGGCTCATCGGGCCTCCGTATGCAGTGTGTTGTTCATCGTGTCCTGTTCCGAAACCGTTGGTTCTATGTGTTCCACAAATATGCGTCCCTGTGCGAGCATGTGCAGCGCGCCATGAGCAGAACTCCGCGCCGTACGCCGCATGGGTACGATCTCTTCCGTTTCCAGCAGATCACTGGCAAACAGAACATCTCCTTGTGCATCCATAACAAATCGCAACAGAGCGGTGCCTGCTTTGGGTAGCACTGTAACCACGGAGCGCGACTCACCCCGCAGTGTCGCCTCAAAGGTTTCCATTAAAGCGGCAGCCTCGGGCGTGTCGGAAAACTCTATCAGTAGATGTGCCTCGACATCAGGGGCTGTGCAAACAATCTGCATCTGCGCATCTGCACCTGCAAGCAGCTCAGCACGTTGAAGTAGTTCTGTTTCTATCCAGCCACTGGAAACTGAGCCCGCGCTGCGGCCATCCGCTGCGGCGTAAAAGCGCGCTCCCGCAGCGTGAGACGAACTGCCGCGCATCTCCACCAGCGTGAAGAGAACGCCACGCGGTGTGTGTCCATACAGATGGGCAATGTCGCGGCGCTCTTTCAGACTCATACTCCACAAGTGTATGCTGCGTCTTTCCCTCTGCCTCAATGTTTGAGGTGTCAGGCTATCGTCTGCCGCAAAAGCGCAGGCCGTTCTGTGTGAATCTTCAAAATCAGTTCACCAAACAGTGTGTTTGCCCATGCAAACCACGGTCGCGTGAACTTCGTGGGATCGTCCTTGTGAAATGCCTCGTGCATGAAGTTGGTACCGGCGGTGGTGTTGCGCAGCATCTTCAGGCAGGAAAGGATTTCCGCGTCGTCGGTGCTCGTCAATGCGCGCATGGTGATGCTCATGGGCCAGATGTAGTCCATGCCAACATGCGGTCCGCCAACACCTTCCGCTGCCGATCCCTTGAAGAAGTAAGGATTGCTATCGCTCAGCGAAAAGGCGCGTGTGTTGCGATACACCGGCTGCTTCAACGGTATGCCAGTCAGGTAGGCAATGCTCAACAGGCCCGGCGCATTTGCATCATCCATCCAGTTCACATTGCCAAAGCCGTCCACCTCGTAGGCATACATCTCACCAAAGCGAGTATGTTTCAACTGCCCATACGTCTTCGTTGCGCCTGCAACTTCTGTCGCCAGCGAGGAAGCATCGTTTGCAAGCTGTGCATTGCTCAGCGCCTTTGCAATCTCTGTCAGCATGTTCAGCGCAGCCACAGCAAACAGGTTTGCCGGAACAAACAGCGGATACGTGCATGCATCATCCGATGGCCGGAAGATGGAGTGCAGCATCCCATTCGGCTTCGTCGGCGCGCCATAACCACTCAGAATCACAGAGTCTGTAGGATTCTCTGCGCGACGTTGAAAGTGATACGGCCCGCGATCCTTCAGGCGTTGCTGTTCATGGAAGGTCTTTATTACGAGTTGCATCGCGGCAACCCATTCGCTATCGAATGCGGCTGTGCTGCCCGTCGTCTTCCAGTAGCCATGCGCAAGGCGGATGGGATAGCAGAGTGAATCCACTTCCCACTTGCGCTCACCCACGCCGGGCTTGTGATCCGTGGCGTCCTGCACAGCCCAGTCCAGCGGTTTGTCTGTGGGGTTGCGACGAAACGCATTGGCATACGAATCCAGCAGAATGCACATCGCATGACGATGAATCAGCCCTTCAATCACCGTGGCCAGTTTCGCATCGCTCTTTGCAAACGGCAGGTAAGGATGCATCTGCGCGGACGAATCACGCAGCCACAGTGCGTCAATGTCGCCTGTGATGACGAAGGTATCCGGCTTGCCATCGCGCGTTCCCGGAAACACCGTGGTGTCCAGCGTGTTCGGCAGGCAGTTCGCGAAGATGGTGCGCAACTGCGGATCGGCAATGTCACGGCTGATAGATGCAATGGCATCTTCTACGGTCTGCGAACGAAACAGCCGCTCACTCTCCGCGGGGCGCTGTGTCAGATCGCGCTTCGTGTACTGCGCAAGAAGGTTTGTCTTTGCAAAGAGTGCTGCTCCTGCGGCAAGCGTGGCGGAGTTACGGACAAAGCTACGGCGATCCACATGCGAAACCATGCAGCCAGCTTACCTGCTTCCCGCAATACTTCGCATCAATGCAGCACGATCAGCGTTGCCATGTGCGCAGGCAGTGTGAACACCTGGCCCTCTGTTGTCCTGCGGCTGCTTGTCTCGCTCACCACGGTATTCACATGTGCTTCGTGCGCATCCAGCGCGGGCGCAATGAGTATCTGAATGGTGTCGAAGTAGGGCGCGGTAATGCGAACCGGTGTCGCAGCTTCTTTGTTCAGGATGGCCACAATCGTTTTGCCATCTGCGCGTTTCCCGGCGTATGCAGTGATGTTTGTGTTGCCTGCATCCAGCGTGACCGGCAGCATGGTCGCACCCTGAAACGCGGCGGCAAACTTCATGCCGTATCCCACGGGTTCCAGAAGGTATTTGTTGTTCAACTTGCCGTCCACACCGGCACCGGCCAGCGTGCCTTCATTGGCGATGGGCGTATAGAACGGCTTGGGATGCGGCACCGTGGGGTCTTTCATCAGTGCCTCGCCATGAAACACCCCGCCCACAGATACCGCCTGCGCATGGCCAGAACCGCCGTGCAGATTCACACCGCAGTAGCCAGCCTGCATCAGCCGGAAGAGATACTCCGCACCCCACAGCGCCGCGGCAAACACATCGCTCACGCCCGGCTTGCCACCGCGATAGACTGTGTTGCCTTCGGTCATGCGATACGTCACGGACGCGCCTATCTTTGCTGCCGCTGCCTTGGTTGTCGCGGCATGTTCTGCAACCTTCGCATCTGGTTTCAGCAGGTTCTCAATGGTTGCATCCGGATTCGATGGCGGCCCGCTCCAGTAGTAATGATGACTTAGCGTCACCACGTTGGGCTTGTCTTCGATAGCGGCCCAACGGTCGGCAATCTGCGTCAGCCATGTCACATCCGCAGCCACATCCGGCATACCGAACTTCGCTTCCGGCAGAGCCTTCTGCGCGGCGCGGGCAATCTTCAACCACTCTTCCAGGTATGTATCCACATTCCACGTTTGCGGATCACGCAGATGTCCCTTGAACTGATCCACCTCATTGCCAAGCTGGAAGTATTGCAGCCGCGGCCCAAGGCGCTTCATCACGTAAGTGGCTTCGGCTACATCCACTTCAGGCGTCCCGTATCCAAGGTTCAGACCGTAGATGCAGTTCCAGCCCGTGGCCTTCAGAAAGCCGTCCAGGTTGTCCACGGCTTTCGGCGTAATCGCAAACGTGGTTGCGGCTGTCGGCTCGCCCTCTGCCTTCCAGGGCGCCTCTGTGCGTGTGGGGGCAGTCACGTCATCCGTTGCTTTCCACCAGCCAAACTCGCTGGTGTTGCCGCCAAGTCGAAGCACGCCCTTGCTGGCAATGTTGCGGAACTGCTGCACCAGGCTGATGTTTTCCGGCGAGAAGAAGGCTGGATCCTCCAACTGCATACTTTCGTACGAGAGTCCGATGAAGTCCGCGGGAACCTTCGCTCCCGCTTCCGTGCCCACCTCCAACGTTGCGGTTGGGATTGCATCCGGGGTTTGTGCACGCAGAAGTGTCGGCAGGGAAGCAGCAGTCGCGGAGCCAGTGAGAACAAAGTCACGCCGGGAAAACAAACGCATGCCGACAGCCTACCAAGTCGGTTACGCAATGAGGAATGTCGGTGATGTCAGCTTCTAGCCGCAGCGCGCTGCTCGCAGAGACGGCCGAAGAAAAACGCTACGGGTGCCATCACCAGCAGGGCGACCATCTGGGCGTAGTGGTGCTGGCCGGGTGTGTGGGTTTCGGCGAACAGGGCGGCCAGCGCCATGAATCCCGCTGCGCCCTCCGCTGATCCGCGCTGCGTCTCCGGAGAGAGGCGTGCTGCTACCCATCCGCCTAACAACCCGAAGACTGCGGCCACAACACACGTCAACGCGATGAAGCTGGTTGGTGCGCCGTCCCACGGCGTGTCGTGATGTGTGATCTGGAAGAACCACGCAAGGTAAAGCGCAAGCGCCAGAAAGGCACCTGCAAAGGCGGCGAAGGTGGCGCGGAACAAGCGCATCGTAGTGGGTTAGATTATCGCAGCCTTGGGAGCGATGCCGCGATAACTATCCTTATCCCGAGAAAAGAAAACGGCCCCGGAGGTACCGGGGCCGCTTCCTGTTTGTTCTGGCAGTTACTTTTTCTTGCCCTTGTTGGCCTTGAAGTCCGAGACCTGCTTCTGATCGAAGGCGGAGACAATGCCCTGCACATCGGCGGCGTGGGGGCCGCTGGGAGCCAGTTCCAGGTACTTCAGGTAGGCTTCCAGGCAGCCATCCGGGGCAGACATCTTCTGCGTCTTCGGGTCCAGTGTCGCCTTGTCGATCAGGCTCTGTCCCTTGATGTAGTACGACTCGGCCTTGGTCGGGTCAGCAGCGATTGCCTTGTCCGCAGCCTGAGCAGACTGCTCGTGGTTACCGCTGTTGTAAAGGACGGCGGCTTCGTTGTAGTAGTACACACCAGCCTTTGCGGGTTCGGCGGCGGCAGCCTTGTCATAGGCGGCCAGCGCATCGTTCGGCTTCTTGGCGCCAACCAGCGCCTGACCCAGATTGTTGTATGCGCTACCGGAGATGGACGGATTCGGCTTCTTGGAGGCGGCGTTCGTGTCGGCTGCCTTCTGCAGGCTGGTGGCCGCATCGTCGAACTTCTTGGCGCCAAGCTGCGCATTCCCCAGCTCCAGCCACAGGATGGCTTCGTCCGGCTTCTGCTGTGTGGCCTGGGTCATCTTGGCGATGGCGTCGTCATACTTGCCCGCCTTCTCGTCTTCACGAGCACCGGTCAGCAGACCGTTCAGGTTCGCCACCGTCTTGTTCGCGGCCACGGCCGCAGCGTTCTGCTTCTTGAACTCCTCAAGCTGCTTCTTCTGCTCCGGCGTCATGGCCTTCAGGAACTCTTCGCGGGTCATGTCGTCGTTCTGCGCGGTGTCCTGGCCGGGCTTGATCTCCACGTCGTTGATGTAGTCCACCGTGGCGCCTTTCACGATGTAGAACATGACATACTTGCCGGGCTTGATGTCCGCGCCCTTGAAGTCGCCGTTGGCGTCGACCGGGAAGCTGTACTCGTACTTGCGGGTCTTATCGTCGGTGCTGCTGCGGTCGGTGGTCAGCTTGATATCGCCGACGCCCTGCGCAGTGCCTGCGGCGTTCTGCACGTGGCCGTGGATACTGCCGGGCTGGTCCTGGGGCTGTTGCGCGAACGCCAGGCTTGCCGGCGAAAGAACCGCCAACATCGCGGCTACGGAAAGAATGCGAGACTTCATGGTCGTCCTGCTCCTTGCTTGTCACCGGCAATTACGCCGGTGTCTCTGAATGCAAACATAAATGGGATGCCGAAGTTGCGAATTGCCGCCTAACGCCTGGATGCGTAGGGAATCGGGTCTGTGCTGCCGGCCTCCTGAAAAGCCCTCAGCCGTAGAACGCAGCTTTCACACACTCCGCAGGCAAACTCCTCGCCTGAGTAGCACGACCAACTTACATGTAACGGAGCACCCAATTCAACACCCAGACGCACGATCTCGCGTTTACGGAGGTGAATGAGCGGCGTTTCCACACGAATATCGCCCACAGCAGTGCCTTGGCGTATTAATTCGTTGAAGGCGTCATAATATGCCGGGCGGCAATCGGGGTACCCGGAGCTGTCCTGTTCCACCGCTCCGATGAAGATGGTCTTCGCTCCGATGACCTCTGCCCAGCTCACCGCGGCGGATAGGAAGTGGGCGTTGCGGAAGGGCACGTAGGTGACGGGAACGGCGTCGCCGATCTGGCCTTCGTCCTCTGGCGCGTCCGGGACGGCGATGGAAGTATCCGTCAGCGCCGATCCGCCGATCTGGCGAAAGAGATCCATGCGCAACTGGAGAAACTGTTTGAACCCAAGCGCTTCCGCTACGCCACTGGCGCTTTTCAGTTCGCGGGATTCGGTCCGCTGGCCGTAGGAGAAGTGGAGGGCATAGGCGTCGTAGTCGCGTGCCGCCAGCGCCGCACATACGGTGGAATCCATGCCGCCGCTGAGGCAGACCACTGCTTTCTGGCGCGTTTCGTTACTCATGGTTTTCATTCTAAGTTGCGGGTGGGAATGACTGGACTGGAGGGTACCCCTCCCCCTGTTTTCTAAATTCGTCTTTCTATTGGGTTTATGGCTTTGGTATCGCTAAAATCGTCTGCCCATTGAGTTTAGGGGCAAAATCGTCTTTTTAAAGCCTTTAGCTGTTAGCCCTTGGCTTTTAGCTTGCCCCTGATTTCTATTTTAGTGGTTTGGTGGAAATAACCTGCCAAGTTTATTTCTTTTGGTTTGTTGGAGTTGGATGGTTTGGGGGCTTGACAGCACTTCGTGCCGTTCTCGACGCCTTCGGCGGTACTTCGTACCGTTCTCGAAGAGCGGCCAGCCATGATCTTCTGTGAGCGCGCGGGGTTTGCTTCATGCTCCTGTTTGTCTTTTGGGCCGCGCGGTTTTCTTGGTTGCGATTGTTTACGGCAGGGCTGAAGCCCTGCCCCTTCAAAGAAGACGCGCTTTTGCGCGTTGGAGCTTCGCTTTCGCGAAGCTGGTTTTGAGTTCGTTCGTGAAGCTGGTTCGGGTTCGTTCGTGAAGCTGTTTTGAGTTCGTCGTGAAGCTGGTTTGGGTTCGTTCGCGACGCCGGTTTGGGTTCGTTTGCGACGCGGGTTCGTAGCAGGAAGTATTTGCGACGCGGGGGTTCGTAGCAGGAAGTATTAGAGTTCGTCGCCGTTGTCGGCGAGGGAGGCGCCTTTTGCGGTTTCGCCTACGGCTACCCCGTCTTCTACGAAGAGTGGGACGCTGTTCAGAAGTTCGCGTGCCGCTTCGACGTCTTCCGCGCGTACCTGGAGGCGGGCACCGCTTACGGGGAGCAGGATGTTCGCTTCTTCGCCGCTGAGGAAGGAGTCGATGCCGGCTCCGTCGAGTACGCTTTGTGCGACGGACGCCTCGCCCACTTCGGAGTAGCTTGCCACGGTGACAAATTCTTCGTTCTTCTCAGCCATTGGGTCCTGGACCTTTCTTCTATACGGGATAGGACGCTGCTCGGGTTTGCGGAGATGGTCGGGCTTCGAATCGTACGAACAAAGTTCGTCATTCTGAGCGAAGCGAAGAATCCCAACACACTCTCCCGCAACGAAACCTTCAAACCCTTTCCAGCCACAAAACCCAAACCAGCTTCGCATTCGCGAAGCTCCAACGCACGAACGCGCGTCATCCTGAGCGAAGCCGAAGGACCTGCTTTCTTCTCGCATCACTTCCATGCCTAGGTTAGCTTTCGCGAATCTGGGGCACCCGCTTTGTGAGGGAAGAGATAGAGCGGGCCTTTGGCCCTTGCTACTTGCGAGGCAATCTTACCTAGGCCTTCGGCCTAGGCTAATATTTCGTCGGGCCTTTGGCCCTTATCGCATATCTTCGCGCCTTCGGCCCAGGTGATATTTTTTCATCTTGTCGCGCCTCTGGTCCTTGATTGCCTCTGGTCCTTGATTGCCTTTGGTGCTTGATTGCTTTTGGTACTTGATTGCTTTTGGCGCTTGATTGCTTTTGGCGCTTGATTGTCTTCGGTGCTTGATTGTCTTCGGTGCCGGTTGTCTTCGGTACCTGGTTGTCTTCGGTGCTTGGTTATCTTTGGTGCTTGGTCGCAGCCTTTGGCCGTAGGATCGCCCGTTGCGCGATGCCCAGGTTAGCTTCGCGAACCTGGGGCACCCGGTTTTGCGGCTGCTGGTTTGTTGGGCTTCCTAATGCGTTGTAGAGGTGTGGGCACCCGCAGAGAATGCTTCAGCGAACAAGTCCCACATACGCATCCTTGAAGTTGGCGATTCCCCACAACGCATCCTTGAAGTCAGTGAACCCTCTTAACGCTTAAGTAGATTAGTGCTTCAGCAGAGTGGCTTTCCAGAAGGCTGCGCGGGCTGCGTCGAGTTGCGATTGGGTTTTGGGTGTGACGTCGATGACGTAGAAGGGGCCGCCGCCGTGTTGCGCTGAGACCCATGTGGACGAGGGTTTGCCGGTGGCGGCGAACTTGAGCCACTCGCCGCCTGCGATTTTGCTCACGACGTAGTCGGCGTCTTCGTAGTCGCGGTCTTTTACCTGATCGAGTGTTTCGAAGAAGTAGGGCACTTCCGCGGTGTGGTGTGCGCCGAACTCGGGGTGCGCCTTCCACGGTGGCGTTCGCGCGAACCAGTAGAGGTAGACGGAGGATTGGCGGCGGCGCTGGTAGGCGTCGGCATAGAGGGTGGAGATGGCGATGTTGCGGTCGCGGCCTGCCTGGATCTGGCTGGTTGCTGCCTGCTCGTCATCCTGTGCGGGATAGAGCTTCAGGAAGCGTTCGGCGTTGTCGCCATACTTCTTTACGACGTCGGCGCGGAAGGCTTCTGCGGAGAGCTTCTGTGTGGGGAAGCCTTCGTCTTTGACCCAGCCGAGCATGACAGGAACGTCACTGCCAACAGGGTGTACGAGATCGTCACCGGGCTGTTCGGTGAGCCAGTAGCCATCCACAACAGGGCGTTTCGGTGGTGCGTCCGGTGCGTTGAGCAGAGTTTCGGCAGGAACTGCGCGGAGAGCATCCAGTGTGCCGCCGTACTTGGCGGTGAAGGCGTCGCCGAGCTTCGCCGCTTCGTCGAGCGAGGCAACCGTTGTGGCGGGCCACAGCAGCGGATCGCTGTTGAGGATGGCGCGTTGGAACAGGCCTTTTGCCTTGGGCGATGCGAGTAGTTCTGCAACGGATTCTGCGCCTGCGCTTTGGCCTGCGACGGTGATGCGCTGCGGGTCGCCACCGAAGGCTGCGATGTTTTTCTTCACCCAGTCAAGCGCGGCGATCTGGTCGGCGAGAGCGTAGTTGCCTGCACTGTCGTGGCCGCTGTCCGCGCGCAGGGCAGAACTGGCGAAGTAGCCGAAGATGCCGAGGCGGAAGTTCACCGTGACGACGATGAGGCCGCTCTTCGAGAGTTGTGTGCCGTCATAGCTGGCGACGCCCCCGCTGCCCTCGACGAAGCCGCCACCGTGCAGATAGACGAGCACGGGGCGATGTCCGCTGAGTGAACCGGCGGTCCACACGTTGAGCGTGAGGCAGTCTTCGCTGATGTCGTTCTGCACCATGAAGGCTTCGGTCCAGGGCAGATGGCTGCGCGAGAGTTTCTGCATACAGGCCGGGCCGATCTTGTCTGCGGCCAGTGGTGCGGTGCTGCGCTTGACCGGTTCCGGAGCCTTCCATCGCAGAGAGCCGAGCGGCGGCGCGGCATAGGGAATGCCGAGGAAACTACGCACGTTGCCATCGGTTTTGCCGATGAGGGCACCGCTGTCTGTGGTGACGGCTTTCTGCGCGAAGAGGCCGGGACTGAGTGAGAGAGCGAGGGCCGCGGCCGCAATCTTCCGAGTTGAACTGCAGGTTAGCCAACGCATAGGCGCGATGATAGAACGGCGTGGAAGTCTGCGCCAATAGCTATATTGCTGAATTTGGGGAATCTTCATTGGATTGCGCGGCATCGCATTTCGTATGCGAGTGATTGTGCTTGGCGGCAGCGGCATGGTGGGGCAGGGCGTGTTGCGCGAATGCCTTCTGGATACGGGTGTTTCTGAAGTGCTGTCGGTGGGGCGGCGTGCGCTGGATGCATCGGTGGATAGCGCCGTGGATCGCAGGAGCCCGAAGCTGCGCGAGCTGGTTTGTCCGGAGGAGTTTGCTTCGCTTGATTTCACTTCGGTGGCCGATGCGCTTACGGGTTGCGATGCGTGCTTCTTTCCGCTGGGCGTTTCTTCCGTGGGCATGAAGGAGGCGGAGTACACGCGGATTACTCGCGACCTGACGCTGGCGGTGGCGCGTGTGCTGGCGGAACGGAATTCTTCGATGGTGTTCGTGTATGTTTCCGGCGAAGGCACGGACGCGAACAGCAAGACGATGTGGTCGCGTGTGAAGGGCGGCGTGGAGAATGCGCTGATGGCAATGCCGTTTCGTGCGGCGTATGCGTTTCGTCCGGGGTTGATTCTTGCGAAGCATGGCATTCGATCGAAGGTGGCGATTTACAACTTCTTTTATCGCGCGCTGTTTCCGTTGGTTTGGGTATTAGGTAAGTTTCCTAAGTTGGCGACGGATACGGAGACGGTGGGGCGTGCGATGTTGCGTGTGGCAAAGGAAACGCCGCAGCAACGGGTTTGGAATACTGCGGCGATTAATTCTCTTGGTCGTTGAGGGATAGGGCGGGCCTTTGGCCCTTTTCTTTTGTTGGCGCTTGTACCTAGGGCTTCGCCCCTAGGCTAATATCTGGTCGCGCCTTTGGCGCTTGGTGTGGTGGTAGCTGCGGTTACAACGATTCATCGAGCTCTGTGGATCAATCCTGCCGATGGTGGCTGGGATGTTGTTTGTTCTTCCTGTTGCATCGGAGTGGTGGACAGGAATGCAGGTCCTTCAGCTTCGCTTCGCTTCGTTCAGGATGACGCGCTTTGCGCGTATGAGCTTCGCTGGATGACGGTCTTCCGACCGTATGAGCTTCGCTTTGCGAAGCTGGTTTTGGGTTCGTGGTTGAAAGCTCCACGCCGCTTTGGCAGGATGAGAGTTCGTCGGGATTCTTCGCTTCGCTCAGAATGACGGCCTCTGGGCGTTTGACTAGGCTGTATCGACATATTCACTTAGGGCATTCGGTCGCGGAGTGTGCTCCAGTTGGTGACGAGGTTGCGCACGACGACATCGCCTACGCGGTATGCGGAGTCGAGCGATGGCAGGAAGGCCGAATACTTGGTGATCTTGGTTTCCGCCAGTGATTCCGCGGCGGTGATGCCTTCGCGCTGCTGGTCGTAGTTGCTGGCGGTGCGGAGGATGAGGACGCGCTTTGCATCGACTTTGCCTGCGCGATCAAGCCATGTGAGTGATTGCAGTGTGCCGGTGTCTTCCATGCCGCAGATGGCGTAGGTGCCGCGGCCGTCGGTCTGGTAGCTGACCCAGTCGCGTGCCCATTGGTTCAGTAATTTGCCGTGCCAGAAGGTGCTGGCGCTGAGGTTGTCGCCGCGGAGGACGTAGGGCGGCTTCTTGGCGGCAGGTTCTGCGAAGCTCTGGCGGCGTTCGCGGATCTCTGCGTTGTCAGGCAGTTTGATGTCGCGGGTGAGGTTGTATGCCCAGTCGACGAGGCCGGTGTTCAGGTGGAAGACGATGCCGTTGTCGTCGGTGCGCGGCTTCTCGTACGGTGTGGACTTGCGCAGAGGGACGTAGCCGGTGGGCCAGTCTTTGGGGACTTCGCGGATGTCGATTTCGTGGGCGATGTCGCCGTCGACGATCCAGTCAGACCACACTGCGGAGGCAAGCGAACCCTGCTTCGGGTCGATGCCGCCGATGCCTGCGATGACCCAGTAAGCATGCGTGAGATCGAAGCGCGGATCGGTGCCGAGCGCCATGATGGTGGCGGATGCGCGTGCGGTGCCTACGCCGGTGACGATGCCGAGTACGCCATCGTCGTTCATGAGCGCGTCGTGATACGCGGCGGGCATGGCGAAGCGATGGGTGAGGTGTTCGCCTTCGACCCAGTGCTGAAATTCGCCGGGGGTGTCGCCGGTGTCGTTGCCGATCTCAAACATGGTTACGACGACGACTTTGACGGGAATCTTAGCCTGTGCGGCTGCAACGCCGCAGAAGAGCGATGCTGCGAGAAGGGCATGAATGACGCGCATGGTTCATGGTAGCGCGTTGCTAGACGCCCTTCTTTTGCGGCTCCCAGATGAACTTGTGCACCTGCAGGGAGAGGCGCGCTGGCAGGAGGTCGTCCAGCATCCACTGCACCAGGTCGCGTGCGTCCAGCTCCATGTTGTCTGCGGTGCGCAGCGGCGATGGCTGCTGGATAAATGCGGGCGAAAGCAGGATGTGGCCCAGCGTTCCTGCGGCGATCTTCGCGGCGAGATGTTTGCGGATGAAGTCCCGTGCAAATTCGTAGTCGCTGCGGTCGCGTAGAACGAACTTCACTTCATCGCGTGCGGTGAGTGTGTCGAGGTTGCTCATGCGGAACGAACCGAAGGCGCTGCCGCTGCCGGGGCATTTCACATCGACGATCTTGTGGACGGCTGTGGGGACTTCTTCCAACGGGCGTTCGCCGCTGGTTTCGATCATCAGTGTATATTTCGTTTTTTCGTCGTTGAGCAGCCGCTGCATCAGCGGCAGCAGATCTTTCGCGTGCAGCATGGGTTCACCGCCGGTGAACTCGATCAGCGGGCACGCAAGTGCTTCGATCTGCGCGATGACTTCGTCTTCCGTGAACGGCTGGCCGCCGGTGAAGGTGTATTCGCTATCGCACCAGGAGCAGCGCAGGTTGCAGCCTGCAAAACGCACGAAGATGCATGGCACGCCGGTAAACGACGATTCGCCCTGAACGGATTTGTAAAGCTCGATGAGGCGCACTGGTGGTTACTCCGAGTAGGTCGCCTGCGATGTGTTGGTTTCGAAGATGGTGCTGCTCTTCACGCGCACGCGGCCTTTGGTTACGTCTGCGAGGCGGGTGTTCGTTTCATCGAAGAAGTACTTCGCGAGATTTTCCGCGGAGGGATTCACGCGGGTGAACGGCTCAAGGTCGTTGATCATCTGGTGGTCCAGATAGTTCACCACGGGCTTCAGGATGTCTTTCAGGATCTTGAAGTCCAACAGCAATCCGTTCGGCTCCAGCTCTTTACCGGAAAGCGTTACCAGCACGCGATAGTTGTGGCCGTGCGGGTTCTCGCATTTGCCGTGATAGTCGCGCAGGTAGTGCCCGGAGGAGAAATGAGATTCGACGGTTACTTCAAACATGGCAGTTCCTTAGAGATGCACCGCAATGGTATGCCGGTGCAGGATTCAGTTTAGTTTGTTGCAGCGGTCTTAGCCGCGGCGCTTCCGCTGGTTCTTTCCGGCTTCGCGCTGGTTCCGGTGTGCACGATGGATGTTTGCCTGTCCGCCGGGAGTACGTCGTTCCGCCTGCTCAAACATGCCCTGTAAAACTCCCAGCAATGCCACGAAAAGGCCAAGCAGCAACAGCACGATGCCGATGGTGCGCCACAGACTGCCGTCTGACGGGGCACCCGGTTCATGGGTGATTCCCGTGAAGCCAATGACGTAAGCCAACAGGGAAAAGAAGACGAGTGTTGCCGCCAGGATGTACAGATTGCGGCTCAGCATGACAACGACCCCTGTTTACGCCGCATTCCTGCGGAAGGACGTACCGACCAGTCCCGGAATGCTTTCGGTGGTGGGCAGGAGGAAGAACAGGCCAGAGAACAGCAGCGTGGAGATCAGGTCGTTCTGATAGAACGGTACGGCTGCTGCGTAGCAGGCGATGAGGCCGTCCACAGTGTGCGGATACATGCCGCTGCGCAGGAAGACCACAACATTGCTCAGCAGGAAGAAGCTGGTGGCAGAGGCCAGCGCGCTCATGCCCACGCCGAGCCATGTGTGTTTGCGATGCAGCGCGACAGAAGCCGCGAGAATTACCGCGGCATACCAGAGCCACGTGACGAGATAGCCGCTGAGGTGGAAGCTGTAGCCATAACCGAAGACGGTAAGCCACCAGTCCGTGGCTGCAAGGGCTACCACGGCGAAAGCTGCATGCCAGCGCTTTCCGCTGGCCAGGCATGCGCCAAAGAACAAGAGGGACGCGCCCACGGTGGTCACATTGCCGCCGGTGATGTGCAGCAACCGCGGCAACACACGACTCAGGATAGCGATAAGGAGCACCAGGTAGGCCATGTTTCTATTCTCCCACAGTGCGTTGCGGTGATCTATGGGAGTTTTTGTTCTGATTGGCCCAGAAACACGCGCTGGATATGCTGTGTGGCGTCGACCCACGCTTCCGCACTCAGCGGAACGCGATTGCCGCTGATGCCCAGCACTGGGTAGCCGAAGCGGAGGTCGGTGAACCGTACCACTCGCCAGATGCGCTCCTGCGGCTCCAGATCCATGTCGGGATGCAACTGTTCCACCGTGCCGCGGTCTTCCACCAGGGGGGATCGCGCCCAGTCGAGATACACGCGCCCCAGCCAGCTTTGCTTTGCGGCTGTTACGGCGGGTGTTATTGGCGGTTTGGATAGCGTTCGCAGGGTGTCGTCGTCGTAGGTGCCGGTGCGATTGTCAAAGCTGCCCAGCTCCAAGGCCGATGCGGTTTCCGCCACCACAAACCAGCGAAAGGGATTGATGGGATATGGGTTCAGCCCCATACGCAGCACAGGACCGCTGCGGTAATCCTGATGGCGTGCCTGTGTTTTGGCGTTGTTGTGCTGCATGAAACGGAAGCCCCACAGCGCGGTCATGAGCACAAGCGCTGTCGCAGCCAGTCCTCGGCCTGCGGAGCGCGGTTTGCGTGCGCCGATCTCACCGTTGATCAATGAGAACAATGGTGGCAGGAGCAATGCTCCGCCGAGGAACAGGAGCAGTAGCGGCTCCACGATGAAGACCAGGTCGGCGGAATACCAGCGCGGGTTCCACGGGGCGAAGGGGCGGAGGCCGTAGTTGTTGGTCCAGTCCAGCAGCAGATGGCTGAGTAAAGCCAGAAGGCATAGCCCGAAGAGTAACGGCCAATAGGGTGGAACGTCGGTGGAGCGGTGGCGTTGGCGTTGTGCGCGATGGACAAGGTAAAACGTGGCTGTGACGATGGCAGCTTGTAGTGGCAAAGACCAGAGCGCGTGCGTCCATCCGCGGTGATGCTGGAAGTAAACGAGCGGGCCGCCGAGGCGATAGACGTAATCCGCGTCGGGTATTTCTGCGGCGATGACGCAGGCGGCGGTGGCGTACCGTACCCTTGCGGGAAAACCCAGCGCACGCGAGAGGCATGCGCCCGTCAACATGTGGGTTACGGGATCCATTCAGCGCAAGCATACACTCTTTACCGCGAGATAATGGCTGCATGGCCAGCAGCTTGCCAACATCCACGCCGGCGATCGATACGCAGAATGATTTGGATTCGCTGGTGCAGGCATTTGAACAGGGAAGCCTGCCGAAATCTGCGTGGACGCATGCCGCGCATATTGTTGTGGGTGCCAACTACGTTTCTCTACACGGTGAGCAGGTGGCGCTGGAGAGGATGCGTCAGCGTGTTCGCGCCTATAACGAGTCTGTGGGTACCGTGAACTCTGCCACGAGCGGCTATCACGAGACGCTGACGCGTTTCTGGATTGCAGTGCTGGCGCGATTGCGCGACGAGGAGAGGACAACGGTGCACCTGGCGTTTGTACAGCGAGCCGTGATTCTTTATGGCGACAGGCGAGATCTGCATCGGCAGTTTTATAAGTTTGACGTGGTGAAACACACCGAAGCGCGGCAGGCATGGGTGGAACCTGATCATTGGCCCTCCTGCGGCATCATTTCTTAGGTCAGCATTTTTAAGGCATCCATGAGCGAACAAGCAACAGGGAAAGAAATCGAATCGCTGCGACGCGAGATTGAACACCACGAACATCTGTACTACGTGATGGACGCGCCGGAGATTACGGACGCGCAGTACGACCGGTTAGTGAATCGGCTGAAGGCGTTGGAGGCAGAGCATCCGGAACTGGTTACGCCGGACAGTCCCACGCAGCGCGTTGGCGGTAAGCCGAAGGAAGGCTTTGTGAAGGTGGCGCATTCGCGGCCCATGTTGTCGCTGGACAATGCGTACAACGAAGCAGAGCTGCGTGCGTGGGCGGAGCGTGTGGCGGCTTCGATTCATCCCAACGAGAAGCTGGAATACGTTTGCGAATACAAGCTGGATGGCTTGTCGCTGGCCATGCATTACGAAGATGCGGAGCAGGGTGCGGCGCGTCTTGCACGTGGGCTTACGCGCGGCGATGGAACGGTTGGAGAAGATGTCACCAGCAATGTAAGAACGATTCGCAGTGTGCCTTTGTTAGTAAGCGCGGACAAGTTGAAGAAGACGCATGTGCCGCAGACATTTGAAGTGCGTGGCGAAGTAGTGATGCCGCAGGCTGCGTTCGTGAAGATGAATGAGGAGCGCGAACGTGCGGGGCAGGCGCCCGCCGCGAATCCGCGCAATGCGGCTGCCGGCACCATACGCACTGTGGAGCCGAGTATCGTGGCGCAGCGGCGGCTGGATTACTACGCGTACTTCCTGCTGGTGAATGGTGAGTTTTTTCTGCCAACGCAGAGCGAGACGCTGGAGGCGTTGCGCATTGCCGGATTCAAGACGAATCCACATGCTCGCACGGTCAGCAACATTGACGATGTTCTCGCGTTCATTGCAGAGGCAGAGACGAAGCGCGACAACCTTGGTTATGAGATTGATGGCATTGTGATCAAGGTGAACTCGGTTGCGCAACAGAAGCGGTTGGGCTTCACAGGAAAAGCACCGCGCTGGGCTATCGCGTATAAGTTCCCCGCGCGGGGTGCAGTGACGAAGCTTCTGGGCGTGAAGTTTCAGGTGGGACGCACAGGTAAGCTGACGCCGGTGGCGGTGCTTGCTCCTGTGGGGATCGGTGGCATTACGGTTGCGCGCGCTACTCTGCACAACCCGGATGAGATTGCGCGATTGGGCGTGAAGATTGGCGATTCTGTTGCCGTGGAGCGTGGCGGCGATGTGATTCCGAAGATCACCGAGGTGGTGCACGATGCGCAGCATCCGCGTGGCGATGTGGAGATTGTGTTTCCTTCGCGTTGTCCGAAGTGTGATCAACCTGTGCTGCGTGAAGAAGGCGAGGTGGACTATCGCTGCGTGAATGCGAGTTGTCCCGCGCGTTTGCATGAGGAGCTGGTCCACTTTGCGTCGCGCGGCGTGATGAACATTGAAGGCCTGGGCGATGTGATGGTGGGACAGTTGCTGGGTCACTCGCTGGTTGAAGCTGCGGATACAGAGACGACGGCATCGTTGGAAGAAGGCGATGTTGCGAATGAAGAGGAGCCGACGCGCGCTGCGTTGGTGCACACGGTTGCGGATTTGTATCGCTTGAACGCAGAAGATTTGTTGACGCTGGAACGTGTGGGACAGAAGACTGCGGATGCGTTGGTTGAACAGATTGATCGTTCGCGCAAAGCGCCGCTTTATCGCGTGTTGCTTGGGCTTGGCATACGTCATGTGGGAGAACGCACCGCACAGGATCTGGCGAATACGTTTGGCAGTATGGATGCCATCATGGAGGCGTCAGTGGATGAGTTGAAGGCTGCTGAGGGGATTGGGCCGATTGTTGCGCAGACCATCTATGACTTCTTCCAGGTGAAGAAAAACCGCGATCTGGTTGAGGATTTGCGTGGCCGGGGATTGCAGTTCACTGCTGAAAAGAAAGTGGTTGGCACAGCGCTGGCGGGGATGACGTTTGTGTTGACGGGCACTTTGCCTACGCTGACGCGTGATGAAGCGAAGCAACGGATTGAAGCCGCGGGCGGCAAGGTTTCTGGAAGTGTCTCGAAGAAAACGAGTTACGTGGTGGCTGGAGAAGAGGCTGGAAGCAAGCTGGAAAAGGCGCGTGAGTTGGGACTGTCGGTACTGGATGAGGCGGGATTGCTGCAACTTTTGGGCTAAAGCGCGCAGTTTTGGGGTTGTAAATGGCACTTTTTGCGCGGTTTGGGAAGATTTTGGGAATGGTTTCAGCGGCATCTTACTTCTAGTCTGCTTATGAAGCGGAAGGAGGAAGACGGATGAAGCTTTTCAAATGGATGCTGGCCACGGTTCTTGTTCTGGATGCGGCGCTGGTGATGACAGCGCGCGTGGTTCCGACGACTTCTCCGGTGCAGAGTGTTGGCATGGCCGCGGACCAGGAGTCGAACCTTGCCGTGAGTAGCGCTTCGCTTCGTTAAGTTTCTTCATTCACCATTGAATGCAAACGGCCCGCTGTGTGCGGGCCGTTTGCTTTTGCGGATGTGTTCGGAGCTATTCGAAGTAGCGCATGACGGTGTCGACGATGATGGCGGTGTCGCGTGTGATGTCGCGTTCGCAGAGGTGCAGAATGCGGCGCTCGTTGGAGCCGCGAATGGCGTCCATGACGAGCCAGCCGATGGCGCCAAGATCGCGCGGTGGTAGATCGCCCGCGTCGACGGCCTGCTGCAGGATCGCAATGAAATCGGATTTTGCGGAACGAAGGAGCGTTGCCGTTTGTTTGCGGTGTTTGGTTTCGCGGCCGACGGTGAGGATCATGTGATACATGTCGCCGCGGGAACACCAGAAGTCGAGGCGTGTGTGGATCCATGCTTCAACGCGGCTGCGTGTGTCTTTCGCCGCGGCAACACGTTCGTCGGAAAGCTCCGAGAGGCTGTCCACCGCGTGTTGCAATGCGGCGTCGTAGATGGCGTCTTTGGAATCGAAGTAGAGGTAGAGGGTACCTTTGGCGATGTTGGCCTGGGTGGCGACGTCTTCCGTGCGCGAGTGATGGAAGCCTTTGCGGGCAAAAACTTTGAGCGCGGCCTCAATGATTTCGCTGCGTCGCAGGTCAGTGAGGACCTGTTTGCGCGAGGCGAGGCGGGCGTTCTTTTGTGTCAATTCTGAGACGGCCATTCCTGCCCCAAACTAACACGGTTGCCGGGGGATGGAGCCGCTTTGTTTGTCTGATTTTCAGAGGGGGTGGTCGCGCTTTCGCGCGATAGAGAGCGGCTTTGCTGCTCGGCCCAGGTTAGCTTCGTGAACCTGGGGCACCCGGGTTTGTGGCTGCTGGTTTGTTGGGGGTTCCTGGTGCGTTGTAGAAGGTTGAGAGGAATGCAGGTCCTTCAGCTCCGCTTCGCTTCGTTCAGGATGACGGTCTGCGACCGTTTGAGCTTCGCTGGATGACGAACGTCGTTCGTATGAGCTTCGCTGGGTGGCGTCCTCTGATCGTAAGAGATTAGCTTGTAAGGCCTTGCCCGTTTTGACAGGTTCGTTGCATCCGATGAGCCTGCTGGGCGCTCTAATGACCGGAGAGTCATTGCGCTGACTATGCAGTCATTACAGGACGAAGAAAACGACGTGCCGCCTGCGGGGGAATCTGATGTGGCGGCATCGTTGCATCATGCGGAAGAGGTGATGGATCGCGCCGAGACGGCGTTGGCTCCCTCTGCGGCGGAATTTGAGCCGGGTGTGCCGCTGGCTCGTGTGCGGGAACCGCGTGTGTTCAATCCGTGGATTATTGCGCTGGTGGTGACGATGGGCACGTTCATGGAGGTGCTGGATACCTCGATTGCGAACGTGGCGTTGCCGCATATTGCGGGCAGCCTTTCCGCTTCGCAGGATGAGAGCACGTGGGTGCTGACGAGTTATCTCGTGGCGAACGCGATCATTCTGCCGATCAGTGGATGGATTTCAAGCATTCTTGGACGGCGGAATTTTTATCTTGGATCGGTCATTCTCTTCACGATCTTTTCTGCGCTTTGCGGCGTTGCGCCGACGCTGGCTGCCCTGGTGGTGTTCCGCGTGTTGCAGGGGTTGTCCGGTGGCGGTTTGCAGCCGAGTGTGCAGGCGATTCTGGCCGATGCGTTTCCGGGTGAGAAGCGTGGCATGGCGATGGCCGTGTATACCGTGGCGATTCTGTGCGCGCCGGTGCTGGGGCCGACGCTGGGCGGATGGATTACGGATAACTATTCGTGGCGCTGGATCTTCTACATCAACATTCCAGTGGGCGTTCTGTGTGCCATCTTCACGCGCATGGTGCTGCATGATCCGCCGCACCTGACGAAGGCGCGCGAGGCACGCAAGGGCAAGCCGATACAGATTGATGGCACGGGTTTGGCGCTGGTCAGTATTGGTCTTGCGGCGACGGAGATTGTGCTGGACCGTGGGCAGGAGCTGGACTGGTTCGGTAATTCGTTCATCCTGTGGAGCACGATCATCGCCGTGGTGGCGGTGGTGGGCGCGATCTTCTGGGAACTGCATGTGAAGAACCCAGTGGTGAATCTGCGGCTGTTGAAGGAACGCAACTTTCTGTTCTGCTGCGTGATTGTGCTGGGTATGTACACGGCGCTGTATGCGACGACGTTCCTGTTGCCGCAGTTCATGCAGGAGTTGATGGGCTATGACGCTACGACTGCGGGTATCGCGGTGTCGCCTGCGGGTTTGGTGACGATGCTGGAAGTGCCGCTGATTGGTTGGTTGCTGAGCAAGGGCACCGATGCGCGGCGATTGATTGCGTGCGGCATTATCACCATGACGGCGGGTACTTATTGGTTGTCGCTGGGCAATCTCAGCGTGGCAGAGACGAACCTGATCTGGCCGCGTGTGTTGCAGGTGATGGGGCTTGGCATGACGACGGTGCCGCTGTCGACGATCATGTTCCGCTTTCTGCCTGCGGACCAGAGCAGCAATGCCGCGGGTATTTATGCGCTGGTGCGCAATGAGGGCGGATCGATTGGCATTGCGCTTTCGAGTACGTTTCTGCAACGCATGACGCAGGCGCACCAGACGTATCTGAGTGCGGACATTACTTCGTCTTCGCCGGGTGTGATGCAACAGATCAAGTCGGCGGGTGCTGCGATGGGTGGCGCTGCCATCGACAAGACGTATGACGGAATGGCATTGCTGTATCACCAGGTGCAGCAGCAGGCGTTGCTACTGGCGTACATGGATCAGTACCGTCTGTTTGCTTATATCCTGGCGTGTTTGTTGCCGATGGTGCTGTTCCTGAAGCGGCCTCCGAAGGTGGTGGGAAAGATTACGCTGGACGCACACTGATGCTTCATTGAAATGGCTTGTGGGATACTGCGATCAAAGGCTGTCTTTCGTGTTGGAAAGGACATGACCGATGACAGAGTGGTTTGCGCGGCCGGTTCTGCAGGTGACGGATGTTGCGGCTGCGCTGCGCTTTTATGTGGAGCGGCTGGGCTTCACGAATCCCTGGCGATATGACGAAGACGGCAGACTGCGTGTGGCGCAGGTGGAGCGGCAGCGGTGCGCGCTGATCCTGACGAATAACCTGCCAGAGAAGATTGGTAACGGGCTGATCTTCGTATCACTGAATGTCGAACCGGAGACATATGAGGCGTCTGTCGCCGCGCTGGATGGGTTGCGTGCGGAACTGGAATCCCGAGGCGTTATGGTGCGGGATGCTTCGTGGGGCTACCGGGTATTGGTGGTGAACGATCCGGACGGCAACCAGCTGTTTTTCAACTATCCAAACAAAGACGAATTTGCGGCGACAACAGGCGATGGAGCTTCGCTGGCGCACTTGGTGCGTTGATCGTTTCTTTGCCGCTCTGCCCAGGTTAGCTTCGCGAACCTGGGGCACCCGGTTTTTGCTGCTGGTCTGTTGGGGTTTCCTTGTGCGTTGTAGAGGGTGTGGAGGAATGCGGGTCCCCTTCGCTTCGTTCGAGGGCATGCTTCAGCTTCGCTTCGTTCAGGATGACGATCTTCGATCGTATGAGCTTCGCTTTGCGAAGCTGGTTTGGGTGGTGGCTGGAAGTTGGTGGGGTCTTTGGCAGGATGAGAGTTCGTCGGGATTCTTCGCTGCGCTCAGAATGACGGCCTTTGGCCGTTGGATCGCGCTTTGCGCGATAACCCAGGTTAGCTTCGCGAACCTGGGGCACCCGGTTTTGGCTGCTGGTTTGTTTTGGGTTTCCTGGTGCGTTGTAGAGGGTGTGTAGGAATGCAGGTCCTTCAGCTCCGCTTCGCTTCGTTCAGGATGACGGTCTGCAACGGTATGAGCTTCAGGATGACGGTTCTTGACCGTAGGAGCTTCGCTGGTGATGACGGTCTTTGACTGTTTGAGCTTCGCTGGTGTGGTGAGACGGTGTTTGGCCGTGCGAGCTTATTGCGTTGGCGGGATGTGCAGGTTGTTGAGTAAGGACTTGTCGATTTTTAGCGCGATGCCGGAGTTGCGGTCGGCCACTTCTGTGACGCGGTATTGTGCGGCGGCGCCCAGGAACTGGCCGAGTTCACTGGGGTTGAGTTTGTAAATGTTGGCGAGCCAGCCTGCCATGTTGGCGGTGGCGTCTTTGAGGGCGTCGTCGAGATAGCCGGAGTAGCCCAGTGCGATGAACTGCGTTGGGGTTTCGATGCGGGGGAAGCCGGTTTTGCGGTCTTGTATGAGGTCGACGGTGACGGTGACATCCATCGATGTTTCGAGCGCGTTGCCGTTGAGTTCGCCGTCGCCCTGCAGCGCGTGCGCGTCGCCGAAGTAGAGCAGGGCACCGGGATTGATGACGGGAAGATAGACGGTGGCTCCTTCGCCGATTTCATTGAAATCCATGTTGCCGCCGTAGTAGCCGGAGTCGCCGGTGGGTGGTGGTGCGTCGCTGGGAGCGACCGCTACCGCGACGCAGCCGAGCATGGGACGCAACGGGATATTCAGGTCTTTTAATGCGGCGCTGCCGGAGTCCGGCGATGCGGTCATGTGTACGCGGTCGAGCTTCCATGTGATGCTGCTGTGGTTGTCGCGCGTGCGAACGGCGAGCGAGGGAGACGACGCGGACTGTACGAAATCGTCGTTGGAGCCGGCGGTGTCGCGATTGAGGCGGAGCTTCTGGATGTGGATGGCGATGGTGTCGCCGGGCTGTGCGCCTGCGATGTAGAACGGGCCCGTTTGCGGATTGCCGCCGGCGATGCGCTTGATGTTGTTTTCGTCGTTGCCGCCCGCGTCTACGGTGGTGGTGTGGATCGTGTCGCCGGGGTTGATGTGCAGCACGGGCTTGTTGAGCGCTGAGTACTGGCGGTAGTAGGTGGTGGGTTTGAACTCGTGCGTTTGCGGCGTGGTTTTGGGCAGAGGTTTCACGAGCGTGGCCGTGAAAGGGCAGATGAGAGGCGATGCGATTTCGCCGAAGGTGACTGTGCCGGTGAGGGCATCGTGATCCTGATGCGCGTCGACGATGACGTGGTTGCCGTTTTCTGTGCCTTCGATTTTGAGGTGGCCGCCCGTGTTGGTGCCGGCGAGGTGTGTGCCATTGTATGTGCCGGACACGTGGGTGGTGTCGTGCTGGTCCAGATCGAGCCGGTAGTAGCGCGTTGCTCCGTAGAAGTCAGCGGTGAGTTGCCAGCGTTCGTTGGTGGCTGTGGGTTGTTGCTGGGCAGGCAGGAGCGTGGCGGTGAACAGGAGCAGCGGCAGCAGACGCTTCATGGCAGGAATTCCTCTGGACCCATTTCAGATTGGCACAGATGGTTACGCAGAGAAAAGAGTCGTGGGACGCAAATTTGCCGGGCAATCGCAGGTGGATACGAAAAGCGTGTGCGGTCTGGCCGGGAGCTGCATCCAACAGAGCATCATGACCAAACGCGCCCTTGGAAGCACCGCAATCGAAGTCTCGCCCATCATGCTGGGCGGCAATGTTTTTGGCTGGACCATCGACGAGAAGCAATCGTTTGCCGTGCTGGATCGCTTTGTGGATCGCGGATACAACTTCATTGATACGGCGGATGTGTACTCGTCGTGGATTCCCGGGAACAAGGGCGGCGAGAGCGAGACGATTCTTGGGAACTGGTTCAAGAAGACGGGCAAGCGCGAGAGCGTGGTGCTGGCGACGAAGCTGGGTAATCCCATGGGCGAGGGCAAGAAGGGCCTGAGCGCGGCGTATATGAAGGAAGCCGTGGAGGCTTCGTTACAGCGGTTGCAGACGGATTACATCGACCTGTACCAGGCACACATTGATGATGCGGAGACGTCGCTGCAGGAGACGCTGCGTGCGTTTGACGACCTGGTGAAGGAAGGCAAGGTCCGAGCGATTGGCGCGTCGAACTATTCTGGCGATCGTCTGCGTGCTGCGGAGGAGATTTCGCGGCGCGAGGGCATTGCGCGCTACCAGACGCTGCAGCCGCACTACAACCTGTATCACCGTGCGGAGTATGAGCATGATCTTGCGCCGGTGGTTGCGGAGTTCAGCCTGGGGGTGGTGCCTTACTTCGCGCTGGCTTCGGGCTTCCTGAGTGGCAAATACAAGACGGCAGGCGATGCGGAGAAGGCAAAGCGTGCGGGCATGCTGGGTAAGTATTTTGATGAGCGCGGCATGAAGATCCTGGCGGCGCTGGAGAAGGTGAGCCAGGAGACAGGAGCGAAGCAGGCTTCGATTGCGCTGGCCTGGTTGTTGTCGCGACCGAATATCCTGGCGCCGATTGCGAGTGCTACGTCGACGGAGCAGTTGGAGGATTTGTTTGCTGCTACGGAGTTGGAGCTGACGCTGGAGCAGTTGAAGGGTCTGAGCGAAGCTTCTGCGTATTGACGGGCAGGGTTTAGTTGCTTTGGCTTCCTATTGGCGTTGTAGAGGGTTGCGAGGAATGCAGGTCCCCTTCGCTTCGCTCGGGATGACGGTCTTTGACTGTATGAGCTTGGCTGGACGCACTTGGTGCGTTGGATCGCGTACTTCGTACCGTTCTCGAAAAGCTGCGCGATACCCAGGTTAGCTTCGCGAACCTGGGGCACCCTGTTTCTGCGTATTCGGTTTTTGTGGCTGGGCATAGGGCGCGCCTTCAGCGCTTTTGCGGTGTATGGCCATCTACCTAGGCCTTCGGCCTAGGCTAATATCTTGGCGGGCCTTTGGCCCTTGATTCATCGACCCGATGATGTTTGTTTGCGTCATCAGGCTCTTTCTGTACGAACAATAGAAACAGATTGAGGCTTTGGCGTGCTAAGGCGGTTGCAATAAAAAGCAGATGAGGCTTTGAGCGGGGTTTCGGCTACTAAGGCAGCTGCAATAAAAAACGGATGAGGCTTTGGGCGAGGCTTCGGGGTATGAAGGCGGTTGCAATAAAAAAGGATGAGGCTTCGGATGAGGCTTTGGCGTGCCAAGGCGGCTGCAACAACAAGAACGAATGAGGCTTCGGGGCGGGGCTTCGAGGTGCCAAGGCGGCTGCAATAAAAACGATTGAGGCTTTGGGCGAGGCTTCAGCGTGCTAAGGCGGTTGCAATAAAAAACGGATGAGGCTTTGGGCCTCACCCGTTCTTGTTTCTGTAGCCGTTCCTGTTGCTTGCCGTTCTGTTGTTGCAGCTGTTCGTGTTTCTTTGCTGCGGCTTCGTTGGTTATTCGTGGCCCTTGGCGTTGGGGTCCGGGGCAGGGGTTGGGATGCGGGGCAGCATGTCGGGGCGGGTGGCTGCGTTGTAGGCAAACCACGCTTCGATCATGGAACCCTGCTGCACGTCCGGTACCTGCACGCGGTCGTAGGTGTCTGCGTTGGAGTGGTGGGTGCGGGTGCCGTACTCCAGTGGGTCCTGCATGAAGCTGATGCCATTCAGGCCGATCCAGGAGAACGGGGTGGAGTCTGTGCCGCCGGGCGCGGCGGTGGGGCGGAACTCTGTCCCGGAGACGGCGACGATGTGCTGGTCCTTGATGGGTTCAATCCACGACTTGAAGATTTCGCCCATCTCCTTGCTGCCGCCAGCGGAGACGCCACGGAAGCGACCGGAGCCGCCGTCATCGTTGAAGTAGACGTTGAACTTGTCGTATTCCGGTTTCTTCACCATGGTGGTGCGTTCCGCGAAGTGCTGCTGGACGTATGCGGTGGAGCCGTAGACGCCTTCTTCTTCACCACCCCAGAGGGCGACGCGAACGGTGCGAGCCATGGGCTTGTGCAGGGTGGCGAGGATGCGTACGGCTTCCATTGCAACGGATGAGCCGGTGCCGTTGTCCGTGGCGCCGGTGCCGCCCTGCCAGCTATCGAAGTGACCGCCGACCATGACGACTTCGTCCTTCTTAGTGGTGCCGGGGATTTCGCCGATCACGTTGAAGGCGTTCTGGTTTTTCTTCTGGTATTCCACCTGCACGTCAAACGTGAGCTTTGGTGCGATGTTGTGCTGGGTGAGGCGCACGAGACGGTTGTACTGCTCCGCCCCAATGGCGACCATTGGCGGCGGGACGGGATCGTTCGGGTTTTCAGAGCCGCCGTAGGTACCGAAGATGGTGCCGCCGTCGCCGTTGTAGCCGGGCGTGAGGACGATGGCCGGCTGCTCGTCGTGCAGGAATTTATTCATCTTGTTGCGGAGGTCGTGGTTCCTGGCGTTGGCCAGCGCCAGCGATGTGGGTGAGAACTCCTGAGTGCCTTCGCCGGGACGTCCGCGACCACTGGGATCACGATCCGCTGCGCCGCCGGGACCACCGGGGCCACCCGGTCCGCGACCGCCGCGGGGCTGGCCTGCGCGGGCGAGGATTTCTTCATCGGTGGGCGAGGGCTGTGCGTCGGCGCGGGTGTGCAAGGTGAGCTTTGCGGGATCAAAGATCAACACGGCTTTGCCCTTCAGCTTGCCGTGCCACTTGGCGAAGTCTTCCTCTGAGTGGATGGGGGCGAAGATGGGTTCGACCGAAATCTGGCCCGGGGTGCCGGGTGTCCATGCGAGCGGGAAGCCGGTGAATGCGGCGTAAGCCGGGGTTTCCATGGCGCCGTAGAACTTCTTGATCTGCCAGCCGTAGCCGAAGGGCCAATACTCCAGGTGGACGTTCTGTAGTCCCCACTCCTTCATCTGCTTCATGGCCCATTCGGCGGCGGCCATGTGGTTGGGGCTGTTGTTCACACGTGGACCGTAGACCTCAGACATCCAGAAGAGGTTTTCCATGACGTGCGAGTTGTCAAAGGCTTCGTGCTTGATCTGCGCCAGCGCGTCCAGATCCACTTTGTCGCCAGCCTGCTGCTGCGCAAAGGCAGGGGAGAGGAGCAGCACGGCGGCAGTTGCAACGGCCGCCTGCTTGAAACGGTGCAGATTCATCGGAGAAGTCTCGCTTTCAACGGAAATGCAGGGTAACGGGTGCCAGAGAATGAATCTGGCACACAGACGCTGGAAGAAGAGCCGCACGCAGACAGCCGGGCGCTGATGCGGTGGCATTAAGAAATGTTGTGATGGCACAAAGCTAATCGAACGGGTGGGCAGGGCGCAATCGAAAGTGCAGAGATTTGTGAAATGGTTTCGCAGAAATGCGCCATGAAGCGGGGAACGGGCTGAGAAGTTAGAAAACGTTCTTAATCATGATCGCGCGCCATGCCATGATGGGTGGCATGGCGCGCGATGCGGGTTTGGAAGCGATGGTGGAAGAGGCGCTGGAGGGCATGCGCGTAACGCGCAAGGCCATGTTCGGCGGAATGGCGTGGATGTATCGCGGCAACCTGGTGTGCGGTGCTCGTGTGGGACATCTGCTGGTGCGGCTGGGTAAGGGGAATGATGCGTGGGCGCTGGCGCTGGACGGCGTGACACAGATGATGTCGGGCAAGCCAATGAACGGATGGGTGCGTGTGCCTGTGGAAGTGTATGCGGATGATGTGGTGCGGAAGCGGTTGCTGGATGCAGCGAAGGCGTTTGTGATGACGCTGCCGGTGAAGGAATAACGGCAGCGTGGAGAGCCGTTACTCCCTGCCGGTTGGGACGAGTTTCTAACTGGCGAAGATGAGGCCGTCGACAACCCCCGGGTCAACACCGGCCTTGGCGTCTTGCATGGGAACAACGGTGAGTGTAGGCGCCGCCCAGTTTTTGGGCGAGGAAACGGTAGAGTTGATTTTCATAATGGGCCCAATGTTATGGGAATGAGGCCTCGCCATCGGTAGATACCTTTCAATCAAAAAATCGATCCGAACCGATTCGGGAAAACGGGCAGGCGTTGGTGTTGCGTCTGCTTTGCGAGAATCATCAGGACGAAGGTGTTTGTGATGACGCTGCCTGCGAAGGAATAACGGTCTGGTGGAGAGCCATTATTCCCTGCCGGGGTGGATGGGTTTCTAACTGGAAAAGGCGAGGGAGTCGAGACCATCCGGGCTAACACCGGTCTTGGCGTCTTGCATTGGAACAACGGTGAGTGTGGGCGACGTCCATTTTTTGGACGAGGGAACGATAGAGTTGGTTCTCATAGTGGCACCATGTTATGGGAACGAGACCTCGCCATAGAAACAGATATCTCTTCTACCTCTTCCTCAAAAAATCCATTCGAACCGATTGGGAAAACGGGCGGACGTTGGTGTTGCGTCTGCCTTTTGCGAGAATCGTTAGGGACGAAGGCGGGGATACGAGACGGTGCGGATTGCAAGCTGGAATGTGAATTCGATTCGTGCGCGGATGACGCATGCGCATGACTTTCTGCAGGCGCAGCAGCCGGATGTGCTGCTGATGCAGGAGCTGAAGACGCTGGAGTTTCCAGCGATGGACTTCAAGGCGCTGGGCTATGAGTCGGTGGCCGTGGGGCAGAAAAGTTATAACGGTGTCGCGATCCTGTCGAAGCTGCCGATTGAGACCGTGAGCACGAAGCTGGATGGCGATGAGGAGGATACGCATGCGCGCTTCATTGAAGCCATCCTGGATGAGCCGGATGGCAAGCGGCTGCGCGTGGTGTGCATCTATCTGCCGAATGGGAATCCGGTGGGTACGGAGAAGTTTCTGTACAAGCTGGGATGGATGGACCGGCTGATCCACCAGATGATGCGTTGGAAGGACGATCCGATTCCGACGATCATTGGCGGCGATTTCAATGTGATTCCGGAAGACATGGATTGCGACAAGCCTGCGAACTGGGTGCGCGATGCGTTGTTTCAGCCGGAGCCGCGTGATCGATATCGCGCGATGCAGACGATGGGTTGGGTGGATGCGTTTCGCGCGCTGCATCCGGAGGAAGCCGGAGCGTATACGTACTGGGATTACTTCCGGCAGGCGTTTGAGCGGAACCGCGGGATTCGGATTGATCACTTTTTGTTGTCGCCTTCGTTGCGGCCGAGGTTGGAGGCTTGTGTGATTGATAAGACTCCGCGGGGGCACGAGAAGGCGAGCGACCATACGCCGATCCTAGTGACTTTGAGGTAGATCCCCTCAGCGGCTAAGGCCGCTTGTTGATTGTGGCTGTTACGGCAGGGCTGAAGCCCTGCCCTTCCGAAAGCGACGCACTGCGTGCGTATGAGCTTCGCTTTGCGAAGCTGGTTTGGGTTCCTTGACTGGAAGCTTGTGGGGTCTTGGCAGGAGGAGAGTTCGTGGGGATTCTTCGCTTTGCTCAGAATGACGGTCTTTGACCGTTGGGGCTTTGCTGGACGCACTTTGTGCGTTGGATCGCTCCTTTGGAGCGATGCCCAGGTCAGCTTCGCGAACCCGGGGCACCCGGTTCTTTGGCTGGTGGTTCGTTTTGGGGTTTCCTGATGCGTTGTAGAGGGTTGAGAGGAATGCTGGTTCCCTTCGCTTCGCTCGAGGGCATGCTTCAACTTCGCTTCGCTTCGTTCAGGATGACGCGCCTTACGCGTACAAGCTTTGCTGACACTTCTTGTGCTTTGGGGTGCGCGCGTTTTCCTGTGATGACAGACTTAGGACTTCTGATCTTGACTCTTGGGCGGTGGCGTCCTTATAGTCCTCTCGCCTGAAGAGAGTCTTGTTTTGTGTTTGCGAAACGTTTCGATGCCGCTCTGGAAGCGACCGAGTGGGACGCACGTGCAAGCAGGAATGGCAATGACAGGCGCAGGTTTTGCAATTGATTCTGCATGCATGGAGACGTTTCGATGAGCCACACGGAAACCAAGAAGAGTGCGCCGACCCGCCGGGATTTTATCGCCGGTAGCGCGGCTGCGGCTGCGGTTGCAGCCTGGAGCGCGAAGAGCTATGCCGCTATTCCGGGCGCGAATGACCGTGTTCGCACGGCGATCGTCGGCGCGGGCGACCGTATGAAGGGCGCCCTGATTCCTGCGTTTGCCGCGAATCAGAAAGCGATGAATTTCGAGTTTGTTGCTGTGGCCGACCTGTGGAGCCGTCGTCGGGAAGAAGCCGTGGCGTATGTGGAGAAGAAGGCAGGGGCGAAGATCGAAACGTGCCGCAACACGGACGAACTGTATGCGCGCAAGGATGTGGATGCCGTTCTGATTGCGACTGCGGATTTTCAGCACGCGATTATGGGTGCGGCGGCTGTGAACGCTGGTCGTGATGCTTATGTGGAGAAACCGACGGCAGACCGCATGGAAGATGCGCGCCTGTTTCGCGATGCCGTGCATAAGACGGGCAAGATTGTGCAGGTGGGAACGCAGCGCCGCTCCACGCCGAGCTACATGCGTGCGTATGACTACATTCGCAGTGGCAAGTTTGGCGAGATCAACATGGTGGAGATGACCTGGAATGTGAACCAGCCCGGGCGCTGGCGCAGGCCGGATGTGGTGCCGCTGTTGAAGGAAGAGGACACGGACTGGAAGCGCTACCTGCTGAATCGTCCGTATGAGCCGTTCAATGCGCGCAAGTACCTGGAGTTCCGCTTGTTCTATCCGTTCTCGTCGGGCATTCCTGACCAGTGGCTGGTGCACCAGATTGATACGGTGCACTGGTTCACGGGCTATCCGCATCCGCGTTCCGTGGTGGCGAATGGTGGCATTTACCAGTGGCAGGACGGACGCACGAACTGGGATACGTTGACGGCAGTGTTTGATTACGGCCCGCTGGATGATCCGAAGAAGGGCTTCCAGGTGCTGTATTCGTCGCGTCAGACGAACTCGGCTGGCGGCGTGAAGGAGATTTACTACTCCAACGGCGGTTCGCTGAACATGGACACGCAGAAGGTGACGGCTGAGGGTGGCCTGACGGCGAAGGCTGCTGCTGAGATGAAGATGAAGCCGAATCTGCTGGAGGACTTTTCGCTGGGCGCAACGGAGGCGGTTTCGAACGAAGCCAACACCGGCAGCGATCCGATGACGGTGGCGAACATGCGCAACTGGATGGAGTGTGTCCGCAGCCGTAAGACGCCGAATGCCAGCATTGAAGCGGGTTACTCGCACTCGATTGCGCTGTGCATGTGCATTGCGGCCATGCGCACGGGCAAGAAGGTGACGTTTGATACTGCGAAGCAGCAGGTGCTGGCAGGTGGACAGCCGTATGTATAAGTTCGTTGCATTGGCTATGCTCTCGACTATGTTCTTGTCCGGGGTTGCAGCGGCAGAGGTTAAGGTGGACGTTCACGAGGCTCAGCGCCGCGTGGACGTCACTGTGGATGGCAAACCGTTCACTTCGTATCTGTGGCCTACGTCGCTGAAGAAACCAGTGCTGTATCCGCTGGTGTTGAGCGACGGCGTGACGGTGACGCGCGGGTTTCCGCTGGAGCCGCGTGCTGGTGAGCGGCAGGATCATCCGCACCATGCGGGCCTGTGGTTCAACTACGGCAACGTGAATGGCTTCGACTTCTGGAATAACTCCGACGCCATTACGGGCGATCGTGTGCAACATATGGGGTCGATCCGTCAGGACAAGATTGTCTCTTCGCATTCCGGTAAGGACTCGGGCGATCTGACGACGGAGTCGACGTGGGTTGCGGCGAATGGCTCACCGTTGCTGCGCGAAACGACGACCTATGTTTTCCGGCAGAACGGCGATGTGCGATCGATTGATCGCATCACGAAGCTGACGGCGTTGGAGAAGGTTGTGTTCACCGATGACAAGGAAGGCGTGCTGGGGATTCGCGTGGCGCGCTGGCTTGAGTCGGCCAATGAAAAGGGCGGCGTCTTCGTCGATGCTTCCGGTAAAGAGACGAAGGTGGAGGGCGCTACTGGCGCTGGTGCTACCGGTGTCTACCTGACCAGCGAAGGCAAGCAGGGCGATGATGTGTGGAGTACGCGTGGTCGCTGGTGTGTGTTGAACGGGCATGATCCGGAAGGGCACCAGGCTGCGATTGCGATTCTGGATCATCCGGGGAATCCGGGCTATCCCACGTATTGGCATGCTCGCGGGTATGGGTTGTTTGCCGCGAATCCGCTGGGTGCGCATGTCTTCGATACGAAGGCTGCGCCGATGAATTACACCGTGGAGAAGGGGCAGGCGACGACGTTCCGATATCGTGTGTTGCTTTCTCCGCATACGATGACGGCTGCGCAGGTGAATGCGGCCGCGGATACGTTTGCGAAGGTGAGCCGGTAAGGTTCGGTCATCACTTTTTAGAGGCTTCGCCCTGGTCCGGGCGAGGCCTTTTCTTTTTGTTCAGGATTCCCTCCGCGGCTAAAGCCACTTGTTGGTTGTGGGTTTTACGGCAGGGCTGAAGCCCTGCCCCTCCGAAAGAAGGACGCACTTTGTGCGTATGAGCTTCGCTTTGCGAAGCTGGTTTGAGGTTTGTGGCTGGAAGGGTTTGAGCGTGTCGTTGCGGGAGAATGCGTTGGGATTCTTCGCTTTGCTCAGAATGACGGTCTTTGATCGTAGGAGCTTCGCTGCGCTCAGAATGACGCAGGTATACGCGTTGCAGGATTGCGTGGGGGCGCCTTCGGTTCGTACACTTGGCTGCACACAGGAGAAGCACGCAAATCATGTCGTTCATGCGCAACATTGCTCTCGTTTCCGCGACCACGCTGCTGGTCAGTACGGCTTTGCTGGCCCAGGTTGCGGCTGCACCTGCCGAGGCACCCAAACCGATTGATGCGGTGCTGGTGAAGGATCCTTCGACGCTGACGCCGAATGAGATTTCGGGCCTTCAGAAGAAGCTGGCGGATTATGCCAACCTGGCGCGTTATGCGAGTGCGAATGCTGCACTGCCGCCTGCGCCGAAGGATCGCGTGGTGTTTTATGGCGACAGCATCACGGATGCGTGGGGCAATGGCGCGACGAATAAGTCGACGTTCTTTGCGGGAAAGCCGTATCTGGACCGCGGCATCAGCGGGCAGACGACGCCGCAGATGCTGGTGCGTTTTCAGCAGGATGTGGTGGCTCTGAAGCCTGCTGCAGTGTTGATCCTGGCGGGAACGAATGACATTGCGGGCAATACAGGCATCGAGTCGCTGGAGCACATTCAGGACAACTTCCGTTCGATGGCGGCGATTGCGGATGCGAACCACATCAAGGTGATCCTGGCGAGCGTGCTGCCGGTGGACGACTATCCGTGGCGTCGCGGTTTGCAGCCTGCGGACAAAATCCGCGCAATGAATACGTGGATGCAGCAGTTCTGCAAGGAACATGGGTATACGTATCTGGATTATTATTCTGCGCTGACGTCGCCGACGGGTGGCATGAAGCAGGACCTGGCGAAGGATGGTGTGCACCCCACCCCCGCGGGGTATGCCATTATGCAGCCGCTGGCGCAGGCGGCGATCGACAAGACGATTGGCAAGTAATCGAACGAGGTGAAACGGGGGAACCATGCATGGTTCCCCCGTGCGCTTTGCGGCCTGCTATGGTCAGGGGTGATGAAGCGGTCCATTAGTACGCATGTTTTTCTGCAACAACGGCTGCACGCGGGTCTGCTGGATGCAATGGTGGCGGCGGGTGCGCAGTCGATTGAGTTGTTTGCGGCTCGGCACCACTTTGATTACACCGATCGCAATGAAGTGAAGGAACTGGCGAAGTGGTTCCGCAGCCATGATTGTCGCGCAACTCTGCACCAGCCAATTTTCGAATCGCGGGCTTCTGACTGGAGCCGCCATGTTCCGGCGACCATCAATCTGATTGATGTGGAGAAGTCGCGCCGCATTGATGCGATGGATGAGGTGAAGCGCGCGCTGGAAGCAGCAGAGCAGATCGACATTGACAGCATTGTGCTGCACCTGGGCACGGCGAATGACACATGGAGCGAACGCTCGCTGGACCTGTCGATGACGGCAGTGGAACACATTAAGGCATTTGCGCATCCGCTGGGCGTGAAGACGCTGGTGGAGACGCTGCACAATGATGTGACCACGCCGGAACACCTGAAGGACATGCTGCGCATTGCGCATCTGGATACGGTGCAGGTGTGCCTGGATATTGGGCATGTGAATCTGCATGACATGGGCGGTGTGGAGAACGCATTTGCCGTGTTGGGCGATCGAATTCGTGAGTTGCACCTGCATGACAATCATGGCGAGAAGGATGAACACCTGTGGCCGGGTGAAGGCACGGTGGATTGGAATGCTGTGCGTCGCGGGATTGCTGCGCTGAAGCATGAGCCAGTGGGGACGCTGGAGATTGCGTACGAGCCGGAGATCGATGCGAAGTCGATGAGTGCGAAGGCGGCGAAGGTGTTTGCGATGCTGGAAGAGCCTGTGCGGGGTTGAGTTTCTTTCTTGACGCGTTGTAGAGGCTGAGAGGAATGCAGGTCCTTCGACTTCGCTCAGGATGACGAACTTCGTTCGTTTGAGCTTCGCTGATTGGTGCAAGTAAAGTTTGTTTCGGGACAGGCTGATTGATGCAAGTAAAGTTCGTTTGAGCTTCACTGATTGGTGCAAGTAAAGTTTGTTAACAGCAAAGGCCGACATGAGCGATCATGCCGGCCTTTTTTGGTTTCGGAGCGTTGCGATCAGGATGCTTTCAGTGCCTCGGCGATTGCGTCCGCGAAGGGTGCTGTGGGGTGGCCGATGAGGCGGCTTAGCGTGTGCGAGTGGTCGTCCAAGGCTCCGTTTGCGGCTTTTGCTTCGGCGTCTGCCAGGATCGTTGCGAGAGCGGGCGGTACGAAGGTGGCGAGGATCTTTTCATACTCCTGCTGCGGCAGGTCGTGATAGCCGACAGGCTTGCCGGTTTGTTTGCTGACCTCTGCGGCGAACTCGGCACGGGTAAATGCTGTGTCGCCTGCAAGTTCATACACCTTGTTCTCATGGCCTTCGCCGGTAAGTACGGCCACGGCTGCTGCGGCGTATTCTGCACGGGTGGCGGCGGCGATGCGGCCATTTTTTGTGGCTCCGATGAATGCTCCCTGCTGGAGGGCGGGGCCGATGCCGGGGGTAAGGTTTTCCGTGTACCAGCCGTTGCGCAGGAGCGCGAAGGGGACGCCGCTGGCCTGAAGATACTTCTCCGTGGCCAGATGTTCCGCGGCGAGCAGAAGGCCACCAGTGTCAGCATGCAGAAGGCTTGTGTACGCCACCAGACCCACTCCGGCGCGCTTTGCTGCGTCGATCACCGCTTGATGCTGGGGCACGCGCTGGCCGAGTTCACTGCCGGAGATGAGCAGAAGTTTTGTCACGCCAGCAAAGGCTGCGGCGAGGGTTTCCGGGCGGGAGTAGTCGGCTTCGCGGACCTGCACGCCCTTGTCCGCGAATGTTTTGGCTTTGGATGTCGAGCGGACGGCAGCGACGATCTGGTTTGCGGGGACTTTCTGAAGTAGAGCTTCAACAACAAGTGTTCCAAGCTGGCCGGTAGCTCCGGTAATCGCGATCATGGATGTCTCTCCTTCGGCCCTTGCGGGGCGGATAAGAGAAGCGTACGCCTGAGAGCTTACTTGTAGTAAGTACATACCTATAGGTAAGCTGTATGCATGGCGTGGCCGAAGAGTACCAAGACAATTCGCATCCGGCGCGGGAACCTGTTTACAGCCGACTGCCCTACGCGCAGCATCCTGGATGACGTGACATCGCGTTGGGGGTCGCTGGTGCTGGTGTTGCTGCTACAGGAAGACAGCTATCGTTTCAGCGAGTTGGCTTACCTGATCGGCGGCGTGAGCGAGAAGATGCTGGCGCAGACACTGCGCGCTCTGGAGCAGGATGGGTTTGTGCTGCGCACAGTGCATGCGACGAAGCCGCCGAAAGTGGAATACAGTTTGACAGAACTGGGCAAAGATATTGCGGAACGCATGCAGGCGTTGACCACTTACATTGAGGCAAATATCGCTCGCGTGATGGCCCATCGGGCGAGGGCTGAAAAGAAGACCGCATAACGTATCAGCAGCCATGTTTTCATGTGTCTTTCCGAAAACAGGGCGGAATCTCCGCGCGTTTTTGAAGGCGCATACACTGGAAGATGTCATGGCAACAGAAATTTCCGCACCCCTTACCTCCATTGCGAACATTGGCCAGCACGAAGGCGCAACAGTAACGCTGCGCGGCTGGCTGTATAACCTGCGTTCCAGCGGCAAGCTGCTGTTTCCCACCTTTCGTGATGGCACCGGGACGATCCAGGGCATTGTGCCCAAGGCCGCTGTGCCGGAAGAGTTATTCAACACGCTGAAGGAACTACAACTGGAGAGCAGCGTGGTGGTGACGGGCAAGGTGCGCGCCGATTCGCGTGCTCCTTCTGGCTATGAGCTGGACGTGGAAGACGTGAAGGTGCAGCAGGCGGTGAGCGCCGATGAGCCTTTCCCCATCACGCTGAAAGAGCATGGGCCGGACTTCCTGATGGAACGTCGGCACCTGTGGATGCGGACGCCGCGGCAGTCGGCAATCCTTCGTGTGCGCGCAACGATTATGCGTGCGGCGCAGGAGTTTTTTGATACGCAGGACTTCACGCGGACTGATCCGCCCATTCTGACGCCTGCTGCGTGCGAAGGCACCAGCGAACTCTTCGAGATGAAGTACTTCGACGAGGGAAATGCGTACCTGACGCAGAGCGGCCAGCTCTACATTGAGGCGACGGCGTTGGCGCTGGGCAAGGTGTACAGTTTTGGGCCCACGTTCCGCGCGGAGAAGAGCAAGACGCGTCGTCACCTGACTGAGTTCTGGATGATTGAACCGGAAGTGGCTTACGCGGATCTGGACGATCTGATGAAGCTGGCGGAGGACTTTCTTTCGCACATTGTGATGCGTGTGCTGGAGAAGCATCGCATTGACCTGAAGACGATTACAGGCGGCGATGAGAAGGCGGCGAAGCTGGAGAAGATTCAGGCGCCGTTCCCGAAGATCAGCTATGACGAAGCACACGCCATGCTGGAGAAGGCGTTTGCCGAGGGTGCGATTGAGAAGCCGCATGAGTATGGCGACGACTTTGGCGCGCCGGACGAAACGTACATCAGCAACCAGTTTGACCGGCCGGTGATGGTGCATCGTTACCCGGCTGCGGTGAAGGCGTTTTACATGCAGCCTGATCCTGCTGATCCGACGAAGGCGCTTTGTGTCGACGTGTTGGCACCGGAGGGTTATGGCGAGATCATTGGCGGGTCGCAACGCATTGACAGCTATGACTTGTTGAAGGAACGTATCGTTTCGCACGACCTGCCGCTGGAAGCTTTCGAGTGGTACCTGGATCTGCGCAAGTATGGCTCGGTGCCACACTCGGGATTCGGGATGGGCATTGAGCGGTGTGTGGCGTGGGTGTGCGGGCTGGAGCATGTGCGCGAGACGATTCCGTTTGCGCGTACGCTGAACCGGATTTATCCGTAAGAGCATGAGGTATGCTGTGCATCGCGGACTTGCATTTGCTGTGGTGTCCATCGTGGCGTTGCAAGCCAGCGCACAGCGACGCTCTTCAACCCTTGCTCTGCCAGAGTCGAATAGCCGGATAACCGTTAGCTGTATGGCATCCGCAAAAACGGGCAACTTCCGTAACCTACAGATAAGTGTTGACGGCCAACTGAAAGTGGTTCGCTCGCGCTACGATCTGACGTTCATCCCGCGCGGAACAGAAGAGCGCAGGGAGGTCTTATGGCCTGTGCGCGGTCTGGAGCGAGATAAATCAGGATGCTTTATGTCGAGCCGTCTCTCTATAAGCGGGCATGAACGTCTGTTCTTGTTTTTATTTGGGATGCCGATGGCGAGTGATCCAGGATCGGTTCTCGTAATCGGTGTGAACGAGGTCGGTGAACCTTATAAAGTAATTGAGAGCGAAATGCTCTCGCTTGTTTCGTTCACGTCGTCCGTTGATGGCCAGATTCAACTCTTGGCGAAGCCCTCGTTTTCGCAGGTCATGCGCGGCGATGGTCGAGCAACGCCGTATGCCACGACATACGACCCATTCTGGGTCTATCTTATTTCGCCTTCAGGCGAAGCCTCGCTCTCGACTTCGAAAAGCGAAGCCTACAATCGCTCTCACTACGTTTGGGCTGGTATGAAGACGCGCGAGGATATTGCGGTGGTCTTCCGCAAGGGATCGCGACCGTTGGCCGTTCCTTTTTCTCAATTGGACAAATACCTCGGAAAGTAAGAGCGATTTGTCGCGATGAAACTTCGTTGCGGCCTTCGTGCCTGCCTATGCAACGCACGGATCTGCATTAGAATCCGTCTCACTACTGGTGTGACGCGTGCCGCCAAGGGGGAAGATGACGGCACTTCGAAATGCAGCGTTGATATACTTCGCTGCTTTAGCAACGGTCGCATGGGCGCAGAACTCGCCTGTTGCGCGGATGGCAGAGAATGAACGCCAGGCGCGTATTGATCTGAAGGAACATTTTTCGTTCTTGCTGCAGGAGCGCTCTCCGCGCACGGGTGGCCACCTGTGGCTGGAACGAGTTGTGGAAGTGGATGAGGGCAAAGTTGCCCGTCTTCTGAAGGTGGATGGCGTTCCGCTGTCAGCCGAAGCTACCGCTGCGGAGCAAAGGCGGCTTACTAATCTTGCAAATGACCCCGAGGCGTACCGAAGATTAAATGCATCGGCGCAGGGCGACGAAAAGCACCTGATCAGCCTGCTTGGCGCACTGCCGTCGCAGTTTCTATTGACGCCCGCAGGCACCGTGAACGGTTGCTCGCAGTACTCGTTCAAGCCGAACCCGGACTATCAGCCCGGGAGCATGGAGGAGAAGGTCCTGCATGCGATGGAGGGAACCGTCTCCATCAAGCAGCCCGAGGATCGTCTGTGTGAACTGCGGAGCCGTATCGTAAGTCCGGTTTCATTCGGCTTCGGCCTGCTGGGCAAGGTGAACCAGGGGGGCAACTTCCAACTGGAGCGTCGCCCGGTGTCACCGGACACGTGGAAGAGTGTTCGCATGGTTGTCCATATGGATGGAAAGATTCTGATGATGAAGAGTCTTACGCGCGACCAGGACTCCATCCGGAGTGAGATCAAGCTTATCCCGCAACACATCTCCCTGCAGCAGGCCGTGGAAATGACTCGCTGACGAATCGCAGGTATCTGCGGAGATGCATGATTGTCCTCCACGGGGGATCGGCCCGTACCATCAATAGAGATAGGTAGCGAGGGAACAATGGGGAAGAAGCTGCGTGTGGGTGTGTTGTTTGGTGGGAGGTCGGGCGAGCATGAGGTGTCGCTGCGCTCGGGCGCTTCCATTCTGAATGCCATTGATCGCAGCAAGTACGAAGTGGTGCCGATTGGCATTGCCAAGACGGGGCAGTGGCTGGGCGTGGGGGATTCGAAGGCGCTGCTGGATGGTGTGACCGTGCCTGCGCTGGCGGGGAAGAAGTCCGCTACCTCGAAGAAGAAGGTGGAGACTACGGGGCTTACGTTGCAGGCGTCTGCTGCGAGCTCGACTGCTGCGCTGGATGTGATTTTTCCTGTGCTGCATGGCACGTTTGGCGAGGACGGTACGATCCAGGGGATGCTGGAACTGGCAGACGTCGCCTATGTTGGTTCGGGTGTGCTGGGTTCTTCGGTGGGCATGGACAAGGATGCCATGAAGAAGATGTTTGCCGCGGCGGGCCTGCCCATTGTGAAGCATGTGACGCTGCTGCGAGGCGAGTGGAAGGCGAGTCCGCGCAAGTGTACGAAGCTGATTGAAGAGAAGCTGAAGTACCCGGTGTTTGTGAAGCCTGCGAACCTGGGTTCGTCGGTCGGCATCAGCAAGGTGCGCGAACGCAAGGAGCTGGCGAAGGCGATGGATGAGGCTGCGCAGTTCGATCGCAAGATTGTGATTGAAGAGGGCGTGAGCGGTAATGGCAAATTGAGGGGCAAGGGCAAGGCGCGCGAGCTGGAGATTGCGGTGCTGGGTAATGACGATCCTATTGCGAGTGTGGTGGGCGAGATTGTGCCGGATCGTGAGTTTTATGACTACGAAAGCAAGTACGACAGCACCAGCACGAGTGAGCCGGTGATCCCCGCGAAGATCACGAAGGCTCAGGCGAAGCAGTTGCGGCAGATGGCGATTGATGCTTTCAAGTCGTGCGATTGCAGTGGGCTGGCGCGTGTGGATTTTCTGTTGGAAGCGGCTGATCCTGCCAGCAAGAACCCGCCGAAGATTTATCTCAACGAAGTGAACACGATGCCCGGGTTTACGTCGATCAGCATGTATCCCAAACTGTGGGAGGCTACGGGTGTTTCGTATGTCGAGTTGATTGATCGGCTGATTGCGCTGGGTGTGGAGCGGCACGACGAACGCAAGGCTACGAGCTTTACGAAGTGAGCGCCATGTTGAAAGTGATTGCTGCGGACGATGCGAAGATGACCGCGCCTGAGCCGGGTTTGCGACGGCAGGTGATGGCTTCGACCGACCCGATGATGTTGGTGCGGCATCGCATGGAGGCTGGTTGGGTGGGCGCTGCTCATTCGCATCCGCATGAGCAGTTGATCTATGTGTTGAGCGGTGAGATTGCGCTGGTCGTCGATGGCTCGACGTATACGCTGCGGGCAGGGGATAGCGTGATGGTGCCCGGGGACGTGGTGCATCAGGCTTCGGCTGCGGTGGAGAGCGAGGTGCTGGATGTGTTCACGCCTGCTCGTGAGGAGTATCGGTAGCGGTTTCCTGGTGTATCGTAGTGCGGGAGAAGAATGCAGGTCCCCTTCTCTTCGCTCGAGGGCATGCTTCAGCTCCGCTTCGCTTCGTTCAGGATGACGGTCTTTCGACCGTATGATCGCGCTTTGCGCGATGGCCCAGCAAAATTGGCTTTCTTGGGTGTGGGATAGAGCGGGCCGTTGGCCCTTGGGCTTCGTGGGTGTGTTCTACCTGGGCCTTCGGCCCAGGCTAATATGTCGGCGCGCCTTTGGCGCTTGTTGCTGTGCTGGCCTACATCTTTGGTGCTTCAGAATAATTCGTAGGATCACGCTGATGCGTGATGCCCCAGGTTAGTTTCGCGAACCTTGGGGCACCCGTTTTTGTGACGGAATTCTTTGGACAGTTGTGGTGCATGGAGTTCCGTCGGGATTCTTCGCTTCGCTCAGAATGACGGTCTGCTGACCGTAGGATCGCGCTGAAGCGCGATGAAGCACAGAACATTCTTGTCGGGGATAGACCTTGGCCGTACGAGCTTCGCTTTTGCGAAGCTTTGGCTTTCGTGCCTGGAAGCGTTCGACAGTTTTGGCGCGTGAGATGTCATCGGGATTCTTCGCTTTGCTCAGAATGACGGTCTGTTGACCGTATGATCGCGCTGAAGCGCGATGGCCCAGGTTAGCTTCGCGAACCTGGGGCACCCGCTTTTGTGGCTTCGTGAACCTGGGGCACCCGGTTCTTGGCTCATGCTGACAGGGATGAGGTATCGAGCCACTCGCGCCATGCGTTCAGGCCTCGTTCGCACTGGAGGCGGTGGCGTTCTTTCTTGTCGCGGATCTTCTTGCGCAGTTCTTCTTCGAGCGGCATGAGCAGGTCAAAGGTGATGTTGGCGGGTTGGAAGCGCTTCGCCTCGGTATGGGTAATGTAGTGAACTAACGATCCGTGGGCGCTGAGGCGTGGTGCGGATGCGGGTGTTTCGCCGCGTGCGATGGCTGCGGCGAAGCGGCCTGCGAGCATGCCTCCTGCGATGGACTCCGTGTAGCCTTCGACACCGCTGAGCTGGCCTGCGATGAAGATGTTGGGGTGCTGGCGCAGTTGCAGCGACTCTGTGAGCAGCGTGGGCGAGTTGATGTAGGTGTTGCGGTGGATCTGGCCGTAGCGCAGGAAGGTGGCGTTTTCCAAGCCGGGGATGAGGCGCAGGATGCGTTGCTGGTCGCCGAACTTGATGTGGTTCTGGAAGCCCACGAGGTTGTAGCTGTCGGCACGCAGGTTTTCCTGGCGCAGTTGTACGACGGCGTACGGCGTGATTTCTGTACCGGGATAGCGCAGGCCTACGGGCTTCATGCAGCCGAAGCGGAGCGTGTCCTTGCCACGGCGGGCGATCTCTTCAATGGGCAGGCAGCCTTCGAAGTAATCGAGCTTCTCCCACTCCTTGGCTTCCACTTCGTTGGCGGCGATGAGCGCGTCGTAGAAGACGTCGTACTCTTCTTTGGTGAAGGGACAGTTGATGTAGTCTGCGGAACCCTTGTCCCAGCGGGCTTTGAAGTAGACGCGGTCCATGTTGATGGTGGTGGCGTCGACGACGGGCGCGATGCTGTCGTAGAAGGACAGGTATTCGGTGCCGGTAAGGCGCTGAAGATCGGCCGTAAGCGCGGGCGAGGTGAGCGGGCCGGTGGCGAGGATGGTCAGTGTGTCTTCGCTGGTTTCATCGAGCGAGGTGACTTCTTCGCGGACGACGGCGATGCGTGGTTCAGCGGCGATGCGTTCGGCGACACGGCGGGAGAATTCCACGCGGTCGACGGCGAGTGCGTGTCCGGCGGGGACGGCGCAGGCGTCCGCTTCCTTCAGGAGCACCGATCCGGCGAGGCGCATCTCCTGTTTGAGAAGCCAGGGCGCGGTGTTTTCGCTCTCACTTTTCAGCGAGTTGGAGCAGACGAGTTCCGCAAAGTCGCTGGTCTGGTGCGCTTCTGTGGAGCGATGCGGGCGCATCTCGTAGAGGGTGACTTCGCAGCCGAAACGTGCGGCCTGCAGGGCGGCTTCCGGGCCGGCGAGGCCTCCGCCGATAACTTTGATTTTCTTCACAACTTCTATTTTCTCGCGAACGGAACTTTTCCGGAGTAGGCTGCGTAGCATAACCCGTGCGGACGTAGGCTTCTGGAAACCCGCACCGAGGCCTTTCATGCTTTGCCTGATCCTGTTGATCCTATTCTTCAGCCGTCGCTGCTGGTATTGGTCGGGATATTCACCCTATGGTTATGGGTACCACTACGGCCCCTATCGCGGCTATGCCTATGGAGCGTATCCGTACGGGGCTTACAGCTATTACAACCCGTATTGGCGCGGGTATTACCCGTATTACCGGCCTTACGGCTGCTACTGAGCGGATGAACCGGCGAGGCTTTTGAGTTCCTCGCCGGTGACGCGCAGGTTCAGCCATTCGCGCAGGATCTTGGCTCCGCTGGCTTCGTAGAAGTCGAGTGCGGGCTGGTTCCAGTCGAGACATTCCCATTGGAAGCGGGTGCAGTTCCGCTCCAGCGCGATCTGTGCGAGGCGCTGAAACAGTGCTGCGCCGATGCCGCGTTTGCGGAAGGGCTCGCGGACGAAGAGGTCTTCCAGGTAGAGCGCCGGACGGCCTTCCCATGTGGAGTATTGGAAGAAATACAGCGCAAAGCCAGCGGTCTGGCCCTGCCATTCGGCCATGAGGCAGCGGAAGTACGGCTGCGGGCCGAAGCCGTCGCGGAGGATGTCCTCTTCTGTGGCGATGACGGCGTCTGGTTCTTTTTCGTAGATGGCGAGGTCGCGGATCAGGGCGAGGATGGCGGGTGCGTCGGCGGGGACAGCGTCGCGGAGGGTCAGGTTGTTCGTCATGGCGTAAAGGCCAAGCTTACCTCAGGCCTCTTTGCGATGGAGTTTATGCCGCCGGGAGTTGTCGTTTGTGGTTGGGGTAATGACTTTTCTTCCCGCGGAATCGCAGTGCGGGATAGGAATGCAGGTCCCCTTCGACTTCACTCGAGGGCATGCTTCGACTTCACTTTGTTTCGCTCAGGGTGACGCACGATAGGGCGCGCCTTCAGCGCTTGTGATGATGGGCTTCCTACCTAGGCCTTCGGCCTAGGCTAAGATTTGTCGGGCCTTTGGCCCTTAGCTACTGCGGTTTGCTGTTGCTTGTGGTGTCGACTTTGAAGTCCTTGTCGTCTTTGTCTTTGGAATCCTTCGAGTCCTTGTCGTCTTTGTCTTTGGAATCCTTCGAGTCTTTTGAGTCCTTTGGGTCTGCGGACTTGGCAGCGGCGGCTTTTGCGGCGTCGCGTTTGGCTTTTTCCTGTTCGAGGTATTTTTCGAAGTTGACGGAGAAGGCGAAGAGTTCCGTGTCCTTGCCGTCCTGTTTCGTGTGCATCATCTTCACGTAGAGTTCGGCGCCGCGGAGTGGCGGGTCGTCGAGGTCGCGGATGTCATAGAAGAGGAAGCCGTTGGCGCTGCTGTGCGCGGGGATGGTGGTTTGGGTGAAGGAGAAGTCCTTGTCGTCGTCGAGGATTTTCTTGTCGACGGGCGTGGGCTTGTAGGTGATGGGCGTGCCGGGGATGCGCTTCTGCTTGATGTCGTTGAAGCGGAAGAGGCGGCGATTTAGCTCTTCGGGGGTGGCGGCGGGCAGCTTGGTGCCGTCAGAGGCGATGAGTTGGATGCGCACCTGATTCAGGTCCAGCGGAGCGTCGCTGTCGTTGGCGATGATGAGACGGATGGGGAGGATGCTGTGGCCACTGTAGTCGAGCCGGAAGAAGTTGCCCTTGTCACGGGTGTCGAATGGTTCGGCGGCTACCGTGACGTGCTCTTTTTCATGCGTTTCGTGTGAGACGTAGGCCGTGGCGGCGAGCACCGGCGGCGCTTCTTTTTTTGCGGCGAAAACGGGTGTGGCCAGCGATAGGACGAGCGCGAGGATGGATAGCTGGGGCCGGGTGAGCATACACAGGTAAGACGTTTGAAAGCGGTTGGAGTTGCGGGATTGTTGGCCGGGGATTGCCTTGGGCGTTGGAGTGGGTTGAGAGGAAATGCAGGTCCTTCGACTTCACTTCGTTTCGCTCAGGATGACGCACTTCGTTCGTAGGAGCTTCGCTGGTTATGTATACCCAGAGGCTTCAGCCATCCGCACTTAGTATCATTCGACAGCGGCCTGCGATGGCCACGTGGGTTGGCTATTGCTGATGATGCTGCTTTACAGTCTGGGATTGTTGCTGGCGCTGGTGCTTACGGCGCCGGTGTGGGGCTGGCGCATGGTGCGGCAGGGGCGGTATCGCGAGGGATTGCGTGCACGGCTGGGCGCTGTCCCCGCGCGGTTGCAGGCGTTTGTAGCGGGCAGACCTGTGGTGTGGGTGCATTGCGTTTCCGTGGGTGAGACGCTGGCGGCGGTGCGGCTGATTGCGGAGCTGGAGGCGGCGCTGCCGGGGTATGCCGTGGTGGTTTCCACAACGACGCCGACGGGGCAGCGGGTGGCTCGAGAGCGGTTTGGTGTGGACCGCGTGTTCTTCTTTCCGTTGGACCTTGCGTTTGCGGTGCGGTCGTATCTGCGGGTGTTGCAGCCGAAGCTGCTGGTGTTGATGGAGAGTGAGTTGTGGCCGCGCGTGCTGGTGGAGTGTGAGCGCGCGCAGGTGCCGGTGGCGGTGGTGAATGCGCGGGTCAGTGATCGTTCGTTGCCGCGTTATATGCGTCTACGTGCGCTGTGGAAGCCGTTGCTGGGGAAGGTTTCGTTGCTGCTGGCGCAGAGTGAGGAAGATGCGCGGCGTTGGCGGCAGATTGGTGCGCCTGCGGAGTGCGTGGTGGCTGCGGGGAATTTGAAGTTTGATATTCGTGCGGCGGAAGAGACTCCACTGACGCGGCTGGTGCGGCAGCATCTGCCTGCTGGAGCGAAGGTGCTGGTGTGCGGGTCGACGCATGAGGGTGAGGAGTCGTTGCTGCTGGATTGCTGGAAGACGTTGCCGATGGCAGAACGTGTGATGGTTCTTGCTCCGCGTCATCCGGAACGTGCGGGGGCTGTGGAGCAGTTGGTCCTGGAGCGCGGATTGCAGGCGGTTCGTCTCACCGCATGGCGGATGGAACCCTCATCCATCCTGGGCGGTGCCGTATTGCTGGTGGATACGGTGGGGGAACTTTCTTCGTTGTATGCGCTGGCTTCTGTGGCGTTTGTGGGCGGGTCTTTGATTCCGCATGGTGGGCAGAATCCGCTGGAGCCTGCGCGGCTGGGTGTGCCGGTGGTAATGGGCGGCAGCTATCAGAACTTTCGCGGCATGGTGGATGCGATGCAACGTGAGCAGGCGATTCGCATGGTGACGCGTGAGGCGTTGTGCGATGTGTTGGATGAGTTGATGACGCGCGGTGACGGCATGGGGGAACGCGGACGTTTGTTTGCGGCTTCGATGATTGGCGCTACGGAGCGGACGGTGGCGGCGTTGTTGTCGCTGTTGCCGGGGCGTGTGCAGTGAAGCGGCCGTGGTTGTTGCCTCTTGTGCCGCTGTGGGCTGCGGGTGCGGCGTGGAAGAATCGCGCGTTTGATCGTGGTTCTGCGAAGGTGGAGCGACTTGAGTTGCCGGTGATCAGCGTGGGTAGTCTGTCCGCTGGTGGCGCGGGTAAAACGCCTTTTGTGATGGCGCTGGGGGAGGCGCTGCGGCGCGCGGGTGTTGGGTTTGATGTGTTGTCGCGCGGCTATGGGCGCACGGCGGATGCGCAGTCGGCGAAGCGTGTTGTGGGAACTGGTTCTGCGGAAGAGTTTGGTGATGAGCCGCTGATGATGGCTCGCAGGCTGGGGCGGCGTGTGTATGTGGCTGCGGAGCGTGCTGCGGCTGGGCGCATGGCGGAACGTGAGCATCGTGCACAGCGGGAGACGGGGCCGTGGGTGCATCTTCTGGATGATGGATTTCAACATCGTCGGCTGGTGCGTGCGGTGGACATTGTTCTGCTGACGCAGGCGGATGTGCGGGATGTGTTGTTACCTGCGGGGGATTTGCGCGAGTCTTTGGGATCGTTGCGGCGGGCGGATGTGATTGTGTTGCGCAAGGATGAGTCGGCGGAGTTGCGGCCTTTGGTGGAACGTGTTGTGGCTTCTGGAAAGAAGAAACCGCTGGTGTGGGAGATGGAGCGCGTGTTTCATTTTGTGGAGGGCAAGCCTGTGTCTTCGCCGCTGGCCTTCTGCGGAATTGCTCGACCGGATGCGTTTCTGGAATCGCTGCGGCTGAGTGGCGTGGAACCCGCGTCGTTTGTGACTTTGCGCGATCATCAGCGCTATGACGATGGCGTGGTGCAGAGGTTGGTGCAGGCTGCGGAGCGTGTGAAGGCGAATGGGTTTGTGACGACGGCGAAGGATGCGGTGAAGTTGTCGCCGGCGATGCGTGCGTTGCTGGAACGTGTGGGGCCGGTTGCGGTGGGGGATATCAACGTGACGATCTGCGATGAGGCGGGTTTCATTTCGGCACTGATGCGGCTGTTGCCGGAGGGTTCCTCTTTTCCTTCGTAGTGCCTTTCGCCGTATGCTCTTCGATGACTGCAGGGAAGCACTCTGCTGTGAATTGGAAACAGATTGAACGATGCTCCAAACATTCTGATTGTGCGCGTGGGCGCGATGGGCGATGTGCTGCACGCTTTGCCTGCGGTTGCGGCGCTGCGTGCGGCAATGCCGGAAGCTCGGATTGGATGGGCGATTGAGCCGCACTGGTCGCCGTTGTTGCGCACGCATCCCGGTGTGGCGACGCGCGGGCCGGAGATGCCGCTGGTGGATCGCGTTCATGCTGTCCCGGCGAAGGAGTGGTTGCGCCATCCGTTTTCATTCGCTACGTTGCGAAGCATTCGCGGTCTGCGGCGTGAGTTGCGATGGCAGCGATATGACATTGCCATTGATCTGCAGGGTTCGATCCGGTCGTCAGTGATTGCGCGGATGAGCGGCGCGCGGCAGATTGTGGGCAGTGCCGATCCGCGTGAGAAGCAGGCGGGCTGGCTCTATCAGCAGCGTGTAAAGACGCGGAAGACGAATGTGGTGGAGCAGGCTGCGGAGATGGTTGCGGCGGCGATGAAGTTGCCGTTGCAGCCGGTGAAGGCACCGTTGCCGGTGTCGAAACCCGCAGAGCAATGGTGCGATGCGCTGTTTCGCGAATTGCCGGAGCGTCCTGTGGTGCTGTTAGCGCCTACTGCGGGATGGGGCGCGAAGGAGTGGCCCGCGGTTCGCTTTGGTTACCTGGCGCGTGCGCTGGAGGAGCGCGGGTATACGGTTCTGGTGAATGCGTCGCCGTTTGGGCCGGATGGGGCGGCGGGTACGGTGGTGGCGGCTTCGCAGGGGCATTGCCGAGCGGTGCCCTGTACTATTCCGCAGTTGATGGCGCTGGTGCAGCGTGTGGCGTTGCTGATTGCAGGCGACACGGGGCCGCTGCATCTGGCGGCGGCGTGCGGCGTGCCGGTGCTGGGTCTGTTTGGGCCCACGGACCCGCTGCGTACCGGGCCGTGGGGGATGCGGACGAAGACGCTGCGGCATCGGTTGAGTCAGACAGATCATCGTCGCCACGCAATGGTGGAGCGCGGGTTGGCGGAGATTACGGTGGACGAAGTGTTGGAAGCTGCGCTGGAACAACTGTCGTCGTCTGCCCGTGGATGACTCGGCAGGGCATAATGACAGAGGCATGGCAGTGGAAATGGGCAAAGGCGAACGGTTGGTGCGGAGGATTCGTGTTCCTCTGGGATTTGTCTTTGCGGCGTTGTTTTTGTGGCTGGCGCGGCCTTCGTTTTTGTCGCTGGCGCTGAGTTTATTGCTGGTGGTTCCGGGGCTTTGGCTGCGCGGTTATGCCGCTGGTTACGTCAAGAAAAATGCAGAGCTGACGCAGACCGGGCCGTATGCATACACGCGCAATCCGCTGTACCTGGGTTCTGTAATGGCGGCGTTCGGGTTTGCGTTTGCATCGCGGCGGTGGGAGCTGGTGGTGCTGCTGGCGCTGTTGTTCCTGGTGATCTACGGGCCGGTGATTTTGTCAGAGGAACGATTCCTGCGCGCGCACTTTGCGGATTTTGATGACTACGCCGCACGCGTGCCGAGATTGTTACCGCGACTGACGGCCGCGACTGCACCCGCGGGACAAACTTCGGCGGGTTTCGACGTGGAGCGTTACCGGAAACATCGCGAGTACAATTCGGTGATGGGCGCGGCGGGTATCTACGCCACGCTATTGGTGCTGATGTGGGTTCGCGCGCATTGGGGCGTGCAGTAAGGTCTGAGTTCACGAGAGGGGCTACTTCGGGTTGAATCGGTTTCGGAATGCCCTTCTGGCGATGACGTGTTTGCCAGCCTTGATATCACTTCCTGCGGCGGCGCAGAAGTTTTCGTTGCCATTCACTGCGGACAAGGAGGGTGTGCCACCTGCGCAGGCTCCGCTGATGACGCCTCCCATGCAGGGCTACGTGTTTCCGCAGCACCAGACGCTGACGTTTACGGTGGATTGGCGCGTGTTTACCGCCGGTCGCGCCGTGTTTCAACTGGACCAGGCGGGGCCGTTGATGAAGGTGCAGGCCAGCGCAGACACCGTTGGCGCGACCAACATGATCTACCAGGTGATGGACCGGTTCCAGTCGAGTTTCAACATGGCCACGGGCTGCTCTGCGGGGTTCAGCAAGCAGACACAGGAAGGCCGCCGCAAGGTGAACAGTGACCTGGTGTTCACACCGGGTGCAACGGCGCCTGCGCCCGTTGAGGGTGCGCAGCCGGTGCTGGGAACGCAGGTGCTGACCGAGCGCAACCTGGCGAAGAACACCACGAAGACGCAGCAGGGACAGATTCCCGCGTGCGTGACGGATGCGCTTTCCGGCATTTTTTATGTGGGTTCGCAGAAGCTGACCGTGGGGCAGGATTTCAAGCTGCCGCTGGCGGATGCGCTGCGTACCGTGGCCGTGACCATGAAGGTGGAGGCACGCGAGGATGTGAAGACACCCGCGGGTACGTTCACCACGATTCGTGTGCAGCCAACGGCGGATGCCGGTGTGGTGAAGAATCGCGGAACGATTACGATCTGGTATTCCGATGATGCGCGGCATCTGCCGGTGCAAATGCGTGCGAAGCTGCTTTGGGGAACGATCACGTTCCATCTGCAGTCCGTGCAGTAAACGGCTTCCCCTATTTAAATGCCGTCATCCCGAGCGTAGCGCGGGACTGTTTTCTTCACCCATTATTCTTCCTCGCCCCAGACACCGTCATCCTGAGCGGAGCGAAGCGGAGTCGAAGGACCTGCTTTCTTCTCTGCCCTCTGCATCCTCTCATGGAGAGCAATCATCTCTTCCCGCGATAAGACTGAACAGGCTTTCCAAGATCCTCCGCAAGATCTTCCCATGTGGGATTCACCTTCTCGATCAGCGCAATCTTCTTTTCACGTCGCCAGCCCTTAAGTTGTTTCTCTCGCGAAATTGCGGCAAGCGGGCCACCGCAGACCTCGTAGTACACGAGGCGAGTGCAGTTGTAATCCTTGCTGAAGCCTTCCAGCGTCCCAGCTTTGTGTTCGAGGATGCGTCCATCCAGATTCGTCGTCATGCCGATGTACAGCGTGCGGCTTTTGCTGGCTAGGATGTAGACGTAGGCTTCTCTTGGCATCCTGCGTTTCCTTCGAAGTTGTAGTGGCGCGAAAAGAAAGCAGGTCCTTCGACTCCGCTGCGCTCCGCTCAGGATGACGAACTTTGTTCGTAAGAGATTCGCTTTGCGAAGCTGGATAATCCTCTGCTGAAAGTCCTTATCCCGGAGGCCAGGTCATGGAACGGCCGCCGAGGATGTGTAAGTGCAGATGGTCGACGGTTTGGCCGCCGTCTGCGCCCGTGTTGGCGACGATGCGGAAGCCTTTGGCCAGACCTTCTTTCTCTGCAACTTTTGCGGCGGTCAGCATCAGGTGGCCCAGTAGAGCCTCATGCGTCTCCACGGCGTGAGCTGTGGAGGCGATGTGTTCCTTCGGGATGACCAGAACGTGTGTGGGCGCGACAGGGTGGAGGTCGCGGAAGGCGAGGCACTGGTCGTCTTCAAAGACCCTGGTGGACGGGATGGTTCCCGCGGCGATGCGGCAGAAAATGCAGTCGGCAGCCATGAAGAACAGTGTAGGCGAGAGAGGCGCGGAGGCGCACGGTTCCTTGCTACACTCGCAGCACTCCGTCCGGTGACGGAGAGGGAGATTCATGGCCACTACCAGCACGCCCCCGCCTGCCTTCAAACCGTTTGTTCCTGCTGAAGAGTCGCGACCGGAGTTGACCGTTCGCGCCATCCTGATTGGCGCGTTGTTTGGGATTCTGTTTGGCGCGGTGACGGTCTATGTGGGGTTGAAGGCGGGGCTGACGGTTGCGGCGTCGATCCCGATTTCGGTGTTGTCGATTTCGATTCTGCGCGTGTTGGGTAAGTCGTCCATTCTGGAAAACAACATTGTTCAGACGACGGGCAATGCGGGGCAGTCGATTGCTTCAGGTGTGATCTACACGCTGCCTGCGTTGATCTTCCTGGGGTTTGACCTGGAGTATGCGCGCATCTTTGCGCTGGCGCTGTTTGGCGGATGGATTGGCGTGCTGTTCATGATTCCTCTGCGACGACAGTTGATTGTGGAAGAGCATGGATCGCTGCTGTATCCGGAAGGCACGGCGTGTGCGGATGTGTTGATTGCGGGTGAGCGCGGCGGGTCGTTTGCGTCGCGCATTTTTCTGGGCATGGGGCTGGGTTCGCTCTACACGCTGTTTCAGAACGAGAATCTTTTTGGTCTGTGGCCTTCTACCCCGACGAAGGATTTTGACATTGGGCCGCAGCATCTGTTGAAGGGTGGTTCCATTCGCGCGGATGCTACGCCGGAGTACCTGGGCGTGGGCTACATCATTGGCATTCGCGTGGCGGGTGTGATGCTGGCGGGCGGTGTGTTCAGTTGGCTGGTGCTGATGCCCGCGATTTACTTCTTCGGGTCGCACCTGCAGCATCCGCTGTATCCGGGAACGGTGCCGATTGCGCAGATGAGTCCAAGCGATCTGTGGCGGACATATGTGCGGCCCATGGGCGCAGGTGCTGTGGCAGCGGCGGGATGCCTGACGCTGCTGCGCACGGTGCCCACGATTGTTGGCGCGCTGGTGGGTTCGCTGAAGGCGAAGAAAGCTGCGGGAGAAGCGCAGAGATTGCGGACGTCGCACGATCTGCCCAATAGCTTTGTGTATGGCGGATCGGTGTTGCTGGTGGCCATCATGTGGGCCTTCCTGTACTTCAAGCCGGTGCCTGGAGCGCAGGTAGGCGCATGGGCAAACCTGGCGGCTTCGCTGCTGATTGTGGTGTTTGGATTTTTGTTTGTCACGGTGAGCGCGCGCATTGTGGGCATTGTGGGTTCGTCGGCGAGTCCGGTGAGCGGCATGACGATTGCCACGTTGATGGCCACTGCGGCGATCTTCCTGGTGCAGGGATGGACTGCTCCTGCGTTTGGCGCGCTGGCGATTACGGTGGGTGGTGTGGTGTGTATCGCTGCGAGTAATGCGGGCGATACGGCGCAGGATCTGAAGACGGGATTCCTGATTGGTGCAACACCGTGGAAGACGCAGCTTGCCGTGATGATCGGCGTGGTGGTTTCGATGTTTGTGATCGGGCTGACGCTGAACGGTATGAACAAGGCGCTGGAGAGTTTTCATCGCATGCCTGCAGCGATGACGTTGAACCTGCAGTCGTTGCCGGAAGGATTTCAGGACAAGGGTGTGTTTCCGCGTCCGCATGTTGCGATTACGGATACGGGCAGGCCGCGCGAAGAAGTGAACGATGCCACACGCTATGAGTTGGTGAATGCGATTGGGTCGCCCACGCTGGAAGACGGCAAGTACCTTGTCGATCGCACGACGGGCAAGGTTGAGATTCAGTGGGTGCAGGGCATTGGCAGCGAAAAAGCTGCTGCACCGCAGGGCCGTTTGATGGCGACGGTGATCAACGGCATCCTGTCGCGGAAATTGCCGTGGTCGCTGGTGCTGCTGGGGGTGGCGCTGGTGCTGGCGGTGGAGCTTGCGGGTGTGCGTTCACTGACGTTGGCGGTGGGTGCGTACCTGTCGATTGCGACGACGCTGGCGATCTTCTGCGGCGGATTGATTCGATGGATGGCCGATGCGGCGATTGCAAAGGCGCGTGCGATGGATCGTGCGAAACGCTCAGCGGAAGCGATGGCGTTGCGCGTTGCTGCTGCGCATCCCGGTGCCGATGTGGTGGTGACGTATGACGCGGCGGGTGTGCCGCTGACACCGCAGCTTACGAATGATGAGTTGCAGGCGGCAGTGACGAACAACGAGCCGCTGACCGATCTGGAGAATGAGGAGATCAGTCCGGGTTCGTTGTTTGCATCGGGATTGATTGCTGCTGGCGGCATCACGGGTTTGATGGGCGTGGTGGTGCGCTTGATTGAAGGCGTGAGCGAAAGCAACGGTGGTAATTGGTTGTTGCCACGCTTCAGCGAGACGAATCCGCTGCACCATGATCCGGTGGCGATTGTGATGTTCGCGCTGCTGGCGTTTTCGCTTTACTACTTTGCACGTAAGCCGCTGGATACAAAGTGAGGTTAAGGATGAAGAAGTTTGTTTGTGTTGCAGCGTTGCTGCTGTGCGTGTGCCGTGTGTCGTTTGCGGATGATGCTTCGAAGCGCGCCAAGATTGATGAGATGTTCACGCTGATGAAGATGCAGCAGACGCTGGATCAGCTTGCCGATCAGCAGGCAGGGCAGATGAAGAAGATCATGCCGCAGCTTCTGGCGGGGCAGACGATTGGCCCCGATGACCAGAAACAGATTGATGCGTTTATGGATCAGCTCTCGGCGATGGTGCGGGATGCGATTCAGTGGGACAAGCTGAAGCCGCAGTATGAAGAACTGTATACGGCAACCTATGACGAAACCACGATCGACGGCATGCTGGCGTTTTATCGCACCGATGCTGGGCGCGCGATGGTGGCGAAACAGCCGGAACTGATTGCAAAGTCGCAGGGCATTGCGCAGGCGCAACTGACGGCTGTGCAGCCGAAGATGCGAGCTGCGTTTGAAGACTTTGCCGCGAAAATGGCGAAGAGCGCTGCGGCAAAACAGAAGTAACGCGTGGTGGTGCGGAAGATTTTAAGGTGGAAAAGATCGATCAGACGGAACCGGATGCGGCGTTGTTCAACCTGCCGCGCGCGTGTACCAGGTGATTGATATTCCTGCGCCGCAGGTGATGGCGCAGCACGGAGGCGAGCGTTAGCCGCGCAGCTTCAGGAAGCCAGCCAGCGCAATGATCATGCCCAGCACGATGAACGCGAGCAGCGCGCCGATGAAATAGGCGGCTCGGCGTTCGCCCTCGGGACCGGGCTGGGTGATACCGAAAGTGTTGATGAACGAGCGTGCGATCAGCTGAAGGAATCCCATGGCGTGTGCTCTTAGTGTGCGCCTTTGGGTGTGGTTGCGTCGAGTGGGTTGATTCGCCGCGCGCCTATTCCGGCTGTTTTGCGGCGGCGTCGGGCTTGGCGAGATCGCAGGCGCGCCACATGTACCAGCTCGCCAGGGAGCGCCACGGACGCCAGCGTTCAGCCCGCTTGATCATCTCGGCAGGCTTGGGCAGGTCTGCGTTGGTCACTTTGTCGGTGGGCTTGAGTTTGCCGAAGGTAAGCGCGAAGCCTTTGCGCACGCCGTAGTCGTCCACGGGCAGAATGTCCGGTCGGCCAAGACGGAAGATGAGCATCATCTCCACGGTCCATTTGCCGATACCGCGCACCTGTGTGAGGTGTTCGATGATGTCGTCGTCGGACATGCGACGGATTTTAGCCAGCGTTGGGACGGTGCCGTCGAGCGTCTTGGCCGCGAGGTCGCGCAGAGCAAGCGTCTTGTTTGCGGAGAGGCCAGCGGAACGAAGCTGGATCGTTGGGCATTCGAGCAGGTGCTCCGGCGAAGGATGCACGCCGAGGCCGCAGACTTCTTCAAAGCTGGCGATCATGCGCGCGTGAATGGTGGCTGCGGCCTTGCCGTGGAGCTGCTGGTAGATGATGGCTTCCGTCAGCGCCTCAAAAGGGCTTTGCGAACCCGCGATGCGCAGGCGTGGTGGTCCGGCCTTCGCGATGATCTTTGCCAGCTTTGGATCGGCTGCCGAGAGGGCTGTGGCGGCTTCGTCGGCGTTGTAGGGCGGCTTGCGAGTGCGGGCAGGATGAGCCATGGCCAACAGTGTCCCACAAAGAGACGGAAGCGACAGAATGCATGCAATTGCCTAAGAGCCTGATGGCCGCAGGCGTATCATTTTCGTATGACTCTTCGCGTGGAACGCATTGGAGACCGCCTCGCCATTCTGCTGACGCAGGAGCAGATGGAAGCATTGTCGCTGCGTGAGGATGCAGAGCTGGAGCTTGAGATCGTCGAGGGGAAGCTGGAGATCACTCCTGTGCCGACTACCGATTCGATCCTACGTGTTTCTGCGGATGAGGCGTTTGCTGCATACAAACGTACGGAGCCTCGTTACGCAGAGGTCTATCGGGAACTGGCAAAATGACTCCTCGCTTCCTATCGGTGGAAGCGGTCTGCAGGATTCAGAAGGACTCGATCGAAGTGTATGGCGGTGCCCATGGACTTCGTGACGAGGGACTTCTGAGGTCCGCGCTGGATCGCGCTGAAAATCGTTATCACTATGATCCGAATGCTTCCCTCGCAGTGCTCGCTGCGGCATTGAGTTGGGGCCTGATCAAGAACCATGTCTACATCGACGGCAACAAGCGAGTGGGACTGGGATCGCTTGTTGCATTTCTTGCGCTGAACGGGCACAGGTTGGCCTGTCCCGAATCGGAAGTTCTCACCATGACGCTGCGTGCGGCGGCGAGTGAGATTGCGGAAGAGGAATGGACGGCCTGGCTGGAGCGCACGGTCCGTCCTTCTGCCGGATAAGCGAGCATCCTCATAGAGATGATTGGAAGAAGGCGCGAACCGTTTCTGGTCGCGCCTTCTTTCTTGCAATGGGCTCGGCGTATTTCTGTGGCGAATCAGCCGAAGAGATTTCTGACACCACGCTCTTCGTGGAGAATCCACATGAGCGCCAGGCCTGCCTGTGCGATGGCGAACATGCGGGTGGCGTTGGGGTGGCGCTGGCACCAGCGCATGCCGCGTCGCCAGCCAGCGGGGCCTTTCTTCCAGAACTGTGCATCGTGCGTGGGATGCACCGCGCCGACGATGCCGTCGCCGATGAGAGCAATGGCGGTTGCATGTTTGAGGCGGTCTGTTGCGGTCATAATTCCCCTCCATCCTTCACAACAGATGCGGAGGGGCGGGGATGTGCCGCCCGTATTGGGTCATGCGGATGTGCGCCATTCCATGCATGCTCCGAAAGATATGCCTTTAGGAAGCTGCAACATGCTTTGGATGATGCCATGTTGGATTGTGAGCCGCCGTTATATGCGGTGAGTCATTGTTCCCACGAACAGGATGGCTCCGATCAGGATCAATCCGATGTAGACATACTTCAGGAATCCTGCGCCGGAGAAGCGGCGATTGAGCGCACGTCCCGCGAAGACTGCGGGGAGCATCGCTGGCAGCGAGTATAGAAACTCGTTTGTGACAGTGCGAGTCCACAGGCCGGCGCTCCAGTAGCCGATCATTCCCAGGATGCTGGCGGGCAGGAAATACGCATGGATGGTTGCACGGAAATGCTGCGGCGACCATCTGCGGAGTGAGCCGTAAACCACTAATGGTGGCCCGTTCATGCCGTAGGCACCGCCCAGAATGCCTGCCAGAAATCCTGACAGCAGAAGCAGTGGCCGATTCTCATGCTTGAGATGAAACGAGCCAGACGTCCACAACGAATAGGCCGAGAACAGCATGATCAGAATGCCGAGACATGCTTTCACTATTTATTTGCTGGTGAGGATTGGTCAGCAGAAGCAGGCCGATGGGAATACCGAAGACAGTTGCCGCGAGCAACCCTGCGGCACTTTTCAGGTGAATATGTTTCCAATCCTGAACGACAACTACGGCTGCGGCTGCGATGGAGAGAAGTACCGCCAGTGGTGCAGCTACCTGCAGCGGCATCACAAACGCCAACAGGGGCACTGCGATCAGAGCTTCGCCAAATCCAAAGGTCGACCGGACAAGCGTGGCAACAAAAACGATTGCCAGAACGAATACAAGTGAAGCGTGAATAACAGTCTCCAGATCAGCGTTTTCATGCTGGCACGCACCATGAAAAGCACTGATTTAAGGATACCGGGGCTATGCGTGAAGCGATCAGCGAAGGGTTATATTGGCGCCTTCTTCTTTGGTGATGGGCTCGCCTGATTTCGGTGTGATGGTGACGTTGTGCATCGTCACATCTGCGTTGCGGATCTGGAGGCCCTTTTCGCTTTCAATCTTCACGTTGGTCAGGGTGAGATTGCGGATGGGCATTTCCGGGATACCGATGATGATGGCGTCCTTTGCACCTGTGGCGGTGATGCCTTCGAGCGAGATGTCGTGGAAGCGCGGGGTGTGTGCGTCCACGGGCTGCGCCTTGTCCGTGCCTGCGGCGGGCCACTTGGGGTAGTACTCGGTGATCTGGATGGGCTGGCCGACGCCGGTCATGGTGATGTTCTTGTAGTGCAGGTCGTGGATGTCGTTACCGCGGGTGCGATTGCTCTTGATGCGGACGCCTGCGTCAGTGTGTTCCATGGTGACGTTTTCCACGCGCACGTCGCTGATGCCGCCTGCGAGTTCGCTGCCCACGCTGAGGCCGTGGCCGTGGCGGAAGATGCTGTCGTGGATGTAGACGTGTTCGACGGGGCCGATCTTGGGGTCGCGCTCGACGAGTCCGCTCTTGAGTGCGATGTCGTCGTCGCCGGTGTCGATGTCGACGTTGCTGATCTCAATGTTTTTTGAGCTGAAGGGGTCGATGCCGTCGGTGTTGGGCGCGCCGGTGGCGGGGTTGCGGATGATGGCGTGGTCGATCTTGATGCCGTCGCAGAAGAAGAAGGTGAAGTTGTACATGGGTGAGTTTTGCAGCGTGATGTGATCGAAGGTCAGGTGCTGCGACTCTGTGATGTCGAGCAGCATGGGGCGCGGAAAGCCGCCGCTGCCGCTGGTGTCGCCTGCGACGCGGTGAGTGTGGGCCATCTCCCAGAAGACGTCGCCGCTGCCGTCGATGATGCCGCCGCCGGTGATGCGGAGGTTGCTGACGTGGTCGGCGTGCAGGAGGGCGACGCGGCGCCATTTGGCATCTTCGCGGATGGGGTAGTCGTCCAGGTTGCGCGAGCCGAGGAGCTTGCTGCCTTCGGCGATGGAGAGTGTCAGGTTGCTCCTCAGCGTCAGCGGCGCGGAGACGAAGGTGCCGCCCTTCAGGACGACGGTGCCGTGCTTCGGCGCGCAGGTGTCAATGGCCTTCTGGATGGCGGCGGTGTCGTTGGTTTTGCCGTCGCCCTTTGCGCCGTAGGTGTGCGCGTCGCAGATGGTCTGTGCTGCGGCGGTGGTGGTGGCAAGGGCGATGAGGACGGCGGGGAGGCAGCGCATGGTGGGTCTCCTGTGACGGAAGTACAGTGTCGCTGAAACGTTTTTATTTTGTCGAGGGGTGCGTGGAAGATTCGTGATCAGATTTCTTGAAGCGTTGTAGTCACTCGAGAGGAATGCAGGTCCCCTTCGCTTCGCTCGAGGGCATGCTTCAGCTCCGCTTCGCTTCGTTCAGGATGACGGTCTTCGACCGTACGAGCTTCGCGAAGCGAAGCTGGTGTGGTTTTGTGGCTGGAAGGGATTTGGCGGCTGTGGTGCGGTGAAGTGTGTCGGGATTCTTCGCTGCGCTCAGAATGACGGTCTTCGACCGTACGAGCTTCGCAGGCTGGCCGCTCGATGTTGAGGCTTGGCACAATTTGGTTAGGCAGATGAACGGCTTTCCACTTGGGCGGGGATGCGGTAGTGTTTGTGCATGCCTACATCCAAGCTGCTTTGCCGCGTTGCTGCCGCGTCCTTTGCTGTTGTTTCCTGCGTGTTTGCGCACGCCTCCACACAGACAGATGTGGAACGTCTGAGCGCGAAGTTCTGGGAGTGGCGCGCGACGGAGCAGCCTTTTACGAATGACGACATTCCGCGTATCGACCGCGCGCATGGGTTTGTGGCGCACTGGTCGGCGGCGGATGTGGCGGGGTATCGCAAGCAGATTGCAGCGTTTGAGAAGGAGTGGCGAGCGCTGGATGTGACTCAACAGCCGGTGAGTACGCGGGTGGATTATCGGCTGGTGGGTTCGGCGATTGCGCGCGTGTACTGGGAACTGGATGTGCTGCCGGTGTGGCAGCGGAACCCGTTCTTCTACGTCGATCAGGGGCTGACTGCCACGTACACATTGCTGTTGCAGCACAGGAAGTTCACGCCGCAGATGCAGCACGACGTGGTGCTGCGGCTGGCGAGTTTGCCGCGTCTGCTGGATGAGGGCAAGTCGAACCTGACGGATATGCGGCAGCCGTATGCCGTGATCTGCATGGAGAATCTGGCGAAGATTGAGGATCGCATGGGCCGCTTCAAAGACGGTGTTCATGCGGAGGCAGGCTTTGATACGAAGGAGCTTGCGGAGTTCGACAAGGCCGAAGATGCTGCCGTGAAGGCGATGGTGGCATATCGCGAATGGCTGCGCCCGCAGGTGGCGGGCATGAAGCAACAGACAGCGGTGGGGCGCGATGGTTATGTGTGGTTTCTGAAGAATGTTGCGTTGATGAGCTACACGCCAGAGCAGATTCTGCAGACGGGCAAGCTGGAGTTTGATCGTGCCGTGACCTTTGAGGCGCTGGCGCAGGCGGCGAACAAGGGCGTGCCGGATGTGCCGGTGTATCCGTCGCTGGGTGCGCAGATTGCAGATGAGAAGAAGCAGGAAGCGGCGATGCGCTCGTACATGACGGAGCACGGTGTGCTGAACGGCGATCCGACAGGTGTGAAGCACTACTACTATGTGCCGACGCCGAAATACATTGGGGCGCTTGGCTTTCTCGGTGTCGAGGATGACCTGACCAGCGTGAACCGCCTGGATGAAGACGGTTCGAGCTACAAGAGCACGCCGCGGCTGGGCGGCTTCTGGGCGAACATTACCTCGCGCGATGTGCGTCCGCTAACGAACCATGAGGGCACGCCGGGCCACTACTTCCAGATGGCGTGGGCCATGCATCATCCTGATCCGGTGCGGCGGATGTACTACGACTCGGAGTCGCAGGAGGGCATTGGCTTCTACGCGGAAGAGATGATGATGATTGCCGGGCTGTATGAGACACAGCCAAAGATGAAGGAAGCCATCTATGCGCTGAACCGTTTACGTGCGTTGCGTGTGGAGGTGGATGTGAAGCTGGCTACCGGACAGTTCACGCTACAGCAGGCGGCGGATTACCTGAAGAACACGGTGCCTATGGATGAGGGAACGGCACGGAGTGAAGCGGCGATGTTTTCGACGACGCCGGGACAGGCGATCACCTACCAGATTGGCAAGAGCGACATCATGAAGGGGCTGGCGGCTGCGAAGTTGAAGCAGGGTGCGGCGTTCTCGTTGCAGAAGTATCAGGACTATGTGTGGAGCAATGGCAGTGTGCCGTTCAGCCTGCAGCGGTGGGAGTTGCTGGGGGATGTGAGCGATGTGCCGCCGGTTCCGGCTAGCTTTGTGCAGTAGGGATCCCCTCAGGGGCTAAAGCCCCTTGTTGTTGCGGTTTTCACGGCAGGGCTGAAGCCCTGCCCTTCCCGAAAGCAGACGCACTTCGTGCGTTGGAGCTTCGCGTCGCGAAGCTGGTTTTGGCTTCCCTGGCTGAAAGGGACGGACGGTATTGGAGCAGTGAAGTTCGTCGGGATTCTTCGCTTTGCTCAGAATGACGGTCTTCGACCGTAGGATCGCGCCGTAGCCGCGATACCCAGGTTAGCTTCGCGAACCTGGGGCACCCGGTTCCCATTTTGGACCTGTGTCTTCCAGTTTCCATTCAGTCTGATTCCGGTTTGTCGGCCTTGTCGATGACGAGTGTGTCGATGGGGCCGCGGGTGGCTTTCATTTCCAGGCCGAGTTGTTCGCGCATGGCGACGAGGAGCGGCGGGCTCTTGGAATCCTGTGGAGTGGGGATGGCGCCGCCGAACTGGGTTTCATCGGGCGCCCAATCCAGAGCGAAATCGTAATGGCCGGTGAGGCCGGTCTTGTTGACGACGGGACGATCGAGGATGGCGCGCTGCATCACGCGTGCCAGGTCGTCCATGCTTGCGTTGCGTGCAGGCATTTCGAGATGGTCGGGGTAGACGACGCTGGTGACCATGGGGTCGCGATTGGGAGCGCCGGTGGTGTCGAACTGGATGCCGCCTTTGGCCACGGTGATCTCATAGATGGAGAAGACCTTTGACACGCGGTGGAAGGCGAGATGGAAGCGGTCGTGCAGCAGCGTGCGCAGCATGAGCATCTGCTGGTCATGGTCAGGACGCTTATCGCCGGGGGTAAGAGCTTCAATGGTGAACTTGTCGGCGTCGACCCAGCCGGGGCCACCGGAGATGGTGCGCGGGTTCAGATCATAGGCTGCGGCGATGAGCAGCTTCAGTGTGAAGTTGGTGGCAACGAAGCGGTGGTCGTTTTCCATGCGGAGGAACCGGCCCGCCTTGGGGCCTGGATCCACCGGCTTAATGGTGGCGACCTCAAAGCTGGTCGCGGGGGATTGTGCCGCGGCGACGCCTGCCGCCATGACGATACCCAATGCCACAGCCCTGATCATGATGCCTCCATCTCCGGCCGCTTCTACAGAGAGGGACGCCTGCTGGGGCGTTTGGGCTTTCAGAAATCTCTGTGATGGCTGAGAAAGACAGCATAGCTGCGGAGGCAGTGCGCTTTCGATGACCGGAAGGCCCAAGCCCCGTGTATGGCGCGATACAGCTTACTGCGTGGCGAGGGCGGCCTCTTCAAAACGGGTCATGGCGGCGTCGTCCCAGGCGTGGGTGGTGGTGCGCCAGCGGTGGCTGCCGTCGTCCATGAAGTTGGGGAAGTCACTGCGGCAGAAGCTTTCGCGGCGCTCGAAGTCGATGAGCACCTGCGGGACACCGTCGAGACGGAGGGCGGCCTGCTGGCCGTCGCGGCTCCATTCCACGGTGAGCAGGCGTTCGCGGTCGCCTTCGGGTTCGCGGCGCATGGCGGCGACGTTGTAAACCAGCATGGAGTCGAGGACGGTGACGTCGAAGGCGTCTTCCACGGTGGCCAGACGACCGTCGCAGGCATAGCTGTAGGCGGCGACGCCCTCATCCTCAAAGACCACGCGCCAGGGGAGTTCGCGGGTGGGGGAATAGCTGACGAGACGGCCGGAGCCTACGCGGAAGGTGAGGGAATCCATGTCTTTCAGGGTACGAGGATTTTAGGGAACAGGGAACAGGGAACAGGGAACAGGGAACAGGGAACAGCGGCGGTGGTTGGATTCGTGCGCGAACTGGATGAGGTATGGGCATCTTGTGAGGGGGGCGGGATTCTTCCCCTTCGACAAGCTCAGGGTCAGAATGACGGGTTCGGTGGTGGTAAAAGGAATGGCCGCGGAGACTTACTGACTTGCTGACTTGCGCTCAAGCTGCAACACTCGAAGATGCGTATCGACCATGAATTTTCATTTCCACTTCGGCAGGCCGCAACGGGTTGCGGCGCTGATCCTTCTGTTCTTTTTTGCGGAATGTCTCTACCTGATCGGGCGGACGGAGCTTAGCGACCGCGACTATCGGTACGCCCTGTGCGGACGCGAGATGTGGGAGAAGCCGGTGCCCACTGCCGGGTATTTCACCACCTGCGGGAATATGCAGGGCGATGGAACGCTGGCGTATCGCGCCGCCGGACTGCCGCTGACGGTCTACGTGAAGGCCCTGCAGGTTGCTGACTGGGTAGATGCCAAGCGGCATGGCGCTGATACTCAGGAGCCCACGGGTGGCTCGATCTATGATCTGCGGCACCAGATTGTAGGGACACGGTTCCTGCTGCGTGTGCCGTTTGCGCTGGCGGCAGTGCTGCTGGGAGCAGGGCTGTGGTGGGTGAGCCGCAGACTGTTTGGGAATATCCCCGGAGCATTTGCGCTGGGCTTGTATTGCCTGTCGCCTGTGGTGCTGCGCTACGCGACGACGCCGAATAACGAAATTCTCGCTGCGTGGGGCTTGTTTGCCGTGGTGTATACGGCCATCGGCATTGCCCATGCCATGTACGGGCCGCTGCGGAAGTGGCGTCCGCGCATTGTGCTGTTCACCGTTGCGCTGGGGCTTACGGCGTGCTCGCATATTCTGGCGGCTTTGGTTGGCGTGATCGCTTCCGCCGTGTTCATGCTGTGGATTGCGGAGCGACGCAGGACGCTGGTGTTTCCGTTGCTGCTGGTGTCATCGTTCGGCGCCATGCTGATGGTGCTGGCGTCGTACGTGTTTCACGTGAGCCTGTTTTTGTATGTGTTCACCGCGGGTGCGGCGCGGTTCACGCTGGACTACCATCCGGCGCTGGAGCTGCTGCGTGACCCCATGCAGGTGGCCGTAACGGGCATCCTGGCGATTGCAGTGGTGCTGTTTGTGCTGATGCGGCGGTCGCGCTACTTCGGCAACGTGGTGCCGCTGCTGGTGGCGTTGGCGATGTTGCCGCTGGTGACCACGCAGGTAACGACGGTGCCGGCGCTGTGGGCGTATCCGTTTCTGCTGACGTTTGCTGCGGGTGTGTTTGCAGACGCGAGCGAGACGCCGCAGCGAAAGCTGTTCCTGGCTACGATGCTGACGGCGCTGGTGTCGCAGGGGATTTGCTGCGGGACGTGGATGTTTCTGGTGAAGGTGTAGCTGGAATTGCGCTGCGACGTTAACGGGGTTCTCGGGATTAATGATGATCCCAACGCGCACAGGCCCGGTCAATGAGTGCATTGGCTGAAGGCGAGAGTTGAGCCAAGCTGGCCGCAACCCACGGTCGCTGGCGGCCAGTGATCGCGGCTCGAACGAAAAGCCTGATCTTGATTTTAAAGCCACTTCGTCTCTGTTCCATTCTGAACAGTTTTGTGCGTGATCGCACATCGGCACGTGTTCCCGCCATATTCTGGATCCGACAAAGTTTTTCTAATCTGTGACTTATCTTTACGTTCCAATGGCACTGTGCCTGCATCCGTTTAGGTTTTAATTGCTTTCGATTCCGAGGCGAAATGAAAACTCATCGTATGGTGTTCTTTGGTTCTGTTTTCTCCGGTCAGCTTGAGAGCAGGTTCGCTCTCACTCTTTCTCTTTTGTTTCTTCTGTTCGCAGCGCGTCCCTGCTGTTCCCAGAATCCCTCTGGTGTTGCTCCACCTGCCCAGCAGAATTTTGCACTAGCTGACACCGCCTCCCTTTCTGTTATCGGTGGCAAAGCAGAACCTGTTGAATATCTGGGTCGAAAAGCCGTTCGCCTTACGACACAGGCCAACAGCGACATCTTCGCCTACGTGAATGGCTCTTCCATCCAGGACGGCACAATCGAGGTCGATATTGCAGTGAAGATCACCACGCCTCCCGGCGTTCGCATGCCAGGTTTCACTGGCCTCGCCTTCCGTACACGCCGGGATGGCTCGCAATATGACATGTTTTATTTCCGTCCCAGGAACGCCCAATCCGACGACCAGGCGATGCGCAATCACTCTGTGCAGTATGTGGCCAAGCCCGACTACGACTGGTATCCGCTTCGTCGCCAGTGGCCGTGGGTTTACGAATCCTGGGCCGACCTCAAACCTGAAACATGGACACATGTGAAGGTTGAAATCCATGGACGGACCGCACAGTTATTCCTGAACCGGTCGAATTCTCCCAGCCTTGTCGTCAATGGACTCAAAGGCGAGGCGCTACAGGGCGGTGTTGCGCTTTGGGGCTATCCCGGCGAGGAGTCCTACTTCTCGAATCTCCACATCTCTCCCTCGAATCCGCTCCCGATTAAAAACGGTGGCGAAGCTGACGGGATATGGAACGCCGTGTTCGCGAGCGACTACGGGCGCTTCGAAGGCGTGATGAACCTGCATCGCGACGGCACGAAGATCACTGGCACATGGAGCGGAGCGTTTGGAAAAGAACTGGCAGTCACCGGGACCTGGCGCGACGGTTATGTCGAACTTCGCTTCATGGGAGGCTGGCAGGAAGATCCAAAGTCCACGCCGGTTCCTGCCGTGGCTACGCTGGCCGGATGGATCGACGACGATAAGGCTGCAGGCCGCATGAAGGTGGAAGGCCGTGCTGATGGCCAATGGTCTGCCGTCCGGCAGAAGACTAGATAGGCGGAAAATCAGGTGGTTGCCTAGTCACTAGGTAGCCCAGCCCAGATGCGTAACGATGAGCGGCTTGTCGACAGCGACGTTGCAGTCATCGTAAAAGACAAATAAAGAAGCCCGGCTTGCACCGGGCTTTCTCGTGTTTGCTTCACGCCGAAGGGCGTCGAGAACGGTACGAAGTACCTATTCCGTCCAGCGCTTGAAGATGAGTGAACCGTTGGTGCCGCCGAAGCCGAAGGAGTTGGAGAGGGCGTAGGTCATCTCTTTTTCCACGGGCTTGTTGGGCACGTAGTTCAGGCGGCATTCGGGGTCCACTTCGTCCAGGTTGATGGTCGGTGGAGCGATGCCCTTCTGCAGCGCCATGAGCGTGATGCCTGCTTCCAATCCGCCTGCGCCGCCAAGGAGGTGGCCGGTCATGGACTTGGTGGAACTGACAAGCAGTTTGTGGCTCAGGGCGTGTTCGCCGAAGATCGTCTCCATGCCCTTGCTCTCCATTGCGTCGCCGAGCGGCGTGGAGGTGGCGTGGGCGTTCACGTAGTCGATCTGTTCCGGTTGCAGGTCCGCGGACTTCAGCGCGTTCCGCATGGCGCGTGCGCAGCCCTCGCCTTCGGGGGCCATGCCGGTCATGTGGAATGCGTCGGAGCTCATGCCGTAGCCGACGACTTCACCCAGGATCTTTGCGCCGCGTGCCTTGGCGAACTCCAACTCTTCCAGAATGAGGATGCCCGCGCCTTCGCCAATGACGAAGCCGTCGCGATCCTTATCCCAGGGGCGGGAGGCCTTTTCCGGGGCGTCGTTGCGGGTGGAGAGCGCCTTCATGTTCGCGAAGCCGCTAACGCCCAGGGGCGTGATGGCAGCTTCTGATCCGCCCGCGATCATGGCATCGGCATCGCCGCGCTGGATGGTGCGGTAGGCGTTGCCGATGGCGTGCGCCGAGGTGGTGCAGGCGGTCGCCGTGGCCTCGTTAGGGCCCTTCGCTCCGTACTTGATGGAGACGTGGCCTGCGGCGAGGTTCACGATGGACGCCGGGATGAAGAAGGGCGACACCTTGCGGGGGCCACCGTTCATCAGGTTGGTGTGCTCGCGCTCAATGATGTCGAACCCGCCGATGCCGGAGCCGATATGAACTCCAACCATCTCTGCATTTTCCGGTGTGACCTGCAGGCCGGCGTGGGCCATGGCTTCAGCAGCCGCAGCCATTGCGAAGTGGATGAAGCGGCCCATCTTGCGGGCCTCTTTCTTATCCACAAACACATGCGGGTCAAAGTCTTTGACTTCCGCGGCAAACAGCACGGAATGGCCTTCGAGGTCGAAGGCCGTGATCCCTGCCATGCCGCTTTTGCCAGCCATCAGCGATTCCCACACAGCCGGAGCCGTGTTGCCGATGCCGCAGATCAGTCCGATGCCCGTTACGACGACTCGCCGCGCGGGAATTGTTGCTTGTGCCACGATTACTTCGCCTTTGCGTGCGCTTCGATGTAGTCTGTTGCGTCCTTGACGGTCTTGATCTTCTCAGCGTCTTCGTCAGGGATCTGAATGTCGAAGGCTTCTTCAAACTGCATCACGAGCTCCACCACGTCGAGCGAGTCCGCGCCCAGGTCTTCCTGGAAGCTGGCGCCGGGGGTCACCTCGGCCTCGTCCACCTGGAGCTGCTCCACGATGATGCTTTTCACCTTCTCGTCAACCGATGCCATTGCTTTCTCCTAAACAGAACCTATTAAAAATGATTGTTGCAAACCCTTTGGATGCGGAATCCGGACACCAAATGTGCCGGACCTCCGGATGCCCTTTTCGGCATGCTGAACCGCTAACCAGTGTACAGAGCGCGGAGCCGCGTTACCAGAGAGGAGCCATTTTCCCGACGGCTTTTTGCCGCGCGGGTACTGTAAATACATTTTCACAAAGCGTCATCTTACGGCATCTAAAGTAACCTGCAAGTGGTTTTTCGAGGCATTCGAGGGCGAATTTCCTGATTCGCCGTTGGTGGATGAACGAAGAAAAGCCAAAAGAGATGGAATGAATTACCTCTTGCTGCCGGATTTTTTCGCGATGTCGCTGCTGGTGGGGGTGCTGTTGGCGGTGCGCCAGCGGCATCGCGACCGTGAGGGTCTGCGTTTGTGGATTGGCGGACTGATGCTGATCCTGGCGGAATGCGCTGCCCACATCATTTACATGCTGCGTGACGCGCCATTGCCGGTACATCGTGCGGCACACGCCATCGCACTGGACGCGTACCTGCTGGCGGGGATACTGTTCGTGTTTTCAGCGGTGCCATCGCTGCGCGGGGTCCCGCGCCGGATGCTGGTGGTCTGTACGAACTCTCTTCCTCTGCTGGTGATGCTGGCCTACTACGGGGTAGACGGAAGGAAGCCGGCTGTCTATTGGGGATGCATCGTCATCGGCGCGGGGGTGAAGATGATCTCCTGCCTGCGCATGAGAAGCTGGCTTCATTTTGCCGTGCTTACCATCCTGTGGGGCTCGATCGCCTATTTCGTGTTTGAGGCGCAGTACCGGAACGCCGTTTATGTCAGCTTGGCGCTGGTCTACCTGTTGTGCGCCATTGCTTTTTACCAATCGCTGCCCAGGAGCAGCCGCGGAAGCGTGGCTGTGATCGGCGGGTTTGCCATGTGGGCACTCTGTTTCGCCCTGCATCCCTGGATCTCGCAGAAGCACCCGCAGTGGAATGATTTTGCCCGCGAAGTGTGGGATATGCAGAAGTTCATCATTACGGTGGGGCTGCTGGTGGTGATGCTGGAGGACCAGTTGTCCAGCAGCGAGTGGCTGGCGCGGCATGATGAACTGACCGGGCTGCCGAATCGCAGGCACTTCGATGATCGGCTGCATTCGCTGCTGGTACGTGCGGGACTGGAGCACTACAGCGTAAGCGTATTCACGCTGGACCTGAATGGGTTCAAGCAGGTGAATGACACGCTGGGGCATGATGCTGGCGACATTCTGCTGAAGGCCGTCGCCATGAGCCTGGCCACGACGGCGAAGCCGCTCGGTTTGGTGGCGCGGCAGGGTGGCGACGAGTTTTCTGTCGTTGTGGCTGGTGCGGATGAGATGGAGAACCAGCACATCCGCAGGCTTCTGCTGGAGGCTGTGGAAGAGCCGGTAAACCTGGGGCCGCGCTATGCGGATCGCACGGTGAGAGTTTCGGCAAGTATTGGAGTGGCGATGTTCCCGCTGGATGCTGAAGAGCAGGGTGCGCTGATGCGCCTGGCGGACCAGCGCATGTATCAACAGAAGTCGCTGCGTGATTCTCTGCGGCGCAACCGCGGATCGTCAGAACGTGTGGCGCAGTTGCAATCGGTTTAGGATTCGTCTTCTTCGGCAGCGAGAAGGGTTGGCGCAACGCTGGCGGTTTCAAACGAGAGCAGGCCACTCTTTGGGGCTTCTTCGAGCGAGGGCAGTTCGCTTACGTCGTGCAGTTTCTTGTTGATGACGCGTGTGCGCGTGCCGATCTCGCTCAGGGTGTTCTGTACGGTGGTGACATTGCGCTCCACCCTGTTCATCAGTAGCTCAAAGTTGCTGAACTCTTTCTTGACGTTGCCAAGGACGTTCCAGACTTCATTGCCCTTTTTCTGGATGGCGAGCGTGCGGAAGCCCATCTGCAGACTGGTGAGGATGGCCATGAAGCTGGATGGGCCTGCGACGGTGACAAGGTGCTGGCTTTGCAGTTCGGCCTGAAGGCTGGGGCGGCGCATCACCTCTGCATATAGAGCCTCGGTGGGCAGGAACATGATGGCGTAGGGCTGCGTTCTGGGCGGGTCAATGTACTTGTCGCGGATGCGCTTGCCTTCGCGGCGGATGGCGCGCTCGAAGTCGGCCCCGGCCTTGTCCTGCTCTTCCTTGGTGCCGTGTTCGTAGGCGTGTTCGAGGCGTTCCCAATCTTCGCGGGGGAACTTCGCGTCAATGGGCAGCAGGGTGTGGCTGTTGTCGCCGTCGGGGATTTTAAGGGCGTATTCCACACGCTCGGTGGAACCCTCTTTGATGGCGACGTTTTCCAGGTATTGCGCGCGGCTGAACATCTGTTCAAGCTGCATGCCGAGTTGGAATTCACCGACGACGCCGCGCGACTTCACGTTGGAGAAAACTTTTTTGAGGTCGCTAACGCCGGTGGCGAGTTCTTTCATCTCACCCAGGCCGGAGTGGACTTTGGTGAGTTGATCGCTGACGGTGCTGAAGCTGGCGGTGAGGCGCTCGTTCAATGTGGATTGCAGCTTTTCGTCGACGATGACGCGCATCTCGTCGAGCTTGGCGGCGTTGTCTGTGTTCAGGGTGCGGAGACCGGATTCGACGGTGGTACGGAGCTTTTCGCCCGCCTCGCGTTGTTCTGCGCCGATGAGCGCAAGCGAGCGCTGCAGCGTTTCACGCAGGGCATCGTTGTTGGCCGTGTTCTTTGTCGCGAGCTCCGTGAGCGAGTTATTCAGCGCCACACGTGCTTCGCGTTCCTGCTTCGCCGTTTCCGCAAAGTTCATTTGGAGCTGCTGTGCGATGCGAGTAAGTTCGCTGGCAACGGCTTCGCGTAGCTTGTTCGCGGCTTCGGTGTTGTCGGTACGGAAGCTGCCGAAGGCGGTGGCATTTTCCGTGCGCGATGCGGAGATGCCTTCGTTGATGGCCTTCGATAACGTTGCGATGGAGCTGCTGACTTCTTCGCGGAGGTTGCGGCTGGTCTGTTCGGCGGCTTGGCGTGCCTGCGTGGCATTTTCAGCCTGCTCGCGGCGCAGTTCGACGACATGGTTGCGCATCGCAGTATCGTTTGCGTCGAGCTTGGCGGTGAGCTGAATTATGGCATCCGGCAACGCGGCAAGGCGCGGATCGGTGCCAGCGTTCGCGCCGAATTTACGCGTCAGCAGAACGACCAGAAGAACCAGAAGGATGAGTTGAAGCGCCAGGACGGCCAGCAGCATGTTTTCGCTTTCCATTCACCTTCAGCATACGCTGTGGCCAGATTTTTCTGCTGCGGAAAACTTGTTGGGCTATGGCATTTTGCGCAGCTTGATGTTGCGAAACTGAACCGGAAAGTCGTGGTCCTGTGCTGTCGTACAGAAGCTTCCAGCCAGTTGCTTTCTCCGCATAGGAGGAACGATACGCCTGCGTCTATGTGGTACGGAAGAGGGCCTTGAAGCCGTAGTCCATGTGCTGCTGGATGTGGCAGTGAAAGAGCGAAAGGCCGGGCTGGTCTGCGGTGAAGTCAACGACGGCGCGACCGTAGTAGGGGACGACGACGGTGTCCTTCATCAATCCGCCCATCTTCTTACCGTTCATTTCGACGACCTCCCAAAGATGGCGGTGCAGGTGCATGGGGTGGGCATCGTCGCTCCAATTGCGCATGATGAGGCGATAGCGCTCGCCCCGTTGCAGCGCGTATTCGTTTTCGTGCGGGTAGGGTTTGCCGTTGATGGTCCACACGTTGAATTTGCCCATGCCGCGCGGCAGTTTCTCAAAGTGCATGTCGAGGATGTTCTTCGGTGCAGGCTGCGTGGATTGCGGCAGCGCGAAGTTGCTGTAGTCCCACGGTTCTTTTTTCGGATCGATCCACGTGGGCTGTTTCTTTTGTCCGGCGTATTCCACGATGCAGCCGAGGCCGCCTTCGCGCACCATCTTTTCTGTACCGCCCAGAATCCAGACGCCGGGGTTGTTCATGGTGACTTCCACATCGATGCGTTCGCCTGCGCCGAGAAAGACGCTGCTGCGTTCTGTGGGCCTGGGAACGGGATTACCGTCCATGCCGATGACCCGCATGGTGTGGCCCGCAAGAGCGACGCGCCGATTTTCAATGGGACTGGCGTTGCAGAAATGAATGAGCAGCTTCTGCCCCTGTTTCACGCGGATGGGATCACCTGCGCCTAGCGCTTTGTCATTGATGCTGTACGTGACGGAGACGACTTCGAGACCGTTGGGATCGTTGTTGATTTTTGGCGGTTGTTCCAGCATGGGGGCGTCATGCGTGTCGTCGTCATCGTCTTCCATGCTGCCGGAGAAGAACGGCTCCCAGTCGCGCAGGGTCAGGAAGAGTTCCTGATCGTAACTGCCTTTATCGTTGCCGTCTTCCACGTAAACCAGGCCGAACTGGCCCGTGTAGCCGCCTTTGTGCAGGTCGTCCATGGCCATGGCGTGCGAGTGGTACCAGCGCAGCCCGGAAGGGCCGGGCGTGAAGGTGACGCGTCGATGTCCGTGCGGAGGAACGAACGGCGATTGCTCTTCTTCGGTACCGTCGGCCTCGGCGGGTATGGTCATGCCGTGCCAGTGGACGAGTTCTGGGGTGTCGGTGTCGTTGAAGATATCCACGGTGACGGGCTTGCCTGCCTTCATGCGCAATAGCGGGCCGGGGGCCGAGCCGTTATAGCCAATGGTGGAGAGCGAGCGCTGCTGATCCAGGTCAACCTGCACGGGAGCGATACGGAGTTCAAAGTCGGCTTTGGTTTGTTGCTGTTGCGCAAAGAGGGGGACGCACGGCTGGGCAAGGTGGCCGAGCGCGGCGAGAGATCCCATCTTCAGAAGGTGTCGCCGGTCCAAGGCTTCCTCACATTTCTTTGGAAATGCCGCTCACGTGCCGGGTGGGTGCATCGTCTCATGCGCCAGATAGGCGCTGCAACTGTTTCGATAACACTGCAACAACTGCGCGTTGTCGTTCGTCTGTATCGGTAAGACGCAGGCGATATCTGATAGTCTCAGCCGCACACGCACGCATACCGCTTTCTGTTTGGAGGACGCCTCCCGATGAAGCTTTCGCGCATTGCATTGCTCGCCGCCCTGTGCGGAATCGTGTGTGCTGTTGGTGTTCGTGCGTGGCAGCGCGTGGGCAATTTCGGCTTTGGCAGTGACGATTCGCCTTCCAATGTGAAGTCAGAGTTTTACTGGTCGCGGCTGGCGTTTGCGTCTTCTCTTGCAAGCTATGGCGGATATGGCGGTGGGTACTTCGGACGCTCTTCCTGGGCGCGCGATTATCCCAAGGCCGATCGGCAGTTCCTGATTGCCATGCATCGGCTTACGCGCATTGATGGGCGGCCTTATGAGCAGGTGGTGAACCTGGATTCCGATGACATCTTCAACTATCCATGGATTTATGCGGTGCAGGTGCAGACGTGGACCTTTACGGATGCTGAAGCGAAGCGGCTGCACGACTATCTGTTGAAGGGCGGTTTCCTGATGGTGGATGACTTCCATGGCACGGAAGACTGGGACAACTTCATGCGCGGCATGAGACAGGTGTTGCCAGACAGCCCGGTGGAAGATCTGCAATCGAACGATGAGATATTTCACACGCTGTATGACGTGGACGACAAGATGCAGATTCCCGGCGAGCATTACATCCGCACGCATCGCACCTATGAGAAGGATGGCTATCAGCCGAAGTGGCGCGCCATCCGCGATAAGGATGGCCGCATCATGGTGGCGATCTGTCACAACATGCACCTGGGCGACGCGTGGGAGTGGGCCGATGATCCTTACTACCCGGAACCGTTTGCCTCCATGGCGTTTCGTGTGGGGCTGGACTACATCCTGTATGGCATGACGCACTGAGGCGCTTTCCTGAACATGTTTCCGCTGCTCTTCAAGTATCCGAGTACGGTGTTTGCGAAGGGGCATCTTGTGTTCCTGTCGCGGTGGCCTGTGTGGCTGCTGCCGTTGCTTGTGGTGCTTGCGCTGGTGGGGCTTGGAGTTTTGATTCGGTATCGTTTGCGGCAGATCAAGCCGTACCGGAAAGAAACACCGGCAATGACGCATCGACGCGCGTGGAGTGTGTGGGCGTTGCAGTCAGCGCTGGTGGCGCTGATTCTGCTGCTGCTGTGGCAGCCTGCGCTGTCGGTTGCGGAACTGAGTTCGCAGCAGAACATCATTGCGGTGGTGGTGGATGATTCGCGTTCCATGGCGACAGCGGATGTGAATGGTAAACCGCGCGTGGATGCTGCGCTGAATGCGTTGCATGGCGGCGTTCTGGATGGTTTAAACAAGCGATTTCACACGCGGCTATACACACTGGACAGCAAGCTGACGAAAATCGATTCGCTGCATGGTGTTGCAGCCACGGGAAGTGCAACGCACCTGGGCGATGGGTTGCAACAGCTTGCTACGGAGACTGCGGACCTGCCTGTGGGCGCTGTTGTTCTGCTCACGGACGGCAGCGAGAACGCTGCGGGGCTTGGCGGCAGCGGTATTTCATTGGCAGCAATGCAGGCGTTGCGGAATCGCCGACTGCCGGTGCATACCGTTGTGTTTGGTTCAGACAAGCCGTTGCGTGATCTCGAAATGGAAGACGTTAGCGTAGCGCCAAACACAGTGGTGAATGCGCGCACCACTGCGTCGCTGACGTTCGTGCAGCATGGCTATGCGAATCGGCAGGCGACGTTGACGATTCGTGACGGTGATCGAACGCTTGCGGCGAAAAGCGTCACGTTGCAACGCGATGGTGTGATGCAGACAGAGCCGCTGTTCTTCTCTGCTGGCGATGCGGACGCGCGGACGCTGGTGTTTTCTGTGGAGCCGTTCGCAGATGAGAGCAACGCGAAGAACAATGCGTTGACGCGGCCTGTGCTGGTGCGTGATGCGAAGCGCCGCATCCTGTATGTGGAAGGCGAACCGCGATGGCAGTTCCGTTTTCTGCGTCGCGCAGAGGAAGATGATCCCTCCGTGCAGATTGTGTCCATGCTGCGCACCAGCGAGAACAAAATTTACCGGCAGGGCATCAGCGGGCCGGATGAACTTGCCGACGGATTCCCCACGAAGGCTGAAGACTTGTTTGCGTATAGCGGCATCATCATTGGCTCCGTTGCGGCGGATTACTTCACGCCGGCACAACAGGAGTTGATACGCGAGTATGTGGATCGGCGCGGCGGCGGCGTCCTGTTTCTTGGGGGAAGGCAGTCATTGAGTGATGGTGGATGGACTGCGTCATCACTCAATGAATTGATGCCCACGTTTCTTCCTGGAGGGACGAATCACTTCAAACGCAATGCGGCCGTGGTGAATCTGACGGACGCTGGGGTGGCATCGCCTATGACACGGTTGCTGGAAGACCCGCAGAAGAATGCGGAGCGTTGGAGAAAACTAACGTATCTTGCGGACTTCGAAGATCCCGGCAGCGCGAAACCGGGTGCGACGGTGCTTGCGGAGATGAGCAGCGGCGGCAAGCGTATGCCGTTTCTTATTACGCAGAACTATGGCAATGGGCGCACCGCAATCCTGGCGAGCGGCGGCACATGGCGATGGCAGATGAGTGAGGCGTTGGGTGATCCTTCGCACAATTTGTTCTTTCAGCAGTTGCTGCGCTGGCTGGTGGCGGATACACCGGGCGCTGTGAGCGTGAACACATCGGCGCGCACGCTGTCGGATACGGGACACATCGACATTACGGCGAATGTGTATGACAAGCAGTTTCAACCGGCGCGCGATGCGCATGTGATGGCGCATGTGACCGGGCCTGCTGGCGTGGATGCGGCGCTGGAGATGAAGCCATCACAAGAGACTCCGGGGTTGTACACCGCGAGTTATACAGCGGAGAAAGCGGGGCCGTATCTTGCAGAGGTTACGGCTACCTCTGAGAAGGATGAGCTTGGTCGCGATACCGCCACGTTTCAGCGCGAGGACGGTGTGGCAGAGGCATTTCACACGGAGGCAAATCCGAAGCTGCTGGAGCAGCTTGCACGCGATACGGGCGGCAGTGCCTGGGCCGGGAACAACCTAAAAAATCTGCCGCAGGATATCTCGTATTCCGAGGCAGGTATCTCCGTTCGTTCCATCAAAGAGCTTTGGAACATGCCGATTGTGTTTGTGCTGCTGCTGGCGCTGCCATTGGCAGAATGGCTGATGCGACGGAAATGGGGTGTCGTATGAAGCGACTTCTGTTGTCCCTTGCGAGCTTCGTCTTCACGATGCATGCCGCGGCTGCGACGTACTATGTCACCGTTGCGGGGTTGGGAGGTGAGCCGGATTATGAGCAGCGCTTCAACGCGAATGCCAAGGACCTGGACAAGGTTTTTCGTAGTGTGGCAGCGGCGCATGTTGTCACTCTGACCGGAGCGCAGGCTACCGCGGCACAGTTACGTACGGCATTGTCGAACGTAGCGCAGCAGGCCACGGCGACCGATGACTTTGTGCTGGTGTTGATTGGTCACGGATCGTTTGATGGAACGGAATACAAGTTCAATCTGGTTGGTCCGGATCTGACCGCGACAGAGATTGCTGCGATGTGCGATCGCATTGCGGCGAAACGCCAACTGGTGGTGGACACGACGAGTTCGAGCGGCGGCGCTGTGGCGGCATTGGAACGCAGCGGACGCATTGTGATTGCTGCGACGAAGTCCGGCACGGAGAAGAACGCAACCGTCTTCGCGCGCTACTTTGTCGAGGCGTTGCAGGATACTTCCGCGGATGTGGACAAGAATGAATCGCTGACGGCGGCAGAGGCTTACACATATGCGTCGCGTAAGACGGCTGCGTTTTATGAGTCGCAGAAGCGGCTGGCAACAGAACATGCAGTGTTCAACGACACCGGCCGCGGGGATGCAGTGCGCGATGCAGGGAATGGTCAAGGGCAGTTGATGGCCAGTTTTACGCTGCTGCGTTATGGTGCGGCGCAGAAGGCAGCGGCTGATCCTGGGAAGCAGTCGCTGCTGGCAAAGAAGGAAGAGCTGGAACAGAAGATTGATGTGCTGAAGTACAACAAGGCCGCGATGGATGCCGCCGACTACAAGAAACAGTTGACGGCAGCGTTGCTGGAACTGGCGCGGGTGCAGGGGGAGTTGGATCAATGAAATCCCTTCTCGCCTTCGTGATGTTTGCTTCATCTGCGCACGCCGTGACTCCTGCGGACTGCTGGAAACTGGTGCATCATGGCCAGTCCGCGCGCGCCTGTTTTACGCAGTTGACGCAGAGCGGCAGTACGTACGAACGTGCGGAAGGTGCCTGGGGGTTAGAGGATTGGCAAAGCGCGAATGAGAATTTCCGCGATGCTACGACGGCTGCGAATAGTCCTGCGATCTACAAGGTGCGCTGGGGCATGTTGCTGCATGAGCGTTTCAACAATGCCGAGGCGGCGGACCTGTTTCGCGAGGCATTGCAGGAAGATCCGAATAATGCACAGGCGTATCTGGGGCTGGCCATTGTGGAGGCGGAGGATTACAGCGGCAATCCCAATGCCTCGATTGCAAAGGCGCTGGAGCATGATCCGAAGCTGGCTGCGGCGCATGAGCTTGCAGCGAAGATTGCGTTGGATAACGACAATCGCGAATTGGCAGTAAAGGAAGCGGATGCCGCACTCGCACTGGATGCGGAAGCGACCAGCGCTATGGCGACACATGGCGCGCTGGAGTTGATCGCAGATCGTTCTGCAGATGTATGGACGGCGAAGATTGCTGCGGTGAATCCGCAGGATGGTGCGGCGTACATGCAGATGGCGCATCACCTGGAGCTGCATTACCGGTTTAACGATGCGGCCGAATGTTACCGCAAGGCAACAGAAAAGCAGCCGGAGTTATGGGCAGCGCATTCAGCGTTGGGTATCGAGGAGATGCGGTTGGGACGCGCGGATGAACCGCAAAAAGAATTGGAGCTTGCCTATAACAATGGCTACCGCGATCCAGCAACAGTGAACAGTCTGCGGTTGCTGGATTCGCTGGCGAAGTTTAAGACGGTGAAGGATGCGGACACAGTTCTTATCCTTGATCCGAAGGAGAGCGATCTGCTGGCGCCCTATGTGCAGGCTGAACTGCATACCATTCTTGCGACGTACTCGAAGAAGTATGCGATGGAACTGCATGGCCCAGTGCAGGTGGAGATGTATCCCAACCATGAAGACTTTGCTGTGCGCACTATGGGCATGCCGGGGCTGGGTGCGCTGGGCGTGACGTTCGGGCAGGTGATCGCGATGGATTCGCCGTCAGGACGCAAGCCGGGCGAGTTCAATTGGGGCGCGACGCTGTGGCACGAGATGAGTCATGCGTACATCATTACGGCGACGAATCAACGCGTGCCACGATGGTTTACGGAAGGGCTTGCGGTGCATGAGGAAGGGCAGCGCTCGGCGGAGTGGAGAGACCGTGTGACACCGGATATTCTGCTGGCCATCCGCGATAAGAAGTTGATGCCAGTGGAGAAGTTGGACCGCGGATTTGTACACCAGGAGTATCCGGGGCAGGTGCTGGTGAGTTACTTTCAGGCCGGTGCCATTTGCGATTACATCAGCAACACGGCAGGTGAGGCGAAGCTGCTGGAGATGGTGCGCGCGTATGCAGCGGGGCAGGATACGAAGCAGGCGTTGCAGTCGGTACTGCATCTTTCGCCGGAGGAATTTGATACCCAGTTCCTTGCTTCGATCGATAAGCAGTACGGCAAGGAAGCACAGGGCTTTGATGCGTGGCGCGCGAAGCTGAAAGCGCTGGTGGCTGCTGCTGAAGCGAAGCAGTATGACGATGTGATTGCGAATACGCCTGCGGTGATTGCTCTGTATCCCGAGTACACGGGCGATGCGAATGCGTATGAGTTGCTTGCGGATGCGCAGCATGTGAAGGGCAATGCTGCGGAAGAAGTGAAGGCGTTGAACGCCTACATGCATGCGGGTGGACAGCAGCCGCAATTGTTGAAAAGGCTTGCAGCATTGCAGGAGAAGGCCGGAGACGCGCCTGCTGCTATCGCAACGTTGACGCACATCCTTTATGTCTATCCCGTGCGGGACACGGAGCTGCATAAGCATCTTGGCTCGCTGTTAATTGCCGCGAAGCAGTATGACGGCGCAGTGCGTGAATATGCGGCGGCAGTGGCAACGCATCCGCTGGATATGGCGGGCGCGCAGTATGACCTGGCATCTGCATACATGGCAGCGGGACAACGCGATAAGGCGCAGGAGACGGTGTTGCTGGCGCTTGAGGCAGCTCCGAATTTTCGTCCTGCGCAGAAGCTCTTACTTGAATTGCAACAAACGAAGTGAAAGGAACGCGAGACCAGATGGCTTTCACCGATCTTCCTCCGAATGCAGCACAACTTCAGCAGCGCATTGAACGATTCCATGCGGTGCGCGAGAGCATTGTCCAGCAGGTTCGCCAGGTCATTGTTGGGCAGGATGATGTGATTGAGCAGGTGCTCATCGCATTGTTTGTCGGTGGTCATTGTTTGCTGACCGGTATGCCTGGGACGGCGAAGACGCTGATGGTGCGCACGGTTGCAGAGGCGCTGGGGCTGGAGTTTCGGCGCATTCAATTCACGCCTGACCTGATGCCTTCGGACATTACCGGCACGGACATTATTGAAGAAGACGCTTCGACCGGGCATCGTCGATGGACGTTTGTGCAGGGGCCAATCTTTGGCAATGTGATTCTTGCCGATGAGATCAATCGCACACCGCCAAAGACGCAGGCTGCGCTACTGGAGGCGATGCAGGAGCGGTCATGCACGGTGCGTGGGCATATTTACAAACTGCCGTCGCCCTTCTTTGTGCTGGCTACGCAGAACCCGATTGAACTGGAAGGGACCTATCCGCTGCCGGAGGCGCAGTTGGATCGCTTCCTATTCAATGCGGTGTTGGATTACCTGAGTTCTGAGGATGAGTTGAAGGTTGTTGATTTAACCACGACAACACGCGTGCCCATCATTACTCCTGTTACTTCTGCGGAAGAGCTGCTTGATTTTCAAAGCCTGGTGCGTGAGGTGCCCATCTCGGAGACGCTGGCGCGTTACGTGGTGGACATTGTCCGTGCGACGCGACATAAGAGTGACAATGCGCCGGAGTTTGTAAAGAAGTATGTGAGCTATGGCGGCAGTATCCGTGCGGCGCAGTTTATTGTGTTGGCTGCGAAGGCGCGTGCGTTGTCGCGGAAGCGATATCACGTGGCGCAGGAGGACATTACTGCCGTAGTGATTCCTGTGCTGCGGCATCGCATCCTGTTGAATTTCCATGCGGAGTCAGAGCGTGTGGATGCGGACAACATTCTTACGCGGTTGATTGCCACTGTGCCACGGCCGAAGGAGTAACGGTTGCAGCGATTTTTACAACCTGCGGTGTTGTCGGCCATCTCTTCGCTGGACTTGCTGGCGAAGACGGTGGTGGATGGTTTTGTGGGCGGGCTGCACCGGTCACCAGACTTCGGCTTCTCGCAGGAGTTTGCGGAGTACCGCGCGTATACGCCGGGTGATGATCTGCGGCATGTGGACTGGAACCTGTTTGGACGCACCGATCGCACTTACATCAAGCGATATCGCGGCGAGACGAATTCGCAGTTGACGGTGCTGCTGGATGCCAGCAACAGCATGCAGTTGGCGAGCGCGAATGTTTCCAAGATGGATTATGCGCGATATCTTGCGGCTTCGTTGTTTTACATGGCGATCAAGAAGCAGCGTGATGCCGCGGGGCTGATCGTGTTTGATGACGAGGTGCGCGAGTATGTGCGGCCTTCCGCGCGGTCAGGGCAGATGGCGCGATTACTGGGCGGGCTCGAACACGCAGAGCCGCGAGCGCGGACGGATTTTGGTAAGCCGCTGCATCACTTTCAGCAGTTGTTACACCGGCGCGGGATTGCCGTGGTGATCTCGGATTTTTATGAAGAGCCGGAGTTGATTGTGAAGACGATTGAGCCGTTGCGCTTTCACGGGAATGAAGTGGTGCTGTTTCATGTGCTGGACCCGCAGGAAGTGCAGATGGAGTTGAGATCAGCCTCAGTGCTTGTTGATCTTGAAACGGACCAACGCATTGAAGTGATTCCGGAGTATGCGAAGACGACGTATCGACAAAAAATGCAGGCGCACATCGAAGCGCTGCGCTCGAAGGCGCGTGCTGCCGGACTGGATTATCGGCTGTTGCTAACGGATCAGCCATTGGATCAAGCGTTGCGTGAGTATTTGACGCTGCGCCAGCGAGGGAATGCGTGACGACGAACGATCAGCGTGGAAAGGAGATGCGTTAAGCCGTGGGATTTCTTGCGCCGTGGTTTCTTGGGGGATTTCTTGCGCTGGGGGTGCCGGTGTTTGTGCACCTGCTGCGGCGTCATGTCACGGTGCCGCGTCCTGTCGGGTCGCTGATGTTTTTTGAACGCGGCACGCAGAGCTCCACGAAGCATCGGCGATTGAAGTACCTGTTGTTATTTGTATTGCGTGCGGCGCTGGTGTTGCTGGTGGTGCTGGCATTTGCGAATCCATTTGTGAAGCGGCCTGCGGCTGATCCTGCCGGACGGTTGCTGATGATTGTGCTGGATAACTCGTACAGCATGCGTGCGGGTACTCGCTTTGAAGATGCGAAGCGTGCGGCGCTGGAGATGCTGGCGAAACGGACTGCTTCGCAGCGGGCACAGGTGATTGCGTTGGGTGGCCAAGTCCAGGTGCTGACGCAAGCGACGGAAGATGGGTCGCAGCTGCGGTCCGCGCTGGAGAGCATTCAGCCAGGCGATGGCCATGCGAGTTATGGCGAACTGGCGCGCACGCTGCGTTCGCTGCGCGAGGGGAGCAGGCAGCCTGCGGACCTGCATCTGTTCAGCGACATGCAGAAGTCTGCAGTGCCTGCGAGCTTTGCGGACATGGTGTTGCCGCCGGATGTGGTGCTGACGTTGCACCAGGTGGCAAAAGGGAATTCCACGGAGAACTGGACTGTGGCCAGTGTGGATGCGCCCGCGGAGATTGCGGATGTGAAAGACCCGAAGCAGTCACGCGCACGCGTTACGGTGACTGGATTCCATGCGCGTGCGGCGAAGAAAAGTGTGTCGCTGCTGGTGAATGGGCACATTGTTGCAACGAAGCAGGTGGACGTGCCGGAGAACGGCAGTGCCACGGTGGAGTTTGCGCCGTTGGATGTGGCTTATGGATTCAATCGCTGTGAGGCACGCATTGATGGCGGCGATGCGTTTGCTGCAGACGATGTGAGTTATTTTGCGATCCGACGTTCTGATCCGGAGAAGGTGTTGTTTCTGCATGGCATTGGCGATGCTCGTTCGGAGGTGTATTACGGTTCGGCGCTGGCGGCCGCGGCGCGTGCTTCATTCACGTTGCAGAGTACGAGTGCGGCTGCTGCGAATGATCTTGATCCTTCGCGATTTGCGTTTGTGGTCTTGTCGGATGCGGTGGCGCTGCCTTCCATCTTTGAACACAATCTGCAGGACTACGTGCAGAAGGGTGGCAATGTCCTGATCGCGCTGGGAACGGCTGCGGGGCATCATGCGCGTATCCCGCTGTGGGGCAGCGATGTGAAGGATACGCGCAGCTATAGTGCGAATGCGCCGGCAACGGTGGGGCAGGTGGACTTTACACATCCTGCGCTGCAGGATGCGCAGCCGGGGCGTGACAACGGCGGATGGGCAGAGGCGAAGATCCTTTATGCATCGCAGGTGGATGCGTCGAATGCGCGTGTGCTGGCGCGGCTGAATGATGGAACGCCGTTGCTGCTGGATCGTGCGATGGGCGAAGGGCATGTACTGCTGCTGACCACAGGGTTAGATAACCTGACGAACGATCTGCCGCTGCATCCGGTGTTTGTTGCGTTTGTCGATCGCAGCGCGCGGTATCTTGCCGGTGCAGAGCGACTGGCTGGTTCGCGCATGGTGGATAGCTTTGTAGTATTGCGTTCTGGAAATGCATCGACAGCGAATGTCGAAGTAATCGATCCGGACATGAAGCGTGCGCTGTCGTTGGAGGAAACGCGTACGGCGCAGACATTCCGGTTGGAGCGCACTGGTTTTTACAGTGTGCATTTTGCCAGCAGTCGGGATGCGGTGATTGGCGTGAATGCGAATCGACTGGAAAGCGATCTGGAGCCGATGCCGCAGGATTTGCAGCAGTTGTGGGCGGGAAGCAACAGCGGTGAAGCGCAGAGTCAAACTGTTGCAGCGACTAATGATGCGAAATTTCAGCGCGTGAGCTTGTGGTGGTGGGTTATGCTGCTGGCACTCCTCGTAGCGATTGCGGAGACAACGCTCTCCGGCAGCTACATGGCCACACAGCGGGAGGATGCATGAGTTATCAGGGCGAACTCCGCAGTTATATTGCACGCATCCAGCAACGGTTGCAGGTGCGGGCCGGCGTGCGTGGCGTGGCGATCTTCTTTGCAACAGCGCTGGTGATGACGCTGGTGCTGGTGTTGCTGCTGAATCATTATGCGTTTCCTCATGCGGGCACGGTGCAGTCGCGCGCGGTTTTGCTTGCAGTGCTTGTTGTTGTTGCGTGTGCAGGGATTGCATGGCCATTGTGGCGGATGACGGCATCGCGTGCGATCGCGAGTGTGGAGGCTTCGCATCCTGAACTTGAAGATCGTTTAACGACGTTCCGTCAGCGTGAGGAAGAGGCGAATCCGTTTGTTGAGTTGCTTGCTGCGGACACGCTGACGCGCACAGAAAATGTAGAACCGCACTCAGTTGTGTCAGCGTCCACGCTGGCGATGTTCGCTGGTGCTGGCGTTGCGTGTCTTGCGGCCTTGTTGTGGATGATTTTTGCTGCGCCGGGGTATGTGGGTTATGGAGCGTCGCTGCTGTGGCGTGGTGAACGAAAAGCTGTGCAGCCGTTGTATGCGATTGCGGTGCAGCCCGGCGATGTGACGGTGCGTCGTAATAGCGATCAACTCATCACGGCAGAGGTGACGAATCTGCATCCGGAACGCGTGGAGTTGTTTGCGCGTTTTCACAGCAGCAATGGATGGGAGCCGGTGGCGATGCAGGCGATTCCATCGGCAACGGGCAATGCGAGCTATCAGTTCACATTTACCGGTTTGCCTGAGGATGTGGAGTATTACGTTACTGCAGGGCCGTTGACTTCCGAACATCACACAGTGCGCGTGGCGGATCTTGCCGCGGTGAAATCAGTGAAGGTGACGTATCACTATCCTGCGTGGACGGGGTTGAAGACAGAGACGCAGGAACATGCAGGCGATCTGCGCGCGATTGAAGGCACGCAGGCAGAGTTACAGATCGAGATGGACCGCCCTCTGAAGGATGGCAACCTTTCGCTGGATGATGGGCGCACGATTCATCTGCAGCCTGTGGAAGGCAATCGTTACAAGGGAACGATTGCGATGGCCAAGGATGGGGCGTATCACGTTGCAGGAACCGCCGATGGCAAGCCGGTGCGCTTGAGCGAGGACTATTTCATTGCAACCGATAAGGCAGAACCACCGCAGATTGCGATTGAGAAGCCGGGGCGCGACTATCGTGCCAGTCCGATCGAGGAGGTGACGATCGGCGTGAAGGGCGGTGCGCAGTTTGGACTGCGCGATATGCATCTGCATTACAGCGTGAATGGTGGCCCGGATAAAGACATTGCCATATTGAACAAGCCGGGTGCGCGCGATGCCGATGGGAAGTACACATTGCGGCTGGAAGATTTCAAAATGCAGCCGGGTGACCTCATCAGCCTGTATGCGACGGCGCGCGATGGTCATGCGGAGTCGCGCACGGATATTTCGTTTATCCAGGCGGACCCGTTTGAGCGTGAGTTTTCGCAGTCGCAGCAGGGTGGTGGCGGTGGAGGAGGAGGCGGACAGCAGGGCAGCAACCAGACGGATATTTCGCGGCGACAGAAAGAGTTGATTGAGCAGACGTGGAAGCAGATCAACGACAAGACTGCCACGGAGAAGACTGCAAAGGCGCAGGGAGATTTTCTGTCCGGCGCGCAGAGTAAGCTGCGAGATCAGGTGAATGCGTTGAGTGTGCGCGTGAACAGTCGCGATCTTTCTGAAGCGAATGAGGAGTTCACTACTTTTGACAAAGCCATGCAGGAGGCAGCGAAGAACATGCTGCCTGCAAGCGAGAAGCTGGCTGTGACGAAGTGGCAGGGCGCTCTCGCATCAGAACAGAAAGCATTGCAGGCGTTGCTGCGCGCAGAGGCCACGTTCCGGCAGATCCAGGTGGCATTTGGACAGCAGGGAGGTGGGGGAGGTGGTGGTGGGAACAGCACGGGGCGCGACCTGGCTTCGCTGTTCGACCTGGAGTTAGATACCGAGAAGAATCAGTATGAGACGGCCCGCACCTCGTCTCCGCAGGAAGAACATCAGAAACAGGTGGAGGATGCGCTGGCGAAGCTGGATGCGTTGGCGAAGCGACAAGAGGAGTTGGCGCAGCAACAGAAGAATCCGCAGCAGGCGTTTCAAGAGCGTTGGCAGCAAGAGATGTTGCGTCGTGAGGCGGAGCAGTTGCAGCGGCAGATGGAGCAGATTGCACAGAATAATCAGAATGGTCAGCAGGGCTCATCGCAAAGCGGGCAACAGGGGCAGTCTTCTTCGCAGGGCGGACAATCTTCTTCTCAACGTGGACAACAGGGAAGCCAGCAGAATGGTCAGGGCACTTCCTCTTCCGGCAACAACGGCCAGCAACAGGCCCGCAGTAGTAGTAGCGGATCGCAAGGGAGTGCGGATCAGAGGATTGAACAGGCTTTGAATCGTGTTCGCTCTGCCAGCGATGCGATGAAGCGTGCGGGAGCGCCTGGTGCAAACAGCAGCAGTGCGGAGGCGCAGCGGCAGGCGGCGGAGCGTTTGCGTGAGGCAACGGGCTTGCTTGGTGGTGCGCAGCAGAACCTTGCGGGCAATCGCATGGGACAGCTTTCACGTGAGGCTGATCGTATTCAGCAGGAGGAAAAGGCGCAGGCGCAGCGCGTGGATGACTTCACGAAGCAGACACAGAATCACAGTTTCAATCCGCAGGACATTCAGAACTTCATGCGGCAGCGAAACCAGCTTGCGAGTGATCGGCAAGAGTTGTCGGATAGCTTATCGAAGCTGCAGAAGAACATGCGCGACGCAGCGTCGGGCATGGCTTCGAACCAGCCGGATGCGGCGAAGAAGGTGCGCGATGCGTTGTCGGAGATGGACAACAGCGATCTCGACAATCGCATGCAGCGTAGCGCGGATTGGTTGCGCAGCGGCATTAATCCCAACAGCAACGGTACTGAGAAGGGCATTGCAGATGGCTTGTCGAAGTTGTCGCAACAACTTCATGCAGCATCCGGCGCCGTGGGTAGTGGCAATGGACAACGCACAGGTGACGCTGGCAAGCCTGATCAGACAGCGGCACTGGGGCAGGTGGCGCGTTTGCGTTCGCAGTTGCAGGCAATGCAGGCTTCGCGGCAGGGCAATGGCTTGAATCGTGGTGGCAGCGGTCAGCAGGGGAATGATTCGCAGAATCGCAACGGACAGCAAGGCCAAGGACAGCAGCAGGGCAATGGATCGCAACAAGGCGGCGGTGCGCAGTCCGGCCAAAATGGCGGAGGTCAGAGCGGCAATGCGCAAACAGCGGGCAATCGTAGCGGTGGCGCTTTGACTCGCGGTAATAGCCGCGACGGTGCTACCGATGATCGTGGTGGCCAGCTTGGTGATCTGGGTAATCGCGTGAATGCTGGCGGAGGAAATCGGGGCACGGTCTTTGGCGGCGTCAATACAGGCAACAACACCTATGCTGGTGGCGGTACTGCGGTTGGCGCGAAAGACACCTCGGATAATCCCGCGGATACGGAACGAAATTTCCAGCAGTCGTTGCGACAGTTGCAGGCGTTGCGCGGCATGGTGCGGGATGATCCGCAGGCGCAGAAGGATCTTGCCGAGTTGACCCGGCAGATGCAGAACCTGGACCCGAAACGGTTCCCGGGGAATCCTGCGATGGTGGAACAGATGCACAGCGACGTGTTGCGCACAGTGGATCGCCTGGAACTGGAGTTACAGCGCAGTGGTGAAACTACAGCGCATACGGGAACTCCGCAGACCATCCCGGCGGGATATAGCGATTCCGTTGCGGATTATTATCGGCGGCTGAGCAAGAACAGCAGCCGATAAACGCGATTTAAAGAGCAGCTTCGCGAAGTCTGTCTGCGATGGTGACAGCTTCACGTGTGCGCTGGACATCGTGAACGCGGACGATGTGTGCGCCCGCGATTGCGGCCATGACGTTTGCTGCTGCGGTGGCTTCATCGCGTTGCTGCGGCGCGGGAGGTGTTGCTCCAGCCGGGTCTCGCAGCGTGTCGCCAAGGAAGCCTTTACGTGAAAGCCCTGCAAGCAGAGGGAAGCCGAGTTCCTGAAGACGATCCATCTCGTGCAGCAACGTCCAGTTTTCATTGCCGATTTTGCCAAAGCCAAAGCCCGGATCAAGGACAATGCTGGATTGGTTGCATCCTGCAAGCATCAGCCGCGAGGCGGTTTCGCGGAGCTCGTCCATCACCGTGGGAATGATCCGGCCTGGTTCCAGGCGTGGTTGCGTGGCCCATTCAGAAGGCAGGCCGCGTGTGTGCATGGCAACGACGCCGCAGCGCAACTCCGCGCAGGTAGAGGCCATGTCGCGGTCCCACAGCATTCCGCTCACATCGTTGACGATCTCTGCGCCTGCATCGATAGCAACACGCGCTGTGGAGGCGCGGTAGGTGTCTACGGAGATGATCGTGTCCGGTCGCGTGTGTATAAGACTGCGAATCAGGGGCAGGATGCGGGCCTGTTCTTCGTCTGTACTCACCGCGTCTGTGGTGCCTGCTGCCGTGCCGGGGCGGGTGGATTCCCCGCCAATGTCGATGATGTCGGCGCCGTGGTCCAGCATGTACAACGCGTGTTGCAGGGCAGTGTCGGGGGACACGTACTCGCCGCCGTCAGAGAAAGAGTCCGGCGTGGCATTGAGGATGCCCATGACCAGTGTGCGTTTCCCCAGCGTCAACGCGCGTGTGCGCAGTTTCCACTCATATTCGCCGCGGTGTGCAATCTGCATAGTTTCCATTGTAGGAAACGAACTGGTCTTGCCGTTGAAAACGCCACAGAACGCGGTACACTCAGCCGCATGAGCTTCCGGTTTCTGCCTGTTCTGTTGCTTTCTGTGTCGATTGCATCTGCCAGTGGGCAGACGCAGGCGCTACCCACGTATGACGGCCTGCCCCTGTCGGAGCGTGTGCAGCGCATTACCAGCGAGCCGAATGTGGTGCGTGCACACTGGGGCGTGCGTGTGACGAAGCTGGACGGAACGCCGGTGTTCACCATGAACGATGTGCAGCTATTTCAGCCCGCGTCGAATGCGAAGCTGTTCACCACGGCTACGGCAATAGCGCTGCTTGGTGCGGATACGACCTTTGAAACGCGCGTGATCGCAAATCCTCTCAAGCCGATACACGACGGCAATCTGGAAGGCGATCTGGAATTGGCGGGTGACGGTGACCCGAATCTTTCGGGCACCACGTTGCCGTATCTCTCACCTGCGCAGCGACCAAAGGTTGACCCGAATGCACCGCCGGTTGATCCGCTGCGATATCTGGCGCAGCTTGCGGATAAGGTTGCTGCGACGGGGTTGAAACATGTTGCGGGGAATATCGTTGGTGATGACACGCTGTTCCCTTATGAGCCGTATCCCGAGGATTGGAGTATTGACGATGCGGTCTGGGGTTATGGTGCACCTGTCTCCGCGCTGACCATCAATGACAACCTGATCAACATCAAACTGAAGCCGGGTGCGAAGGTTGGCGACCCCATCACGTATGAGCTTTCACCTGCAATGCCGTGGTACTCCATCGACACGGTGGATGCGAAGACGGGCGATGCGAAGAGCGGTTCGCACCTGGTCATCGACCGTATGCCGGATTCGCGCAATATCCGCATCTATGGCTCGATTGCAGTGGATAGCGCGCCGGACAATGAAGAGCTTGCGATGAATGATCCCGCAGACTATGCGGCTACGGCGTTCAAGATGCTGCTGGAACAGCGTGGCATCAAGGTGGATGGGAAGCCTGTGAGCAAGCATCGGCTGCCGCAGAATGAAGGCAGTTTTACCGTGGAGGCGCGTAAGCCGGTGACGCTGCCAGAGGCCGGCGTATTGGCGCATCGCCCGGCTGTTTCGTCTGAAAATGTTCCTTCGGCTTCTACGAATGGCAGTGACGTTGTGTTGGCATCATTTGCATCGCAGACTGTTGCGACGGACATGATGCTGACCAATAAAATTTCGCAGAACCTTCATGCGGAGATTTTTCTGCATCAGCTTGGCGCGGCGTTTGGTAATGGTTCCACGTTGAGCGGGGCGCGTGTGGTGCGTACGTTTGTGACGCAGCGGGCAGGAGTGGATCCGGAAGATTTCATCTTCTTCGACGGCTCGGGGCTGAGCGGGCATGATCTTGTCACGCCACGCGCGATCACCACGCTGCTGCAATATGCAGCCACGCAGCCGTGGTTTGCGGCATGGAAGGCGACTCTGCCAGTGGGCGGCGAAGACGGAACATTGCGCGCGCGTTTCCCCGGTGCGCCCATGAAGGACCATGTGTTCGCGAAGACGGGAACATTAAGCGAAGCGCGTGCGCTGTCGGGATATATTGATTGCGCCAGCGGGCAGACGTTGATCTTCTCGGTGATGGTGAACGCGCATACGCCACGCACCAGCGATGACATGAAGGCGATGGATCGGATTGTGTCGGCGATTGCTGCCACAAATTGACGGGGTGATGCAGTTGCCAGTGGCGCGGCAGGAATGTGACCATCGTTCGCATGAAGCTGACGCCCCATGTTCTCGCACTGTGCCTCATCCTGCCTGTTGCAGCCAGTGCACAGGCAAAACATATACCGGATCTGCGCACGGAAAAGATTGAGTGGACGTGGGCCGATCGGCCCGAATCACCCAATCCGGCGCTGCCAAATGTTTTGCTGCTGGGCGATTCCATTACGCGTGCTTACTATCCGTCAACGGTGAAGGCGCTGGAAGGTGTTGCGAATGTGTATCTCTTCGCTACTTCGGCATGCAGCGCGGACCCGCGTTATACGGCACAGTTAAAGGACTACATGGCGCTTGCGGCAGTGCCGTTTGCGGTGATCCATTTCAACAACGGCATGCATGGATGGCGATTTACTGAGGCGGAATATGCGGCATCGCTGCCGGGCGTTGTCAGCACGTTGAAGAAGCTGCAGCCGCAGGCACGTCTGGTGTGGACCGATACGACACCTGTCCGCAAAGACTCGGATACAGGCGCTACGAATGCTCGCATTGACCAGCGCAATCGCGATGCGGCGCAGGTCATGCAGCGGCTCAACATCTCCGTGGACGATCAACATGCGTTGATGCAGCCACACGCGGACATGCATTCTGACGACGTTCACTGGAACGCGGCAGGCAGCGATCTGCAGGCTGCGCAGGTCGCTGCCCTGGTGCGGAGACAGTTAGGCCGCTGAGGTTATACGGTTGCGGTTCTGTAGGCGCGTTTCACGCTCATCAGCAACAGCAGTCGCGAGAAGCCGGTGAACAGAATCGAAAATCCCAGCAGCGTTCCGATGACCCATGTGGCAGCGGCCAGCACGTGTGCCCAGATGATGCAGGACAGTACGAGCGAAATAACACCGTCCAGCAGCAGCCATCCGGAGCCGGGAATGCTTCGCGCTGCAAGGCCGCCCACAATCTCCATAATGCCCTTGATGAGCAGATAGACGCCGAGGATTGCGGTCAGCCCCACCAGTCCGGCCAGCGGGTGCATGAAGGTATAAATGCCGCAAAAGAGATAGACCAGTGCGACCAGAAATTCCCACAGGTGTGCTCCCACGCCGCGCACCTGCCATGCGAATACCAGGTGCAGGAATCCCATCAGGATCAGGCCCCAGGCGAAGATGGCTGTCACCGCCACGCCTGCTACCAGAGGCATTGCCAGGGCAAGGAATCCAAGCACAATCATCAGCACGCTGATGGCGATGGAGACGCCGTGAGAACGTTCCGTTGCGACAACTTCTGTTCCAGCCATATCAAAATTCCTCCCGGCCCTCATGGTGTGCCTTCCTGTGATACAAGTCCACCGTAAAAACATGTAGTCTGCGGCGATGGAACCCTTTGAGACGTACCAGGGCTGGCGCGGCACGCTGGTGAAGCGCATTCGTACAGAGGCCCTGCCTCCGGAAAAGTTCTCTCACCAAGCGCGTCTCTATGCGCTGACGCGGGAGATCGCCGCCAGTGTTCGCGAGCCTGTGGATGACGATGTCCTCTTTGGCGCGGCCTGGGTGCATGATCTGGGGGTGTTTCTCGGGCATCGGCCATCGGAGCCGGAGGCGTTGAAGCGGTGGGACTCCACAGCCTACACCGTGGCGCACGCAGGCGAAGTTCTGCGCGAATGCGGGTTTCCGGCAGAGAAGATTGCGGCTGTGATTGAGTGCATACGCACGCACGAGGCTCATGGAGAACCCACCACGGTGGAGGGGACGATTCTTCGCGACGCCGATCTGCTGGAGCAACTGGGTGCCGTCGCAGTGATGCGGACGACGGCAAAGATTGCGCAGGATACGCGGTTCGTTACCTTTGCCGATGCGGCGCGCTCGCTGGAAAAGGCGCTTGTCACGGTGCCGCCGCAGATCCGGCTGGAAAAGACGAGGGAACTCGCCATGCCGCGCATCGCCGCGCTGCGCAGTTTTCTGGATTCACTGCAGTGGGAATCGGGTGGCCTGCTGGATTAAGAGCGGAACGTTAAGCCTTCTCTCAGAAACGTCAGGGTTCCACGGCCTGACGCATGCGTTTGTCGGAATAGATGCGCCATTTCCTCACACGTAACAAACTGGTAACGACTCACGCCAGTCACTTACGGGAATCAGGGGAGCGCGCCTAGTCTGAAAGGGCTCTGATGTATGATTCTCCGCGGCCGGCCAACGGCATGCCCGCGACCCCCAACGGAACCGTCTCCCGCTCTCTTTCGGTGCGCACGGTGGCGCTCGCCCTTGCGGCAACGCTGCTGCCCACCCTGAGTCATGCTGCCACCCGTCACACCGCCGCGCATCCTGCTGCAAAGCATGGAAAGGCTGCGCCTGCTCACACGACTGCTGCCAAATCCGCGAAGTCCCATCGCAATACGGAACTGGAGCGCGCGGAAGCAGCCTCTCGTAAACCTGCGAAGGGACACGCTGCGAAGCGGGTGACTGCTGCGAAACCGGAAGTCGCCATAAAACGGCCTGCCGGACGCGAAGCCATTGAGGCGGCGCGTGCCGAAGTGCGAGGCGCACATGCAGCGGCTCAGACGAAGTCTGCTGCCGTAGCCGAGGCCCCCAGCCGCAAGGCAGGCGCCCCGGCGGAAGCGGCAACTGTCGATCGCGCCACGCAGGACCGTGTTCATGCGTGGTACAAGTCGCACACGACTGCGTCCTCTGATGAAACGGCAGATATTGCTGCACCTGCCAAGCCCGCAACGGCGAAGGCAAAGCCGGTAAAGCAGGTGGTTGCACCGGATCTTTCTCCGACACCACGCAAAGCCACGGTGGAAGACTTTGATCGTGCGTTGGAACAGCAGCGGCAGGCCCTCCGTACGGCGCAGGCGCAAAATCTTGCTCGCACCACGGACGACGATGACGCCGCCGAGGCTGCCACGCAGATTCCCCGTACCGCGCCCACAGCCCGCGTTGCTTTGCCGTTCGTCCATGGCGATTTGCTGGCTCAGGCCGCCAGCGACCAGGACACTGCTGTGCCGGATGTTGCGCCGCCAGAGCGTGTTCGTACAAACACCGTCGACACGGCATCTGTGGATACAACAAAAGCGAATCTTCCTAAACCGATTGTGATTCGCAAGGATGCTGCTTCTGCAGTCGCTGCGGTGAAGACTGCGGCCAGGAAGCCGGAACTGGACCCGCAAACCACACAGGCGCTTACCGACGCCACGTTTGACGATGACGGCGATGCTCCGACAGATAACACTCGCACCGTTAAGGCTGCTCCTGTAGTACGGCGCGCTGTTGCTGCCAGCGATGAGGATGCGGCGGATGCAGCCGTGATTCCTGCCGTCAAGGTCGATCTGTACGATACGCGCGGACGCATCAAAATGTTGCCCGCCATGAAGGGCAGCCACGAAATCCTGGTGCACCAGAACCAGATGGCAGTTGCCGACGGTCTGGATCGCATTGAAGATGACGACCAGCTTCAGCAGATGCGGCATTACAAGCTGCTGGTGTCACTGCCGAATAACGAGTCCATCATGGTGAACGACACCATGCCTGCGAACCGGCGGTATGCGCGTCCGTGGACGGTTCGTTTTCTGAACGATCTGGCGCGCGCCCACTATGCGCGCTTCCATACGCCGCTGGTCATCACCTCCGCCGTGCGTACGGTCGAGTTTCAGAAGCATCTGGTCCGCATCAACGGCAATGCAGCACCACCCACTGGTGATGTCGCTTCGCCGCATCTTTATGGACAGGCCATTGACCTGGGCAAACGTGGCATGAGCATGACGGAAATCGCATGGATGCGTGCCTACCTTACGCCGGTGGAAGTTGCCGGAAAGGTTGACGTTGAAGAAGAGTTCCAGCAGGCCTGCTTCCATATCAGCGTCTATCGCCGCTACCTTGGATTGCCGCAGAAGAAGAATGCGCCCACACCGGACGCTTTGCCGCAGCGCAGGATGGAACTGGTAAAGGCTGTGCCGGCACCCTCCAGGCGCCGCAGGCATATCTCCGCATTGCTTGCTGCCGGAGTGCGTTAGCACTTGCCGCAGACTGGGGTGCCGCCCGCGACACAGCGTTTTGACAGCGTGGATGTGTTGCGCGGCATCTCCATCGCGGCGGTGGTGCTGCATCACTGTTATATCCGCTTCGTAATTGCAGGACACGATCTCGGCCATGTTCTGCCACAGGCATTATGGCGAATACTGTTCCTCAACGGAGGCAACGGTGTCACGGTTTTCTTCGCCGTTTCCGGCTTCCTCATCACTTACATTTCACTGCGCCGCTTTGGCTCACTCACTCATCTGAAGCCACGTGTTTTCTATCGCATTCGTTTTGCACGTATTGCGCCTCTGCTGCTGGCTTTGCTTGCACTCCTCAGTATCCTGCACCTGCTGCACATCAATGCGTTTTACATCTCCCCAAAGCGCGCAACACTTCCACAAGCTCTCATTGCTGCACTCACTTTTCATCTCAACTGGCTCGAAGCAAAGCGCGGTTATCTCCCAGCGAATTGGGATGTCCTATGGTCTCTCTCGATTGAGGAGATGTTCTATCTTTTCTTTCCGCTTGCGTGCCTTCTGCTTCTGCGTATACGCCGCGTCGGTATGCTGCTGTTCTGCCTTCTGCTTACCACATTGATCGTGCTTGCCCCGCTGGGCCGAACCCTCTGGGCGGCCAACGAACTCGAGGCAGAAAAGTCCTACCTCGGCGGCATGGGTGCCATTGCCATGGGCTGCCTCACCGCGCTTCTTCTGCAACGCTGGCAAATGCGCCGGACCCTGCCTTCCCCCACCAAACTTCTTGCACTCGCATGGTCCGGTGGGGCGCTCATGCTCTTTGCGGAGATGCCGTTTCGCGTTACCGCCATCCGCCCGTTCATGCACTGGATTGCTGTACGTGATCTGGATGATTCGCTGCTTACGTTCGGCGCCTGCATGGTCATCTTCGGCCTCGTCGCCCGTAATCGTGCGGGTTCGCAGTGGGTCGTGCCAATTCGTTGGCTTGGCCGTCTTAGCTACGAGGTTTACCTTACACACGAGTTTTTCGTGATCGGCGTCACGCTCCTGGCGCTGCATATCGGCCACACTACCGGTAAGGGTCTGGGCCGCGGCATGGTGGCGTGGAGCCTGTTCACGTTGCTGCTCAGCTCTGCCTTTGGATGGCTTGTTGCCACCTGCTTTTCTGAGCCCATGAATCGCCGTCTCCGCGGCGCACCCCACCCTGCGGAACTTACTTCTCTGCCGGATCGTAGATAGAGCGGTACAATCCTCCACACCGCATACCGGAGACGATTCATGTCCGCTTATCCTGAAGCACTCCCGCCGGGCCCCATCGACCAGTACGATAATCAGCCGCCACTCACGCCTGTTCAGCGTGTCCTCAACATCTTTTATGCGCCCTCGAAGACCTTCGCGGATCTTCGTCGCAACCGCTCCTGGTGGCTTGCATTCGTCGTCATGGCCATCTTCGGTTATCTCTTTAGCACCACGGCGCTGACCAAGGTTGGGCCGCGCGGACTGGCGGAATCTTCCATCCGTAACAGTCCCGCTCAGACGGAGAGGATGCAGAACGCCTCACCGGAAGGCCGTGCGCAGATGATCTCCATCACGGCTTCCATCATGCAGGTTTCGCTGTGGGCATGGCCGGTCTTTGTGCTGGTTTCGGCGGCCATTGGTGCTCTGCTGTTGTGGCTGGGGTTCAACTTTATTCTTGGCGGATCCGGCACATATCCCGGCATGTTTGCCGTGATGATCTTTGCGTATTTACCGGGCATCTTCCGATCCGTGCTGAGTACGGCGGTACTGCTCTTTGGCGAGACGGAAAACTTCAACCTGAACGACCCCGTCGGTACCAATCCGGGCTTCTATCTCGGCACTGACTCTTCTGTTTTCCTGAAGACTCTTCTTGGTTCGGTGGATGTGTTCTCGCTGTGGACGCTGGTTCTTATGGCGATTGGCGGGGCCATTGTGGCGCGTGTGAAGGTGAAAAATGGCGTGGTGATGGTCCTGGTTACATGGCTTATTTACGCGTTGGGTAAGGCCGCTATCGTCGCTGTCAGGGGTTGAGGCACTCCGAAGCGCACGCTCTTTGTGCAAATGTGGTGCAATAAAAAGATCGCATTTTGAACGCAACGAGTCCATTTCAACCGCGCCGCTGGCTCCGCAACGGCCACCTGCAGACGATCGTCGGCAACTTTCTGCCGCGCATGGATCGCCTGCCCGTGGCCACGACGGAACTGGTTCCCGTGCCATTGCCGCAGGAGATGCAGTCGCTGCCCGAAGCCGTGGCGCTGGATCAGCATCTGCCCAGCCGCATTCTTTGCCATTGCCACTGGCAACCGGAGCCGGAAGGCCGTGTCACGGTCGTGCTGGTGCATGGTCTTGAGGGATCGTCGTACTCACAGTACGTGGTGGGAAATGCGAACCGCCTCTTTGCAGCGGGATGCAACGTGGTCCGCATGAACATGCGCAACTGCGGAGGCACCGATGCGCTTTCGCCCACGCTGTACCACTCCGGTATGTCTGGCGATGTAAAGGCTGTGCTGGCGTGGCTCATTGCGCGCGGTTGCGGCCGCGTTGTTCTGGCGGGCTACAGCATGGGCGGTAACCTGATGCTGAAGGCGGTGGGGGAGTTCGCAGACGAAGCTCCGCGGCAGCTGATCGGATGCGTCGCCGTTTCGCCCGTGATGGATCTGGGAGAGAGTGCCGACGCACTGCATGAGTCGCAGAATCGCCTCTATGAACGCCGCTTTCTGCGCGCTCTGTTGCAGCGTTATCGGCTTAAGTGTCGTTTGTATCCCGCAGTGTATGCGCCGGAGCTTGCCGCACGTGTGCAATCCATCCGCGATTTTGACGAGTACATCACCGGCCCTGCATGTGGCTTCACTGGCGCCAGTGACTATTACCATCGCGCTGCTTCGGCGCGGGTTCTGGATCGCATTATGGTGCCGACGCTGGTGCTGCATGCATGTGACGACCCCTTCATCCGACTGACTGCCAACACGCGGCAGAAGCTGGTATGCAATCCGCACATCACGCTGCTGGAGCCGCAGAACGGTGGCCACTGCGCCTTCCTCGAACAACCCACGCAGGATTACGACGGCTATTATGCGGAACGCCTGTTGCTGGATTTTGTGAAAGACCGCGCTGCCGATTCTGCGCGGGAGCGGGTGCCGCTATGCTGACCGACTGGAATGCCGCATGTGGCCCGGACGACCCCGTCCTGGTGGTGCCCTGGGCATCGCCGGATGGTTTGCTGCAGTGGGTAGACCTGCGCGAAGACCCGTATGCCGTGAATGAGATTCCCGAGGGGGAAGACTATCCCGCTCTGCTCGCGGCCCTGCGTGCGTTGAACGGTTCACGTTCGCCTGTGTTCACCGCAAAGTGCGATGTGTGGGCGATGGATGCGGATGAACTGGATGCCATGCGCGACGAGCTTCTGCTGGATGAGGAAGTTGCCACGGCGGGCCTTGCTTCTTATATCGATCTGCTGTGGCGCGACCGCACCATCTTTGCCTCGCGCCATCGCATGGAACAGATGCTGCACCGGCTGGACCGGATACTCACGGATCTTCCTTACTCGCTGGCTGCGGCGGAACTGACGATGCGGCCGGCGGTGCTCGACCTGGAAGGAACGGTGGCGGAGGGCTTTGCCATTACGCTGTACGCCAAGGGCGTGGGTGTGGATGAAGCGGAAGCGGCGCAGCGGTGGGATGAGGCGTTGCGCGCCATCACCGCCACCTTCCGCAGCCGCGAACTTGCTGGAAACTAATAAAGTCTACGGGCGGTTCAGGTCTTTGATGGTGTCACTGACCACATCTGCAGCCTTGCCTGCGGCATCCTTGATGTGGCCAACGGTCTGCTCGCCTGCGCCTTCGTCTGCCAGATCATAATTGCCCGTGGCTTCACCGAACTTCTGCTTGGCCGCGCCGAGTATGCTTTCGCCGCCACCCTTGACGCGCTGCTTTGCACCCCATGCGCCAATGCGATTTGCAGCATGTTCCACGTCAGGATCGCTGTAGGTGTTTTCCGGTTCGTTCAGTGCGGCAACGACCACAGCGGCAGCGCCAACAGCAAGTCCGGCAATCAACCAGGGGAAGGCTTTCATCGTAGATTCTCCTGCCTTGCTGTGATGCAGAAACCAGCGGGCGCGGCAGGATTCCGTGTGGCATCGGTACACTCAAGAAGCAATGTCCACCACCGTCCGCTCCTACGCAAAGATCAACCTCGGCCTGAGGATCGGCCCACCACGCGCGGACGGCTTCCACGAATTGCATACGCTGTACCAGACCATTGGCCTGCACGATGAGGTGACGGTCAGGGCGAAGGCGGCAGCGGCTACGCGCATCACCATGGACTGCACCGATCCCCGGGTGCCCACGGACGCTCGCAATACTGCTTTCCGCACTGTAGAGATGGCGTTGGAGGCGATGGGTCTGGCGGCGGAAGTTCACCTGTCGCTGACCAAGAACCTGCCGGTACAGGGTGGGCTGGGAGCCGGATCAGCCAATGCAGCGGCGGCGCTTCTCGGCCTGGAGAGAGAACTGGGCACTGCGCTGCCGGGTCCGCAGCGTATGGCGCTGGCAGAGCGCATCGGTTCCGATGTCCCACTATTTCTTTTGGGAGGAACGGTTTACGGGCATAACCGGGGGCAGATTGTGCTGCCGTACCCTGATCTACCAACGATGCATTGTGTGGTTTTCGCGCCCACGGTGGGATCAAGCACTCCGCTGGCGTTTAAGGCCTGGGACGAGCAGGTTTCTCGATTGACCCCCGAAGCCGCGCAGGATAGACTTGATGAGTTGAGCCGCGTCTACGCGTCCGCATTCGCCTGTACGGGAGCAGACAGTCAGACCGGCGCCTCCGGTGCTTTCGGAACACTCGATGCGGGACATAAGAACCTGCAACGATCCGGGAGCCTGGCCGGGAATCCTCTTCCTGCGCTTGTCCGTACCGGGATTGCGAACGACTTCGAAGAGGTCGTCTTCCAGCAACACCCCTTCCTGCGCGACATTCTGCATGCCCTTCGGGGCGATGAGGCTCTCGGGGAATCGTCCGCGATGATGGCGGCGCTTTCCGGCTCCGGTTCGTCCTTGTTCGGTTTATACCGGACGGAGGCAGACGCAGAAGCGGCACAGGCACGCACCGCGGGGTTTGCAGGACGGTCTTTTAAGACCATTTCCCTTACTCGCGAGGCGTACTGGAGTTCCATGTTCGTCTGAAGCCAGTGGCTTCCGGCGGATTGCGGCAAATCGCCGGGGTTGTCAGGCCAATGTCTTTAGTACACTGGAACTGGCAGAGTTCCCAAGCGTCAAACGGCGCGACGGACTTTTTGGGCGATCGACTAATGGTAGGTCAAGTGCCTTTGACGCACTTTGTCTAGGTTCGAATCCTAGTCGCCCAGCCATCAAGCGTCGATGCTCCCCAGCGGCAGAGTTCTACGAGAGGGGGCAGAGGCAGGACAATCCGGCAGAACCAACCAACGCTAAACGGCTTGGAGGCTCGTACCGCAGTGACCACACCCGAATCCATGTCAACCGCCGCAACCGCTACTCCCGTCATCACCGAACCCATTACTGACCGCGCAACGCTGATTGCCGCAGGCGGCACCGCGAAACAGCCCGCTCCGGAGAAGAAGCGTTCCAGCCGTCTGGCGGATGATCGCCGCTTCAAGATTTTCTGCGGCTCCGCAAATAAGGCGCTGTGCGAAGAGGTCTGCCAGTTCCTGGGTGTGCCCATGGGCCAGACCAAGCTCATCAGCTTTTCCGATGGCGAGATCCACTTCCAGTTGCTGGAGAATGTGCGCGGCGCCGATGTATTTCTGGTCCAGCCGACCTGCGCTCCCGTGGAACGCCACATCCTGGAACTGTTGATCATGATTGACGCGCTGAAGCGTGCATCGGCAGGTCGCATCACGGTGGTGATTCCGTACTACGGATATGCTCGCCAGGATCGCAAGGACCGCCCACGTGTTGCGATTACATCGAAGCTGGTGGCTGATCTGTTGCAGACCGCCGGTGCGAACCGCGCGCTGCTCGTCGATCTTCACGCGGCGCAGATTCAGGGCTTCTTCAATATCCCGGTGGATCACCTGTTCGCATCGCCGGTACTGGTCGGTTATTTCCGCGATTTGAATCTGCCGAACCTGACCGTGGTTTCGCCGGATGCAGGTGGCGTGGAGCGTGCGCGCTTCTTCGCCACCAAGCTGGGCGTGCCGCTGGCCATTGTGGACAAGCGCCGTACCGATATCAACGTGACAGAAGTGATGAACGTAATCGGCGATGTGAACGGTCGCACCTGCATCATTCTGGATGACATTGTGGACACCGCAGGCACGCTCACCAAGACGGTGGATGCACTGCTGGAGAACGGTGCCACGGATGTTTACGCCTGCGCATCGCACGCGGTGCTGTCTGGTCCTGCGGTGGAACGAATTAAGAACAGCAACCTGAAAGAACTGGTTGTGACCAACACCATTCCGCTCTCGGAAGAGGCGGCTGCGGTGGACAAGATTAAGGTGCTTTCGGTGGCTGGCCTGTTGGGCCGCGCCATTGAAAGCATCCATATGGAGACGAGCGTTTCGACGCTCTTCTCGTAAGTTTCAGGGAACAGGGAACAGGGAACAGGGAACAGGGAACAGCCTGTCCGTTGCCGGTTTATAACGCAACGACTGACTTGCAAGGCAAGCAGCTAACAGCGGCGAAAATCCGCGAAGGGAGTAAGAGCGAGGAATCAGGCGCGGAGAGCAAGGATGCTATTCCCTGTTCCCTGAATCCTGTTCCCTGTCTCTCGCGCCCGAAAGGAAAACATGGCAAACACAGAAGCAGTAAAAGCAACACTCCGCTCAGGTAAGTTCAACAAGAATGCAGCGCGTCGCGTGCGCGTGGCCGGTCAGATTCCCGCCGTTGTATACGGTGCGGGACAGGAGTCGGTGGCGGTTGCGCTGGACCCCAAGGTCATCACGAAGATCCTGCACTCGGAATCCGGCCACAACACCATCTTCGACCTGGACGTTGAAGGCGGCACTGCAGCAAAGGCCATGATCGTGGACTGGCAGTATGAGCCCATCAAGGGCAAGCTGCTGCACGTTGACCTGAAGCGTATTGCTATGGACAAGGCCATGCGCGTTAGCGTTCCGGTCATGCTGGAAGGCGTGCCGACGGGCGTGAAGAACAGCGGCGGCATTCTGGATCAGTTGCTGCGCGAAGTGGAACTGGAGTGCCTGCCGGGCGATATCCCGTCGCACATCGACGTGGACGTGAGCGGACTGGAACTGCATGGCTCCATCCACGTGTCAGACCTGCCGCACGCTGGCAAGTACAAGTTCCTGGTTCCGGAAGACACGATGGTTGCGCACGTGACGATCATCAAGGAAGTTGCACCCGTTGAGGCCACTCCTGCTGCTGAGCCGGAAGTGACGAAGGGCGCAACCAAGGCTGCCGAACCGGCAAAGAAGTAAACCTTCGTTTCTCTCGTTTCTCCCGCTGTTCGTTGCTCTCGTGAAACGAAACGGGAGTAACGATAGCCAACGAGAGCAACGAGAGGAACGCGACCGTGAAGCTGATTGTGGGACTTGGAAATCCGGGCCCGGAGTATGCTTTCACGCCGCACAATGCAGGGTTTCTCGCCATCGATCGCATCGCAGAAGATCGCGGTGCGATGGTGGTGAACCGGCGCAGCAAGGCACTTACCGGCAAGGCAGTAATCGCCGGAGAAGAGTGCCTTCTGGTGAAGCCGGAAACCTTCATGAATCTGAGTGGCCTCGCAGTCGCTCCGCTGATGAAGGAATACGGGCTGGACCCGGCAAAAGACCTGATCGTGCTGTATGACGAACTGGCCTTTCCGCTGGGCGAGCTTCGGCTGCGGCCCAACGGCAGCAGCAACGGGCACAACGGTGTGAAGAGCATCACCGGCGTGCTTGGAACAGAAGATTGGATTCGCATCCGGATTGGCGTAGGGAAACCTGCCCTGTCGGATGGCCGCGAGATCAAGGCAGGGGGTAAGGATTACTTACTAACTCCCATGCGCAAGACAGAACTCGCGGTGATGGATGAAGTACTTGATTGTGCGGCACGGGCAGTCGAGATGGTGGTTGGAGAGGGCATCGCAGCGGCGATGAACCGCTTCAATCAGAAAGACAGTTGTAAGTCTTAGTTGTAAGTAACTAAGAGCCTGCATACCACTTACTTTCCATACCTTCCGTTGCGAAGGTGCGGAGTTTACTCCGCAGAAAGAGAAGCAAAAATGAACCGTACGTATGAAGTGATGTACATCATTCGCCCCGACCTCGAAGAGGCGGATCTGGATAAGCTGATCGAAGGCTTCACCGCCGTTGTGACCAATGGTGGCGGCGAAGTTACACAGACTGAGAAGCTGGGACGTCGCCGTCTGGCTTACGTCGTCCGCAAGTTCCAGGACGGCCTGTATGTGCTGATGCACGTGTCGGCAGACGGTCCCCTGGTGGCTGAGCTGGAGCGTCGTCTCCGCGTGACGGAACAGGTGATCAAGTTCATCACTGTCCGCACCGACGAGGAGAACAAGCGCCTGGCCAAGATCAAGGCCCACCGCGATAGCCGCGTAAAGGTTTCCGACCAGCAGGCTGCTGCAGCCGCTGCCGCAGCGGCCGCCGTCGCAGCAGAAGCACCGGTTGCTGTAGCTGCGGTGGAAGCTCCGGTCGCAGTGGAAGCTCCGGCTGAGACTGAAGCTGCTGCTGTCTAAGTTAGCCTGTTAAGTTTCTGGTTCCGCTAACTACGGAACTTAGAAGTTTGGTTAAGTACCTGCGACGATCTGCTTCCGTATGACCATGGGATTCAATGCAATCCCGGAGCATGACGCCGCCGAACCCGATGAAAGGATTGGCAACAATGGCTGACGAAACCAGCACCCCTAGCACCCCGACTTCCTCCGCTCCGGCGCAGGGTGGATCGCGTCCTCCCCGTCCGGCGGGCGGCCCCGGCGGCCGCAAGTTCTTCCGCCGCAAGAAGGTCTGCAAGTTCTGCGTGGAAAAGATCGACAACATCAGCTACCGCGACGTTCGCCTGCTGCAGGGCTTCGTGGCGGAGCGCGGCAAGATCACGCCGCGTCGTCTGACCGGTGTCTGCACCACGCACCAGCGCCAGCTCTCGCAGGCCATCAAGCAGTCGCGTAACATCGCCCTGCTGCCGTTTGCCGCGAAGTACTAAGTCGAACTTACTCAGCGTGACTTAACGAGTAAGTCGCGCTCCACCGGACAGCGCACGACGCGCGTCCGCAAGGAGAAAGAACATGGAAGTCATTCTGAAGGAAGACGTCGAAAGCCTCGGTCACCGTGGCGACGTCGTTAAGGTTGCAAACGGCTACGGCCGCAACTATCTGCTGCCGCAGCACCTGGCGATTGAAGCCACCGCTGGCAACAAGGCAGTCATCAAGCAGATGCAGGAATCCGCAGCCCGCAAGGCAGCCAAGGACAAGGCTGTTGCGCAGGAGCAGGCAGAGAAGCTGAACGCTGTCGAGCTCACGTTCGAGCGCAAGGTCGGCGCGAACGATGTGCTGTTCGGTTCGGTTACCTCGGCTGACATTGCTGCTGAGCTTGCCAAGCAGGGCTACGAGATCGATCGCCGCAAGGTGCACCTGGAGGAGCCGCTGAAGCAGATCGGCGAGTTCCACGTGCCGGTGAAGATCTACCGTGAGGTTTCGGCCCACGTGAAGGTCACCGTCAAGAGCGACGACCCGAACTACGTTCCCAGCGCCGTTGTTGTCGCTGAGGAAGAGACCGCAACCGAAGAGTAATTCTTCTGCTGCAGGAACAAGAAAGGCATCCGGTGAACCGGATGCCTTTTTGCTTGTGCGAATCTCTTACCGCGATTCCAAAGGTTGTTGATGGAGTTTGCGTTGCAACAGCAACGCGGTGATAAGAAAGTAAACCGCACCGAAAACAGCGTAGCCGCCAAGGTCTTTCGCGTGCAGCTTACCGCTTAGGCCACCCAGCGTGAACGCTACACCTGCCGCGGTGGACTGCGCTCCGCTGAGGATCATGGCCCACTGACCGCCGAGCTGCTTACGGCGCGCGATTCCAACGGCAAGTTGCAGCAGGCCAGCCACAAGCGCCCATGCACCAAAAGATGCGATGGCATACGCCGGATGCGAAACATTCGTTACGCCGATAGAGATCGCGGTCAGCACACCCAGCGCAACATTTGCCTGCAGAATCACGCGGCCTTCTGAAGCCGAGCGTAGGTCAAACAAGGTGGCGGCGACATCCCAGAGCGGATACAGCACGAGCAGCGCTGCCGTAATGCCAGGACCGAGGGAGCCTTTGATCACGAAAGCCGCCCAGACAATCTGGACCAATGTGCGGGTGAGATACAGGTTACGAAGGATGCGAGTTCTTGCTTGCATGTTCAAAGCCTTTCAATCTACTAGTTGGTTAATCGGAGAGCCCAAAACGATGCCTTGCATAGTGGGCGTCGCAGAGGATTACGGTGTAATGCGCTTCAGGGCAGCATCTGTAGCCAGTTGAAAAACTTCGCAATTACCGGATACGCGCGCGGAAAGCATGGCGCCGTGGACAGTCGCCATAAATAACTGCGCTTCCGATTCGATTGAAGATTCCAGCCGGATGCTTCCGTGTTGCGCGCCCGCTACCATCGTTCGTTGTATCCAGGCAGCAAGGTCTTGGAAATGAAGCCGAACCTCCGCCTGTACCTTATCGGGCAGTGATGGCAGTTCTGCCGCCAGCAGCGCAGCTACACAGAATGAGATGGATCGGTCACGAATGCAGCCCTCCCAGTACTTCACATAGGTCTGTAAGCGCTGTGCAGGGTTTGGGAAATTTGTGTCCAGCGTCTCCATGGACTGCACCAACCCCTGTCGATGCGCTCTCAGAACAGCAACGGCAAGCGCCGCTTTGGTGGCGTAATGGAAGTGGATGCTTGCCTTGGTAATTCCAATGGCATCAGCAATATCAGCGTAGCTAAACGCGGAATAGCCACGCTCCGTCATAAGCTGGCGAGCGGAGGAGAGAATGCGATCTGCGGTTTCACCTTTCACGTTAGATATGACTATCTACTAGATGGTCAGGATGCAGGAAATTTATTGTTTTCAATGCACGACGATGCCGTACAGACATTGCCACGTTTTCAAGACAGAGTCAGGACGGCTTTTGGGTAGTCTGTTTCGTTGCCATCGTTCGGTAATGTGCGGCCAGTGTGGCGTCTCCCGATTTATCGGCGGCGAGTGCTGCACTTCTCCATCCATTCAGGCGGTTTGGGCTTAGCTTCATGGACGCCTGATACTCCGCCAACGCCTCTTTCGGCTTGTTCTCCAGCATCAGCAGATCGCCCAGCATTTCGCGTGCGGGAATATCCACTTCATCCTGTCCCTTCTTGTCCTGCGCATCGGCGGCTGCGCGCATCGTGGCTGCGGCGTCTTGCGGTTTGTTCTGAGCGAACTGCAACCAGGCCAGCACCTCATTCCGCTTAATGTCGACGGAGGGCACGATCCACGAGAACGGCGACGCTGCGACCTTTGTGCGTGCCTGATCGATACCGGCAAGAGCGCGTTTCGCCGTCGACTCATCCTTAAGGTGTCCCGCGGCCACACCCATGCCCCACCACGTTAAAAAATCTTCGCCAATGCTTGCGCCGGGCGGCGGTGTGGCATTGGCAAGCACCTTCCAGTCGTGCGTTTCGATGCCGTAGATGGCGTGCAGTTCTCCGTCGAAGAACGGACCATCATCCTTCATGTCATCCATGCCGGGCATGTTGTGCATCTGCTGGCCGATGCCGCGAATTCTGCTCAGCAGCAGGCGGGATTTTTCCGTCTGCCCGGTTTGCAGATAGGCATAGATGAGGAACTCATCGGCATGCATCTGGTGCGCGCCGCCGGGCTGGTGTGTGGCCAGAGCATGTAGCGAGGCACGCACCGACGCTTCGTTGGAAGCGATGTCCTCTTGCCACATGCCGAGACGCGCAAAGATATGTCCGGGCATGTGCAGCGCGTGTGCGGAGGACGGCGCTATCTTCGCGTATTCACGTGCGGCTGCAAGACCATCCTTTGCCAGCGCGGGTGTGTCGCAGGTGTGAATGATGTAGTGCGCCAGGCCGGGGTGCTGTGGATGCGCTGCAAACAGCGGCGTCAGAATCGCAAGTGCCCTCCGCTCTTTCATCAAACTAGTATCAGACGGCTGTACCGATGCAAGAATGGCAAGCGCATCGAAGGCAGCCACTTCTACATCCGCGGGAAAGCGAGCGTGCAGCGCATCCATTGCGTTGGCATAGCGCGTGGTGCGTTCCGCATAATCTTTTGCGGGCGCATAGAGCGCGCTCAACGCACCGATGTATCCATGTTCTAACTGTGTCGTAGAAGATTGCGCTGCGGCAGTTGTTCGAGATTTGGCAATCTCCTCTTCACCGGCTGCCAATGTTGCGGCGTTCGGCACAGACCAGAGCGGCTGAAAGAGTTCCATTGCCAGACCCCAATGCGCCATCGCACACGTGGGATCGCTCTGTGCAATGGCAGCGAACTGCTGTTGCGCCTCGGTGTAGCCAAACGAATGCAGCAACGCGACGCCGCGTTCTAATCCTGCTTTTGAAGCAGGTTTGCAGGACGTGGGAAACGTCACGTGCCCAAGTTGTTCTGTAGAGGCATGGCTATGCGGATGGTTCTCCATACCGGGCATGGAAGCCATGGATTGCGCGTGGCTGATGGTGGAGACGGTCAGCAGAAGGGTGCCGAAAATGCGGAGCATGGCGCAAGATTAGGCGCGTCCAGTACACCTCGCAAGTGCTTTCCAGCATTCAGGATTGCTACACTCGCCAAGTAATGATTCCTGCACGCCGCAAACGCCGCAAGGGCCCCACACCGCGTCATCCGTTTGACCTGCAACACGGGACCGACACCGGCAACCTGATTCCCGGAGAAGACCTGGAAACCGGCCACGCGCATGACCGCCACATCACCGCGTATCACGGCGTGGCGCCGTCGTTGTTTCGCAAGCTGATGGCGCGATGGCAGACGTTTGCGCAGCATCCGGTGGAGCGAACGGTGTTCATCGATATTGGCGCAGGTAAAGGGCGGGCGATGCTGCTGGCATCGGAAATGCCGTTTCGCCGCATCGTTGGGGTGGAGTTGCACCCAGCGTTGGCGGCGGCCACTCGCAGCAACATCGAGATATGGCAGGTTGCGCACAACACACCGCCGATGCGGCTGGAAGAGGCAGATGCCATGCGCCTTCGTATGCCGACGGGTCCATGCCTGCTGTTCCTGTTCAATCCGTTTGACATGGTGTTGCTGGATCGGTTGCTGGATCGGCTGAAAGAGCAGTTCCGCAACCGTCCCGGCGAACTGGATCTGCTGTACGTAAACGACGAGCAGCGCGAATTGATGCAGGATTATCACAAGGGTTTTCGCGAGTTGTGGCGCGGTCGCATCCATCATTCTCGGGAAGACCGCATCGCGGATAAAGCGATCATCGAGCACGACGCAGGCGACATGTACGTCACCACAGGCTACGAAGACTGTGGCATCTGGCGGTTGGAAACGTAGAGTTCTGCCGGAAAAAGAAAATTCGCGGGGCTAGCCTGTCCTACAGGTTTTTGGCTAGTATGGGAGCGCCAATTGGAAGCGCTTCCGCCCCACAGCGAATTTTCAAGGCCAATGTCGAATCTGCGCGGCCGCACCGCGGTTGCAAAGGATTCAAACCGGGAGAACCGCAGAGTGGCCGCAGAGCGCGAATCAAAGATTTTTTACGGCTGGTGGATTGTGGTGGCCGCCTTCCTGAACCTGTTTTTTGCCGTGGGCATCATCTTCTATGGCTTCCCGGTTTTTTATCCGTCGTTTGTATCGGCGCTGGGTTTCAATCGCACGCAGGTGACACAGGGATTCTTTCTCGGCTTCCTGACGATCGGCCTGCCAACAGGACTTGTCACCGGCATTCTCATCGACAAGATCGGTGCCCGCTGGGTCATCTTTGCGGGCGCATTGCTCACCGGCGGGTCGCTCATCCTGATGGGTTTCATGCATCAGTTCTGGGAGTATCAGGTGCTGTGCGTTCTCGAAGTGATTGGGTATGTGCTGGCCGGCCCCATCTCCAACCAGGTGCTGATTGCGCAGTGGTTCCGCGAACGGCGCGGCCGTGCCATGGGCCTTGCCTATCTCGGTTTGGGACTTGGCGGAACAGTGGCGCCGCCGGTGATCAACATGCTCATTCGCGATTATGGTTGGCGCAACTCCATCATCGCGGTTGGCGCGTCCATCATCGTGGTGCTCTTCCCGGTGGCAATCTTCCTTACGCGTTCCATGCCGCATGACATGGGACTGAATCCTGATGGAGCAACTGGTCCATTGATAAGGCACACGGCAGCCAGCAACTCTGTCTTCGGCATCATCGGAGGGGCACTGCGCGACCGAAACTTCTGGCTCATCGTGATCGGTTCCTCACTGGTGATTGGTGCGATGAACGCGGTGATTCAGCATTTCATCCTTTTCCTGAAGAGCATTGGTTACGATGCGTCATCGGCCTCGCGTTTTCTTTCGCTGCTGCTGGCTGCCAGCTTGGGGGGACGTGTCATCGTGGGTTACATCGCGGATCGTTTCCGCAAGAAGAACATCATGGCTATCTTTTACTTCGTTCTGGGCGCGGCCATTCCGCTTCTGTTTCTTGCGAAGCAGCCTGTGGCCGCAGCCGCGTTTGCCATTATTTTCGGCTTTGCAATGGGCGCGGATTACATGCTGATTCCGCTGGTTACGGCAGAGTGTTTTGGTTTGGCTTCGCTGGGCAAACTGCTTGCGTTGATCATCGTGGCGTATTCAATTGGTCAGTGGGCAGGCCCATATATCGCAGGTCGCATCTATGATGCGCACCACAGTTACGACCTGGCGTGGCAGGTGATGGCTTCCGCAGCCGTGCTTGGTTCGCTGGCAATTTATGCAATTGTGAAACGGCCCGACCACGCTCAGGCCTGATCAGAAATTCAACCACAAGAGGACCACATGGCAGCGAAGCGCGTAGGCATCATCATGAACGGCGTCACCGGACGCATGGGTTTGAATCAACATCTGATCCGCTCCATCCTTGCCATTCGACAGCAGGGTGGCGTGGCCATCGGCAAGGGCGACACGATCATGCCTGATCCCATTCTTGTTGGCCGTAACGAAGCCAAGCTGAAACAGATTGCGGATGAGCATGGTCTCACGCGCTACACAACCGACCTGGCCCGTGCGTTGGGCGATAAGAACGACACGGTCTACTTTGACGCTGGCACCACGGGCCTGCGCGAGCAGTTTGTCTCGCAGGCCATTGATGCGGGCAAGGACGTGTATTGCGAAAAGCCGCTGTCCACCAGCGTGGAATCGTCGCTGCGTCTTGCGAAGAAAGCCGCGCAGGCAGGTGTGAAGCAGGGCATCGTGCAGGACAAACTCTTTCTGCCCGGCATTCGCAAGTTAAAACGGCTGATTGATTCGGGCTTCTTCGGACGCATTCTTTCTGTACGCGGCGAGTTTGGTTATTGGGTCTTTGAAGGCGATTGGGGTGGTCAGCCTGCGCAGCGTCCTTCGTGGAACTATCGCAAGGAAGACGATGGCGGCATCATCCTGGATATGTTCTGCCACTGGCGTTACGTGTTGGATCACACGTTTGGCAATGTGCAATCCGTCTCCTGCACAGGCAAAACCCACATCCCCACGCGCGTGGATGAAGAGGGCAAGACGTACGATGCAACTGCGGATGACGCGGCCTATGGCTCGTTTGAACTTGCAGGCGATATCTTCGCGCAGATCAACTCTTCGTGGACCACGCGCGTCTATCGCGACGAGTTGTTCAACCTGCACGTTGACGGAACAGAAGGCAGCGCCATCGCGGGTCTGCGTGATTGCAAGACACAGCATCGTGTGAACACGCCGCGCCCCACGTGGAATCCTGATCTGCCGAATCCGTTCCAGTTTCGCGAGCACTGGCAGGAAGTGCCGGACAATACCGTGTATGAGAACGCGTTCAAGGTGCAGTGGGAGATGTTCCTGAAGCACGTAGTTCTGGATACGCCCTTCCCGCATACGTTTGTGGATGGAGCGCGTGGCGTGCAGCTTGCAGAGCTTGGATTGAAGTCGTGGGCCGAACGTCGCTGGCTGGATGTGCCTGCGATCAACGATGCAGAAGTGCTGAAGGCATAAGCGATGGCAGACCTGCAAAGACTAAGCCTGAACCAGGCAACGGTGCAGAACTGGAGCGTGCAACAGGCCGTGGATGGATGCGTGCGTCATGGCATTCCTTCCATCGCGCTATGGCGGCACAAGATTGCAGAGGCTGGTCTGGATGCGTCTGCGAAGCATGTGCGCGATGCCGGCTTGCATGTGTCCAGCGTGTGCCGTGGTGGCATGTTCGTTGCGCCCACGGCGGAAGAGCGGCGCGAACGCATCGCGGATAATTTCCGTGCTGTCGACGAAGCTGCTGCGTTGCAGGCAGATTCATTGGTGATGGTAGTGGGCGCATCGCCGCAGGTAGCCATCGTCGACGCGCGCAAAATGGTGAGCGACGGTCTCGCAGAGCTTGTTCCTTACGCACGCCAACACGGCGTCAAGATTGGTTTGGAACCATTGCATCCCATGTATGCGGGTGATCGCTCTGTGTTGAACACGATCGATCAGTCATTAGCGATGGCATCCTCGTATCCTGCCAATGAAGTGGGCCTGATCTTAGACACGTTTCACTTCTGGTGGGATCCGTATGCGTACGAGCAAATCGAACGTGCTGCAGGCCGCATCTTCGGATTTCATGTCTGCGATTGGATCGTGCCCATGCCAGACATGCTGCTGGGCCGCGGCATGATGGGCGATGGCGCCATTGATAACCACGGTTTCCGCATGGCGGTGGAAGCTGCTGGATACATGGGGCCCATTGAAGTGGAAATTTTTAACCAGGCGCTGTGGGACAGCGATGGTGACCACGTTCTTGCAACCGTGGTGGAACGATTTACAAAACTTGTGTAGCTGAAGGATTCACGACGATGAAGGTTGAACGCCAGAGGACACCGCAGGAACTTGCGCCCGCCGTAGCGCGCCTATTTGAACTGGCTTCGGAGAAAACGCAGCGTATTGCTGCGCGTTGGGAAGTGAGCATGGGCGCACCGGTAGTGACGCGCGCTGGCGAATATGCAGGCCGCAACTGGACACAGTGGACGCAGGGTTTCGCATACGGCAATGCCATCCTCTGCTACGACATCACGCGCGATGCGAGGCTGTTGCAGATTGGTCGCGACAACACGCTGCAACACATGGCGGAACACATCACGCACATCGGCGTACACGATCACGGCTTCAATAACCTGTCGACCTATGGCCAGCTTCGCCGCCTGATGCAGGAAGGCATCATCCCGCATAACGAGTGGGAGATGAACTTCTACGAACTCGCGTTAAAGAGCAGTGGCGCGGTGCAGGCCGCACGCTGGACGGATCTGCCAGAGGGCGCAGGTTTCATTCATTCCTTCAACGGATCGCATTCGCTGTTCATTGACACCATGCGCACCATCCGCATCTGCGGTGTGGCACACACACTGGGACACACGCTGCTGGGTGAGCAGGATCGCAACATCTCGCTGCTGGAGCGTTTGCTCACACACGCGAAGACATCCTCGCGGTTCAATATTTATTACGGCGAAGGACGCGACAGTTACGACACGCCGGAACTGCGCGGACGCACCGTTCATGAAGCGGTCTTCAATCCGAAGAGTGGGACCTTTCGTTGTCCCTCCACGCAGCAAGGCTACTCCGCATTCACCACATGGACACGCGGCCTGGCATGGGCAATGCTGGGCTTTGCAGAAGAGCTCGAGTTTCTCGCGACACTTCCCGAGAGCGACTTTACTGCAATTGGAGAGAACAAGGCCGACGCGCTTGCACTGATGGAGAAAGCCGCGCGCGCTACCTGCGACTTCTACATACAGCAGGGAACGGCAAGCGATGGCATTTGCTACTGGGATACCGGCGCGCCACAGATGCATAAACTCGGTGATTGGATGAGCCGTCCTGCGGACCCGTTCAATGACTACGAACCAGTGGACTCGTCTGCAAGTGCGATTGCAGCGCAGGGACTTCTACGACTTGGACGTGTACTTGGCAAAGATGGAGAAGCATACTTCCAGGCCGGCCTCGCCGTTGCAGATGCATTACTGCAGGAGCCGTATCTTTCGACTGGCGCCGAGCACGAAGGCATCTTGCTGCACAGCATTTATCATCGGCCCAATGGTTGGGATTACACGCCCCCCGGCGCGAAAATTCCGCAGGGAGAGTCGAGTATGTGGGGCGACTATCACATGCTGGAGCTAGGCCTGTTACTGCACCGGCTCGCTCAGGACAAGTACTACACCTTCTTTGATGCGGAGTAAGTGATGACAAATCCGGTGGAAAACAAAGGACGTGTGGCACTGGTAACAGGCGGCGGACGTGGCATCGGCTTCGGCATTGCGAAACAACTTGCAGCCAGCGGATTTGATGTTGTCATCACCGGGCGTCGCGACAGGACCGACGTTGCGGATGCCATTGCTGCTTTGGAAGCGGCGCGTGCCGAGGCATCACAGAAGATTGAGTACACGGCAGCCGATGTAAGTAGTGCTACTGCGCGTGAGGCATTGGTTCGTTTTGTGAACGATCGTTTCGGACGGATCGATGTGTTGGTGAACAATGCGGGGATTGCACCGCGCGTCCGCGCCGACCTTCTGGAAGCAACGGAAGAGAGCTTCGATGAACTTATCTCCACCAATCTCAAAGGGCCGTACTTTCTGACACAGGCCATCGCGAAATGGATGGTGCAGTTACAGGAGACGCAACGCGAGCGGCGCACAATTGTGAATGTCAGCTCTGTCTCTGCCTTCGTCGCCAGCATCAATCGCGGCGATTACTGCATCAGCAAAGCTGGCATTGCTATGGCCACGAAGCTTTGGGCGTCACGGCTTACACAGCATGGCATCGGTGTCTTTGAAGTGCAGCCGGGTGTGATTGCCACCGATATGACCGCCGGAGTTAAGGGTAAGTACGACGCTTTGATGGAGACGGATCTGCTGCTGGACAAGCGCTGGGGCACGCCGGATGACATTGGAACGGCAGTCGCCATGCTGGCCTGCGGCAGCCTCCCTTATGCTCCGGGCGCCGTATTGGTTCTGGATGGCGGTATGACCCTGCCGAGACTGTAGCGCAATTCGGCGCTTCTGAATCGTTGTACCTCCGCAGAAAAATGTGTGCGAAACGGTGAGGCATCGCTATCATCAGGCGCATGCCTGACATTGCGGTGCAGACGTTTGGACTGACTCGTCGTTTTGACGAGACGATTGCGGTGCGCGACGTAAACCTTTCCGTGGAAGCGGGCCGCTTCTTCGGTTTCCTGGGGCCAAACGGAGCAGGGAAGTCCACCACGATCAAGATGTTAACTGGCCTTTTGGCTCCTTCCGAAGGAAGAGTGGTAATTGCCGGAATGGACATGGCATCGCACTCTTTGGAGGCGAAGCGACTCATCGGTGTAGTTCCGGAAGGCATGGCGCTGATGGGACGGCTTACCGGTTTTGAGTACCTGCGTTTCGTCGGTCGCATGTATGGATTAACGCGCGGACAGGCGGAGGAACGTGCGCAGGAATTATTGCAGTTCATGGACCTTGCTTCTGCACCGCGTAAGTTGGTTGCGGATTATTCGCATGGCATGCAGCGCAAGCTGGCGCTGGCCGCAGCGGTCATTCACACACCGCGCATTCTCTTTCTCGACGAGCCATTTGAAGGCGTGGATGCGATTGCTGCAGGGACGCTGAAACGTATGTTGCAACGCATGACAGAGCGCGGCGTCACTATTTTTCTTACAACGCATGTGCTGGAGATAGTGGAGGCGCTCTGCTCGCACGTTGCCATCATTGATAAAGGTTCGCTGGTGGCGCAGGGATCGCTGGAGGAACTGCGTGCCGGTGTGGCGCATGAAGGAGAACGCCTGACGCTGGAGCAGATATTTCTGCGCGTAGTGGGCGAACGCGAAAACATGCAGGAGCTATCATGGCTGGCCTGAACGATCTCACGTTGCCACGCGAGCGCGACCAGTTAGCGGCATTGTTTGAAATGCGGTGGCGTCTCTTTGTCCGAAACATGAGGCGCGATGAAGCCAAGGTTTCCTTTGTACTGTGGCTTACCGGGCGCTTGTTGGTTCTGCTGTTTTCTGCGGGATTGGGTGTTGTGGCGTCTGCTTTGCTGTATCTCATGCAATCGCAAGGTAAGTCGCTTTCTGCTGCCTTCCACATAGTGTTTGTTGGCTGGCAGTTAATGAATCTCTTTCGCGGCTCGCTGCCGCAGGGAGCTGAGTCAGAACTCTATCGTTTCCCTCTGCGCTTCCGTACGTATGTCCTTCTGTGGCTTTCCGCGGGTGCGTTTGAAGGGCTCACACTCATGGGATCGTGGATCTGCCTGGGCATGTTCATCGGCATCATCGCGGGCGGTGGCAATGTGTTGCGCAGCGTCATCGTGATGCTGCTGTTTTATGCGTTGAATCTATTCATGACACGCTCTGTTTTTCTGTGGCTGGGGCGCATGTTGGCCAGTCGGCGTGCACGTGACATCGTTCTCATACTCACGTCGCTGCTGAGCATCGGACCGCAACTTCTGCGCATGCAGCGCGAACGCATTGCCGGATGGATGCAAAAGATCGCTCTGCCGCCATGGTTCGCGCATGCCCTGCATGCAACCCCGGGATACCTTGCCGCAAAAGCATTGCAGCCTGCCTATGGCACGTCGTTATTCCTGCTGTTGGCGTGGACTGCCGCTACCGCAGGCGTGCTTTTGCTGGGGTTGCATCGTGCATTCCTGGGTGAAGAGTCGCACGAGTTTCGCGCGGTAGCATCGGACTCCATTGCAACCCGTAAGAGGAAAAACGATCAACGCGATGGACCGCTGGTGAGTGCGATTGCCGTGTGCGAATGGGATAAGCTGCGCCACGGTGGTGCTGCCATCTACGCCTCTCTTTCACCATTGCTATATCTCGTGTTTTTTGGTGTGCGATTAGCCCGTGGCCCACTGGGCACATGGCTTGTTCCGATCGCAGCGGGGTATCTCGCTCTGTCGTTGCGGTCTGTGAATGTGTTTGGACAAGACGGGCCGGGGGTGCAGATGTATCTATTAGCACCCGTACCGCTGCGCACCATTCTGCTGGGCAAGAACCTGTTTGCGGCAATGCTTTATGCAGCTCAGGTCTTGCTGGGGTCTGTTGTGCTGGTGCTGGTAACGCATCGAATCAGCATTGCGCCTTTGGCGTTTACTCCGCTGTGGATGGTTGCCTATGCATGCACTGCATTCACGTTGGGGAACCAGCGCTCGCTGCGGCGGCCCACATTTGTTCCCACAGGCAAAGTCACGCTGCGCGACGTGCGACGCGCACGCCGCAGCGGTGGTGGTGGAAGCTGGACAGGTTTGCTGTTGATCCTTGGGGGAGCCGCTGTTGGAGGCGTTGCCATCGGGCTGAGCTTCTGGCTGCACATACCGGCGCTGGCACCGCTGGTGATGCTTCCTTGCGCCATTGCCAGCGTGTTGGTGTACCGCAAGAGCCTTCGTCATACGGCGTACAACGGCGATATCCTGCAGGCTGAAGCGCTTATGAATGTGGCACGCACCGCATGAACTTGGCGTCGAATGTAATTATTCGACGCCAAGTTCGTGCAGGAAGAATGCCTGGATGTCTGCCTCCACATCCAGACGCTTGGACAGAGGCATACCGCCACCATGTCCGGCACGCGTTTCAATGCGAATGAGCACCGGCGCAGGCCCAGCCTGGTCCTTCTGCATCTGTGCAGCGAATTTGAAGCTATGGGCAGGGAAGACGCGATCATCATGATCCGCAGTGAAGATAAGCGTGGACGGATACTTACCGCCCGGTTTCAAGTTATGCAGCGGCGAGTACTTATAGATCGCGTGAAACTCCGCTTCATTCTCACTGGGCGAGCCATAGTCAGCCTTCCATCCCCATCCCACGGTGAACTTATCGAAGCGCAGCATATCCATCACACCAACACCTGCCGCCACTGCTCCAAACGAATCGGGCCGCTGCGTAATCATGGCTCCCATCAACAGGCCGCCATTCGATTCACCGCGAATGGCAAGCTTTTTCGATGATGTGTACTTGTTCGTGATCAGCCATTCCGTGCTGGCAATGAAGTCGTCGAAGACATTCTGCTTGTTCAGTTTCATACCTGCCTGATGCCATGCTTCACCGTATTCGCCGCCACCACGCAGACAGGCCAATGCATATACACCACCGCGTTCCAGCCACGGAATCAGCGTTGCAGAGAAGTAAGGAGATAAGGAAACATTGAAACCACCATATGCATACAGCAGCGTTGGATTATTCCCATCCAGCTTGAGACCTTTTTTATAAGTCAGAAAAACAGGAACCCTTGTGCCGTCTTTAGAGGTAACAAATACTTCCTTCGACTCATACTGCGTGCGATCGAATGCAACCTTGGGTTCGCGATACACACTGGATTGCAGCGTCTTCATGTCCAGCCGGAAGATCACGTTCGGTGTTGTGAAATTCGCAAAGCTATAGAAGGTTTCTTCATCATCACGCTCGCCGCCGAAACCAGTAGCAGTTCCAATGCCCGGCAGCGAAAGTGTGTGTACGTGCTTACCCTTCTCGTCGAACAACTCGACCTGCGTGTGCGCATCCTTCAGATACTCTGCAATCAATGTGCGATGTACCAGCGATACGCTGTCCAGCTTGCTCTTCGCTTCCGGAATGACGGTGGTCCAGTGTTCGCGCCCCGGTTGTTTCAGATCAATGGCAATCACCTTGCCATTGCTGGCGTTCAGCGTGGTGTAGAGCCAGAAGCGCGATCCATCGTTACCAATGGGTGAGTAAGTGGCATCGGCATTTGTGATCAGGCGTTGCACTTTCGCCTTGGGATCGGTCAGGTCCAGCACAGCGAGTTCATTGTTCGGGCTGGTGCCCTGTTGCTGCGTGATGAGGAGATAATTCCCATCATCCGTAACGCCGCTGAAAATGTAGATCTCTTTGTTATCCGAGCGTTCAAAGATAACGGGATCATTCTTCTGCGGTGAGCCCAGTTTGTGAAAGAAGATTTTCATGTTGAAGTTTGCGGCCTTCAGTACATCGCCATCCGGCGGAGCGTCGTAGCCGCTGTAGTAAAAGCCGCTACCGTCATGTAGCCATGCGGCACCGCCAAACTTCGTCCATTGGATGACATCGGGCAAGTCTTTCCCTGTTGCCACATCGCGGACAATAATCTTCTGCCAATCGCTTCCCGCTTCACTCAGCGCAATGGCAGCAAGCCGTCCATCGTGTGTGATGGAGAGTGATCCAATCGCCATGGTGCCGTCGGCAAGATACGTGTTTGGGTCAATCAACTCACGCGGTTCACTATGCAGACCTTCCGTCCAGTAGACGACGGATTGGTTCTGCAATCCGCTGTTGCGCGAATAGAAATAGCGGCTGCCACGCTTCTGCGGCATGGAGAAGCGTTCGTAGTTCGCCAGGTCCATCATGCGCTTGTGAATGCCGTCGCGAAATGTCAGCGGCTTGAAGTAGGCGGCAGTGACTTCGTTCTCTGCGTCTACCCATGCCTTTGTCTCTGGCGAATCCAGGTCTTCCATCCAGCGATACGGGTCGCTGATCTTGGTGCCGAAGTAGTCGTCAACCTGCGGAACGATGTGCGGTGTGGGATAGTGCAAGGCGGTGGTACTCCTGGGTGTCTGGGCGGTGGACATGCTGGCCATCAGCAAAATTGTGGCAATGCGCCAATGCATGTCCAGCTCCATGGCATGAAAATTTACGGCTCGCCAACTGAGTGTAACGCCGTCACAATAGCAGCATGAGTTTACGTGGATGGGGTTGCGGTCTTCTGATAATGGTGGGTGGCGTTCTGCATGGACAACAGCAGGCCACGCCACCGGCAGCGACAGATCAGCCGTACACCTTGCAGACCAGCGCAAAAATTGTGGTGGTACCCACCACGGTCAGTCTGAAGAGTCAGATCATTTACGGCCTGAAGGCGAATCAATTCCGCATTACCGACAACGGCGTGGACCAGCCCGTAACGCTGGATGAAGATGCGGATTCGCTGGGATTATCTCTTGTTGTCGCGGTGCAGTGCTCGCGCATGGCCATCATGGAATACGAGAAGCTGGAAGGACTACCGCAACTGCTTGAGAACCTTGTCGGCGGCGGCAAACGTGAAATCGCGCTGGTCCGTTACGGAAGCCATCCGGAACTGGTGCAGCCCTTCACACGCTCCATCACAAAGATTGATGCTGCCATGCAGAAGATCGGCCCATGCGAAGACGACAAGAATGCCACACGCGACGCCGTCAGCTATGCAAGTTCGATTCTTGAGAATCGCGACAGCCACAATCGTCATGCAGTGCTGTTGATTGGCGAAGAGCGCGATCACGGCTCCACGGTGAAAGAGGCGGAGCTGATCGCGCAGCTTGGCCGCAGTAACACCGTGGTGGATGCTGTAGCTTATTCACCTGGCACCAACGAATTGCGTGAAGAAGCGACACATTTTCGCGGTGGCTCTGGCCCCATTGGCCTGTTGCTGATGGCCGTCCAGGCGATGAAGAAGAATACAGCCAGGTGGCTCACTGCGCAGTCCGGTGGCGATTACTTTAGCTTCCACAACCGCAATGGTTTCGATGAAAGTCTGACCCGGCTCAGCAATCGTGTACACAACTACTATCTGCTGAGCTTCCCCGTCCCCAAAGGCGCAGAGGATGGCCTCCATGAGATTCGTGTCAGTGTGCCCGAGTATCCCAGGGCAGACATCCGCGCGCGCAGAAACTATTACGCAGGCAATACGCCTCCGCCGGATGTCGAAAAATGATCATTGGGTTCTATCTGGCAATTCATGGAGTAGCCGAAATGCAAAGTGGTCACGTCCAATGAGGACGAGGCCACTTTCGTTCTCTGCGGATGCCTCGGGAGAGATTCACTTGCGATTCTGGATTCGTGCCACTGCGGCGCTGGCTGTGACTGTGGGCTGTTTTACGCTTACGGGCTGCAGTGGTTTCTTCTTTGGCACTGGTGTGAATGTTGTGCTGACACCCTCTGCTACCAATGCCACCTATGGCACCAGCATCACGCTCACAGCCACGGTGGCCGCAGCCGATCAGGCAGCGCAGACCTCACAGGGCACTCCGACAGGCAGCGTCGACTTCTACGATGGCAATACCGATCTGGGGACGGGCACACTCAGCAGTGGAACCGCTTCCCTCGCGGTGACCACACTGGCGGTGGGGACACACACGGTATACGCAGTGTTTGATGGCTCGTCGTCTTACAATCAGGGCACATCGCCAGGCAAGACCATCACCATCACTGCAAGTAGCAGCAGTCTTACGGCCACGTCGACGTCGCTGAGTCTCTCCTCCAGCAGCATCGCATCCGGTGGCTCGGTCACCATGACGGCAACCGTATCGCCTTCTGCTGTCACAGGCAGCGTGAACTTCTACAACGGCTCCACGCTGCTGGGGTCTGGCACAGTGGCCAGTGGATCGGCAAGCATCACAACAACGGCACTGCCCGTTGGGACCGATTCGGTGACGGCCACCTACGAAGGCGACAGCACATACGCTTCCAGCACCTCCAGCGCCGCCACTATAACGGTGAACTAAGTGAACTAAATGTGCGTGACCACGGTGGTGTGTCTGCGGAGATACCAGCAGGGCGGCAACCATCCGTTAGAAGTAAGCGGAGGGAAGAGGCTGCGCGCACAGGTGATGGTGATGCTGCCGTCGAAGTAATACTCTTCCTTGTTGCGCTTCAACTCCGCAGCGCTTACCTGTGTGACGGTAACGTCTGCTGTGCCGTTACCGCGCGCCATCTGGATGCGCCACACAATCCAATCGGCAGCAACGATCACACACACAATCAAAAACACCAACGCCGCAATGCGAAGAATCAAGCGGGCCACGCAAGCCTTCCTTTCTCTACATGTGTAGTCATACATCACGCAACCCTCGCGATGCCATGAGTATGCGCAGGGATGCATGTTGATATGCGACAAAGCAAATACCTTGTTACAACACGACCATCTTCATGGAACAGAACGTAGCTCCCGGGGAAACCCTCAGAGCATATCCGCATCTACCAGATTGGTAAGGATAGATGCTGCCCACGAAGAATGGCGGCGAGGAGGTTAGGAAGATGAATACCTTTGGAAAGAAACTTTCGGGTCTGGTTTTGGGCAGCGTCATGGCGATGGGGGTGGCTGCTCCTCTGGTGGTGTCGCAGAATGCAAATGCGCAACATCACGATTCGCGTTACTACTATCGCGACAGTCATGGAAACTGGCATAAACGTCACAGCGGCATTGGCACTGGCAAAGGCGCGTTGATTGGTGGCGCTGCGGGCGCAGGCATCGGTGCACTGGCAGGCGGTGGCAAAGGTGCTTTGATTGGCGGTGCCGTAGGCGCGGGCGGCGGCGCACTGGTTGGCCACGCCAATGCGGATCGTCGCCATCGCGACGAGGCACGTTACGATGCGTACGGTCGCCGTTACTGATAGCAATTGTTATCCACAAAAAACGCCGCACAGATTCGCTGTGCGGCGTTTTTGTTTTGCGTAGACTTGCATCTCAAACAATATGCGGAGAAATTTCTGGAAAACGCTGCTGCTGTGCGGTGCAATGAATTTCATGGCGGCGCACGCAGCCAGCTTTGATTGCGCAAAGGCAAAGCGCCCCATGGAGCACGCCATTTGCAGCGACGCGAAACTCAGCGCAGCGGATTCTGCGATGAGTGTTACATATCGCAATGATCTGTCGCGGTTGTCTTCCAACAGTGTTGGCTTGTTGCGCGTCGATCAGGTGCAGTGGCTGGCGTATGCGCAGCAGGTGTGCCGTGTGAATGAACCTGCGATGACGCGATCAAATGCTGCAACATGTTTGAAGCCGCTGTATGACACGCGCATAAAACAGTTGCGCGGCGCCGTGGGCGCTCGTGATGGCGTAGCGTTTCTCACGCGGTCACAATTCCTTGCGGAAGCAGACGTTGCAGGTACTAATGCCGATATGCCGTCAGGCGAGCATCCAGGCTACGGCACACTGCAGGCGACATGGCCAGCGGCGGACACTGATGTGGAGGAATGGATCACGTGGAGCGCCGCTGTGGAGGCACACATGCTGAAGACTGCGGGCGCAGGACAAGAGCAGGAACTTATCAATGGCACAAAACGCACACTGCCAAAGACATGGGATGACGCAATGGCTGCGGGCGCAGATTCGCAGATCAAAGGTGTGTTGCACAGCGTGGAGCATGATCGCGTAACCACCATCATTGCTGCCTTTGGCATGGGCCACGGCGCAGCGCATCCTTACGAAACGTCTGAGACGCTGACATGGCTGTTCAAGGAAAAGCGAGCGTTGCGTGCAGAGGATGTGTTTGCCGATGCAGCATGGAAACATCGGCTGGCCGAGATGGTGTGGGCCGATCTCAGTGCGCGCAATAAGAAGGAAAAGTTTCTCTATGACAACGTGGACGGTCCGCAGGTGAAAGCGCTACAGGATGTGTTGAACGATGTAACGAACTGGACGCTTGAGGCCGACGGCTTGCACATTAGCTATCCGGACTACACCATTGCGCCGCGCATGTTTCATCCTGAAGATACGGTGTTGTCGTGGGCGCAATTGAAGCCACTGCTGACAAAGGGATTTGTGACCCCTTAATTCTTTCGCATCTCTATAAACGAAAAGAAGCGGCCGCTGGCCGCTCCTTCTATTCCGAGACATCTATATCTGCTACGCGCGACGACTGCGATGCGAACTCTTGCGCGATGCAGTCTGCAGTGATCGTCCGCCGTACTGCCACTGGCGCACCGGCCCCACATCCACGTGCACGAACTGGCTGGTGGGGTAATAACCCACGCCGCCCATGCCCAGCGAGAGTGCCGCATTGCGCAGGGCCAGCGTGCTGACGCCCGGAATGCGAATGTCAATCGCCTTGGAGAGCATGTGCTGCGAATGCTCGGCCACACCGGTCGAAGCGGAACGTGTGCGCAGGAAGTGATTGGACCACGGCGTGCGATAGCCGCAAACAATGTCGATGGTGGCGTCCGGCTTGCCCAGCTTCACCAGAAGGGCGTGTAGCAGATCAAACTCGCGCGGATCGTAGTCGGCGGCGCTCTGCGTGCGATGGTCGCGCAGGAAGTGGTTTAGCTTCGCGATGCCGCTCTGGTCATACTCGCCTTCCGTCTTGTACGCCACGTCGATGTCTTCACCTGTGTGCAGATGATGCATATGCAGGTGGAAAGTCTCTGCCAGTGTGGGCTTTGCCGCGGCCGGTTTGGTGACGGGCGTTACAGGAACCTCTTCCGCAGCACGGACAGCACGTGCGCCAGCGGCGATTCCAAGTGTGGTGAGGGTCGTAAGGGTAATAGCAAGCGTGCGGCTGGTGCGCGAAGAAAGGTTCAAGCGAAAGGGCTCCGGTCCGGGGGATTGGGTAAAGCGTCGTGCCTGAGCGGGGTTTCCATTTCGCGACCTGCAAATGGCATTCTCCGATGCCGATTTGTCCGCTCCAGATGCGCTACTCATTTATTTTACCCAATTGCGCTGGCAACGTTGCGAAACGGCCCGGCATCCAGCGCCACCTGCTGCCAGAAACGGAATGTGGCGCATTTAGGCTAGGGGCATGGGTCTGCTGGATCGTTTTCGTACTCCGAAAGCCGTTTCTGAAGGAAAATTCGGCTTCGCCGTGGTGGGGTTGGGGCATATCGCCAGGCCTTTCCTGGAAGAGCTGCGGGGCTCGCTCACCTGCCGGGTCTCGGCAGTGGTCAGTGGCGATGCCACGAAGGCGGCTGCCACCGCGAAGAAATATGGTGCGGACGCCACCTATTCTTACGCTGACTTTGACCGGATCGCGGACAATCCAGCCATAAACGCCGTCTACCTGGCATTGCCCGTGTGTCTGCATCGCGAATACACGGAACGAGCCGCAGCGGCAGGGAAGCACGTGTTGTGCGAGAAGCCGATGGCTTCCACCTCCGCAGACGCCGAAGTGATGATTGCCGCATGCCGCCAGGCCGGAGTGCGGCTCGGGCTTGCCTATCGTTGCCCGCACACGATGCCGCATAAGCGTCTGCGGGAGTTCATACAACAGGGAACCTTCGGGCCGCAATCATCGTTGCGTATTGAAAGCGGATTTGGATTCCCGCTCAAGCCCGGATGGCGCGATCAGGGCACTTTGGCTGGTGGTGGATCGCTATGGGACGTGGGGATTTATCCGCTGAACGCGGCGCGTTTTCTGCTGCACGAAGAGCCTGTTGCCGTGGAAGACGCTTCCGCCACATGCGATGCAAACGGCATGGAGCGAGAGGTGCGCTGGACCAGCGTCTTCCCCTCTGGCGCTCGCGCGATCTGTACGTCTTCGTATGAACGCGATATTCCTGATACGTTGCGGGTTATGGGTGAGTTTGGCAGTGCGTTGATGGCGCCCGCGTTCCGCTGGCAGGACCCATATCGCATCCGTGGCACGGTGCATAACCCGGCATACCATCGCCCCCTGGAAATCAAAGTACGCGAGTTGGATTTTCCTGAATTTCGTCTGGAGGCGGAAGAGCTGGCGGCTGCGGTACGCGAAGACCGGGACACAATTGCGCCCGGCGAAGATGGGCTTGCGGACCTTCGTGCCATGGAAATGATTTACCGTGCGGCTGGCGTCCCCGGATTTTGAGGGAAAAAGCGCTGATATTTTGCAACGAGAATGGTGCAAATGTCAGGGTGTGTTGTATTTAGACGGAATGTACTCAGAAAAAGTCACTATATTTTGTAGGGTTTGTGCTACGCTGTTTCCAATCGTTTGACCCTCAGTTTTGGTTCTTTGCTCGCCCTGCCCAAACGCACTTGCAAAACCGTATTGAGAGATTCAGCGAAACACCAAAAAGAAGTATCAGGACAGGGACAAGGCAAATGGAACAGGGTAATGTGAAGTGGTTCAACGACGCTAAGGGTTTTGGATTCATCTCGCGCGACAACGGCGAGGACGTATTCGTTCACCACACGGCAATTCAGGCTCAGGGTTTCCGCTCGCTGCAGGAAGGCCAGCGCGTGAGCTTCAATGTCGTGAAGGGACCGAAGGGCTGGCAGGCTGAGAACGTACAGCCCGTCTAACTCTAAGAGTTTCTGATGGAAAGAGGGCGGCCTTCGGGTCGCCCTCTTCGCGTTTACAGCAGAAAGCGTCGCTACCTTTTCACTGTGCTGACGCGTAGCGTGAAATGCGCATCTTACGGACTGTGTGCATGCAGCAGGATTGCCATCCCCCATTTTGAACCTCCCGGGTTCCTCTGCATGTTCGGAGACACAATTTCATCGGGCCCACGGCCAGGAGCACACCGGATGCGCATTGTTGTGCAGGATAAGTACTACCTTCGCGATCTACATCGCGAAATTGATCTTTACGACCGCAAGTTGATTCACCTGCAGAAGCATGAGGTTTTTGCGAATGAAACTCTGCGGGACGCCGCCGTGAAGAAGATGGCCGCAAAACGCGAAACCCTGGCAGCCACAGCGCGTTCGCTGGCCGCTTCCGGCATTGAGTATCACGAGAGCGAACTCCCTCGCTCGTTCCGCCCGGAAGGCCGACCGGAGAATGTCTCTCATCGGCATGACACCGCGGCGTCGGCCAGGGAAGTGGCTGAGGTTACCTCGGCGCTGCATGTAGCGAATGGCATCTCCCCGTTCGGAAAAAAGGTGAACTATTTGCAGCAGCAGGCGCTTTGTGAAGAGGAATCTCCTCTGGCTATTGCGCTGGGCTCGTGGCAGGACGATCTGGCTGCCTACAAGAAGCGCCGCCAGAAGTCTGCCCTGGCGGCTGCTGCTGTCTAATCGCAATCCTTGCGGCGGGTGGAATGGCCCGGAAGGGACGCATTCGCCCGCCGTTTCACTTCACTGTTTTCCCATGCCGGAGCGGCGATTTGCTGACGCCGGCATTATGCTGGATGCCATGGCTTTCGATCTGTATTCCGTTCCCCTGACACGCATGGATGGCACTGTTACCACGCTGGGCGAGTATCGCGGCAAGGTGCTGCTGATTGTGAATGTCGCCTCAAAGTGCGGTCTAACACCGCAATACGATGCGCTGGAAAAAACCTACCAGCGTTATCACGATGCGGGATTTGAGGTTCTCGGTTTTCCCGCGAACGATTTCGCCGGGCAGGAACCGGGTTCCAACGACGAAATCCAGCAGTTCTGCCGCAGCACTTTTGGCGTGGACTTCCCCATGTTCTCGAAGATTACCGTCGTGGGGCCTTCCAAGCATCCACTTTACGCAGCCATGATTGAGGCGCAGCCAAGCTCATCGGGCGAAGGCAAGCAGGGCATGGTCGATGGTCTGATCAAGTTCGGCGTGAAGCCAAACGAGGAGCCGGAACTTCTCTGGAACTTTGAAAAGTTCCTGGTGAGCCGCGAGGGAGTGCCGGTGGCACGCTTCTCGCCGGACACACTGCCCGATGCGCCTGCGATGACACAGGCCATTGAGCGCGAACTGGCAAAGCACTAATCCTTACAATGCGTCGAGAAACGGTGGGAACGTCAACAGCAGACTTGCGGCCAGCAACACAAAAGCTGTGGTCACAATCTTTCTGACGTTCACATCCTTCTTCGACCAGAGCCAATGCAGCAGCAGCCAGCTCGCAAGCCATGCCCCAATCGACACTGTGGTGACGCCGGAGAGAGCACCGGTGGGGCGATAGAAGACAAGCGCACTCTTCATGGCTGGGCTTTTGTCGCTGACGAGCGTCAGCAGGCCCAGCACGGCAGAGCCAACTCCCGCAGCCAGCGTTGCGGCGGCACCAGCACCATTCGGCAATGGTCGGATCTCGGAAGTAGAAGAGTTCATTTTGCCTCCGCCTGCGAGAACGAATAGATGCGCCCACCCACTGTGGGCGCATATTTGTTGATCATGGCACCCCATGTGCCCGCCACTGCCGCGGAAGCGAACGCGACAATGGTGAACCACAACACGGCACTGCGCAGATAGCGTTGGTCTCTCAGGTCGCGGCCGTAGTGGAAGAATGTGGCTGCCGCCATGGTCATGGCAATGGGACTCAGCCATGCCACGTGTTCTTTCCATTCCATGCCAAGCGTGTGCCAGCCGATCGTCGTGGGGCTGGACTTCAACAGAAGCTGCGGATACAGCGCAAGGTCATGCGCTCCGGCCGGTGCAACGGCGCGATACCAGGGATAGACAACATAGGTTCCGCTAAGAACAGCGACCCACGCCAGCAGCGCCATGGCCAGCAGATACCACTTCAACACGGCGTCCGTGTGGCCGTGGGCAGCGCCATTGCTGCGGCAAATGCCCCAAAGCTGATAGATGGCAGCGGAACACGCCAGAAGAAACAGCGCGCCAAAGCCCATGCCGTGAATCAGCGTCCAAAGACCGCGGGAGGTAATTTCCATCGTCCTGCCTTCTGCACAAGGCTTCGCTCGTCCCGGAAGAGGAAGGGGCAGCAGCTTCGCTTGTGTCGATACGGCAATATCTTAGTCAACGAAGATGAAGACAGGCTGAAAAGCCGAGACTCTCTTGGCAAGCGGAGCAAAAGGCAAATGGCCCTATCAGTCGGATAGGACCATCGCGAAGCCACAGAAAGTAATGGTCGGGACGACTAGATTCGAACTAGCGACCTCACCCACCCCAAGGGTGCGCTCTACCAGGCTGAGCCACGTCCCGACGGAAGTCACAGGAGGCGCTGCCAGAGAGGCGGCGCAGGGTTTATCTCCAGTGCGTCACGTTCGATTGTACACGGTGCAGTCCGGAATCAGCCATTGGTAGCGAAAGCAGTGGTTCAGGTGCAGGTGGGAAGATGCGGACATCGTTTATCTGTCACGTGACGTTCAAGCGAGGGAAGTGTGAGCCGATTTTCCGCTCCATCCCTGAAAATGTAGTGCGGACTGTACTCGCACACCCGCAACGTCTCGTCGCACGTTATGCGATCACTATGCCTGCACCGCAGCGATTTTCGGGACAGGAAAGTTTTCCGCATCTGCGCTACAGGAAATGACGCTATGGCGACTACACTGCTTCATGCTGACGTGTTGAAATTTGCAATCCGGGAACGAGTCTCCGTAGCTGTGGAGCTGGACGACATTGATACGCTGGCGCGGAACTACCGTCCGCGGCTGCTGCGCTTCGTCATGGCCAGTGTGCGGGATGAGGATCTGGCAGACACGATCGTGCAGGATGCACTGCTGAAGGCTTACCGCAATCGTGCCGGCTTCCGTGGCGATTGCAGTCTGAACACGTGGCTGACCGGCATTGCGGTGAACCTGATCCGCGACCATGCGCGTACGCAGAAGTTCAAGTTCTGGAAGAAGGCTGGCGCATCCTCGGTGGATGCCAGCGAAATGGCGAACCACCTGCGCAGCAGCGGCTCTTCCCCGGAAGGCACGTTGCTGGCACGCGAGCAGGCGCTCCAGGTGCACCAGGCAATGGAGGAACTTTCGCCAAACCAGCGCACCGTCTTCCTCCTTCGCTTCATCGAAGAGATGGACCTGGCGGAAATTGCCGAAGTAATGGATATGCCGGTAAATACGGTGAAAACACACCTGCATCGCGCGGTAAAATCCGTTCGGGCACGTGTAGGAGGGCAACGGGTATGACAGAACATAAACAGAACCCGATGGATTCCTCGGAACATCTCAGCGATGAGTTTTTTTGCGAAATGCTGGTCTCGCAGCATCGCGGTCCGGAGGAGACGGCAGAGCTCACGGAGATGAAAGACGCTCTGGCGACCTACCGGGCAGAGACGCTGTCATGGGCTGAGCGCCGCAGCGCCGCACAGCCTTCGCTGGCAGCAGCCGCGCGCCGTAAACACCTGTGGGCTGCGGCTCCGCAGTGGGCTATGGCCGCTGTTGCCATCATGTCGATTACGGTCGGTGTCCTGCACTTCGCGGGCATTCCCGGTGACGAAATGGCAATGGAACAGCGAACAATTCCTGCCGCGGCGCAGGCTAGTCCGCAGCAGCAGCTTGCAGACGATAACGCTCTGTTGGAGTCGATTGATTCCGCATTGAACACAGGCAGCGCGCTGCCCGTGGATGCGCTTGGTCTTGGGCGTGCACAGAATGCCGGAACGCGGCATCATGGAAGTGTGGAGTAAACGGAAGTTCGCTGGAAGGGATGGATGACGCTGGGACGCAATAGCCGGATACTGCTGATGGGCTGCCTGATGATGGCGGCTACGGCAGCGTACGCCCAGGGCCCTGGTGGTCCGGGCGGCGGTCCGGGCGGCGGCATGGGCATGCCCGGTGGCGGTGGCCGGATGGGCGGCATACGTGGCGGCGGTATGCCGCACGGCGATGGCTCAGGCGGTATGCGCGGCGGCTCCCGTGGCAACAGCAGCAACAGTAGCAACAGCGTTTCCGGGCGCTGGTGGGACAACAAGGGCGTGGCCAAAACGCTGGGCCTGAACGGCAACCAGCAGAAGCGTATGGACCAGGTCTTCTCGCAGAACCGCGACACGCTGCAGCAGCGCTATGACGCGTTTGTAAAGCAGCAGTCGAAGCTGGATTCTCTGAAGCGCAGCAACAGCGCTTCAGAAAGCGACCTGTTCACTGAGATTCAGCGCACGGCACAGGCGCGTGCCGAGCTGGAGCAGGCATACACGCATATGCAGTTGCAGATTCGCGGAGAACTGACGCCTGACCAGGTCAACAAGCTGGAAGAAGCACAGCACTAAATTTTGCTCCATCGCGAAGCCGCATTCCAGCCGTAACCATCCTTGTATCGAAGCGAAGCTCCTCCGACCGAAGGTCGCCATCTTGAGCGTAGCCGAAGGCCCTGCTTTCTTTCTCATCACTACAATTTCCCGGGCAAGGTGACTCTACGCTGCAATCGCAGAAGTCATTTCTTCATGGCAGCATCGTAATGGCACAGAGGCAAGCAGGTCCTTCGACTACACTCCGCTCAGGATGATGGCATGTTGGGATGCGGTTCCGCTCACGACGGATTTTCATGAGTCAGGATCACGCAGGTTACGCGTCCTTCTCCGTCACGGCCCTCATCGGCTTCTGCGGATAAGGACGTCCGGCGTTCAGTGTCTTCTCCAGGTCGTCATCATAGCCATACATGTCACGGAAGAAGTGCATCTCGCCATCGTCGCTCCATGCCGTGCCGTAAAAGACGACAACGGGAATGGGCTTGGGCAGCAGTACCGTCTTGTTGTCCTGCCCATCGTTCATAGCATCGGCAATGGAGTCTTCATCCCACTTGGAGTTGTCGCGCAGCAACCAGTTCGCCAGCTTCGGCGGATCCTGCAAACGAACGCAGCCATGCGAATAGTCGCGGCGTGTGCGTGCGAACAGCGCTTTCTCATTCGTATCGTGCAGGTAGACGTTGAACTGGTTGGGGAACATGAATTTCACCAGTCCCAGCGAGTTCGAGGTGCCCGCCTTCTGCCGCACCATCTGCGTCCCCTTGTCGATGGCGGCAATGTTTGGTGAAACGACGTTGCCCTTCAGGTCCACTGTCTCGTAGTTCTTCGCGCTCAGGTAGCCCGGCTGTTTCTGCATGTGCGGAATAATCTCTTTGCGCGCAATCGACGGCGGCACATTCCAGTAAGGACGGAAGACAAGGTACTTCATCTGTTCTGCAATCACGGGCGTGTGGTGCGTGTCGTCATCGCTCTTGCCATCCACCACGTTCATGCGGAACACCTCGTGATGCTCGCTGCCGGTGCCTTCAAAGGCACGTAACTCAAACTCCGGCAGATTCACAACGATGGCGGCATTCTGATAGTCATCATTGAGCCAGCGCCACCGCTCCATCGTGTCTGCAATCTGCGTAACCCGCGCGGTGGTCGGTGTATTCAACGCATCGATCGTGGCGCTGCCAAGTTTGCCATCTTCGTTCAGACCATGACGATGCTGGAAGTGTTTCAGTGCTTCTGTCAGGTCCGCTGAAGAAGCGCTGACATTCGCGTCACCGCTGTAATCACCCAGCAGCGCCAGCTTCTGCTGCAACGGCTGCAGCGCAGGATAGCCGGCCGTAATCGCAATGGACCTGGCAGAGGGATTCATCTCTGGCAGCAGTGCAATGTGGTCCTGCGGAACCAGATCAAGGTAGTGCTTCAGCCCAGTCTTCAACGCTTTGTACTGCAGCGACTGCGGCTCCACCGCGTCCACTGCAGCGGTCACATCCGATGCAGCAATGATCTGCGTGTTGAGAACCGTGACCACGTCGAGCTTTTTCTCGTTATAACCCTTCACCCCAAAGGTGAAGTGCGCAGGATTCGTGCGGCCCTGATGCAGATCGTTGAGATACCGCATCGTGTTGACGGTCAGCGCCACATCAAACAGCGCGGCACCCTCCGGCGATTTCAGGTTTGCCACGCGTTCGTCCCATCGGCTGGAGTCGTAATCCTCCGGGCGCAGGCCGCGCTGCATGGCATTGGAAAACTCCTGCAGCATCGCATCCGCCTGGGCGGTGGGCTTGCCACCCTTTACCCACAACAGGTCGAAGTCGTGCGCGTCATACAGATTGTTCACCTGCGCCTGGATGTCGGTGAAGTCGGGATACTTCATCCCGTCCATGTGCCCCGGCGTAATGGCGGCAAGAATCTGCGGCGTGTAATCCGGCTCACTGCTGGTGGCGTGATGAATGATCTGTTGCGTGCGTTTGCAGCCGGAAAGAGGAAGAAGAGCAAATGCAACTACAAGAGCAAGTCGACGAGCATAAGTCTGCATAAAGTCCTGCACGCTAGGATGCGTAAAGTGGCGCGTGTGGCATTAGCGTACCGGATGCGTTACGGTAGAGCCGGATGGAGCAACATTTCTTTCACCTGCAACTGCGCATGTTGGGCATGGGACTGTGGCTGTACGCGGAACTCGTCGGAGACTCGCCCGGCCCGGACCACGCGCTGCGTCACCTGCGCCCCGTACGTTTCCGCAACGAATCGGAAGCGCTTCGCGCTCTCACTGCGGCGGAGGTGGGCACATGGTCCAGCTTTCCGCACGACGGTATCCACGCCACGCTGAACCGCACCAAACTTCGCACCCTCGGATTTCGCGGTAATTTCTAAAGCTCTGCCGCCTGCAGCCGCATCGCCTCTGCTGCCAGCGGCCCCGCGGGATCGTCTTCGTGCTTGTAATACACAAACACATCGCGATCCGCGGCCAGCGCGTGAAACTTCGCGGCCTGATCGGCAATGGTCACGTCGTCGTACCCACCTGCCATGCGCAGACGGTAGCAGGCAAAGTCTTTGGCGGTCTGGACCTCAGGCGTCTTCAGGTCTTCGCTTTCCGCGATGCACACAGCAGCGTTAAACCGGCGCAGAACGCTCCATGTCGCCTCGTCGAACCATGACACATTACGGAACTCAAAACACACACGTCCCGCATGTGCCATCTGGGGCAGGGAGAGGAAGTCCTCCAGCTTTGCAACATCAACCTTGAAGTTCGGCGGCAGTTGAAACAGCAACGCCCCCATCCTGCCAGCATTCCGAACCGGCGTCAGTGCGGTAAGAAAGCGGTCGACCGCGTCGCCGCATTCCTTCAGTCGTTTGCGATGCGTGATGATCTCCGGCGCTTTGAACGAGAACCGGAACTCCGGCCCCGCAGCCTCCATCCATCCGGCAAGCTGTGTTTCTGTGGGCAGCGCGCGAAAGGTGTAATTCACTTCCACGGAGTTCAGCCGCGTGGCGTAATGCTCCAGAAACCGCTTCTGTGGCAACTTGTCCGGGTAGAATCCCGGCTTCCACGTTGCATACGCCCAACCGGAGGTGCCTGCGAAGAGAGCCATGCCCAACAGCCTCTCACACTGCAAAGAAGAACGGACACCGGTTAGGTGTCCGTTGCTTAATTCTTGGGGCGGCTAGAGGGATTTGAACCCTCGACATCGGGTGCCACAGACCCGCGTTCTAACCCCTGAACTATAGCCGCCATTACAGGTACGATTGTACCATCCAAAAGCCGTTCTCAGGCCTTATGCTTCCTCCATGCCCGCGAATGCCACTTCTGCTGATCCGGATTTTGCCCGCACGCCCGACTCCGATATTGTCAGCACCGCAACAGTAGCAGCACCACGCACAGAACGCCTGCTCAGCGTTGATCTTCTGCGCGGACTCACGATCGCATTCATGATCCTGGTCAACAACCAGCCTGGAGACAATGGCTTCTTCGAACTGCGTCATGCGCAATGGAACGGTTTCACGCTGACTGACCTCGTCTTCCCCACGTTCTTATTTCTTGTGGGACTGTCGGTGGTCTTATCCATGGCGGCGCGTCTCGCCAAAGGCGCTTCGCGGCGCACATTGTTTCTGCACACGCTGCGTCGTTCCGTCATCCTGGTCTTCTTCGGGCTCATCGTAAATACCTTTCCTTTTCAACATCTGGACAGCATCCGTTTCTACGGTGTGCTGCAGCGGACAGCCATCTGCTACCTGATCGTGGGAACGCTGTGCCTGCTGCGCTCCGGCTGGAAGGACAAGGCTGTCATCGCCGTCGCCTGCCTCGTCAGCTACTGGCTCCTGATGCGTTATGTAACCGTCCCCGGATGCGGCCTGCCAACACATGAAATTCCCATCAACGACCCCAACTGCAACCTGACCGCTTACATAGACCGCGCCATCTTTGCACCGCAGCATCTCTACCAGCGCGTGCGCGACCCTGAGGGCCTGCTCTCCACGCTGCCCTCCATCAGCACCGCTCTGTATGGCGTGCTGGCAGGCATGTGGCTGCGCACCAAGCGCTCCAACGCCAGCAAGGCTGCTGGCATCGCCGTGGCCGGTGTTGCGCTGACCGCCTCGGGCCTGCTGTGGAACATCGTCTTCCCCATCAACAAGAAGCTGTGGACCAGTTCGTTCTCGCTCCTCGCTGGCGGTCTGAGCCTGCTTCTGCTGGCCGTCTCGGTTTACGTCATCGACGCGAAGCGCTGGGGCCGCAAGGGGCTTTCAGCCAACGAAGCTCCGGCCATCTACAAACCACTCATGGTCTTCGGCACCAACTCCATCCTGGCGTACATGGTGTCAGAGCTGCTGCCGCCCATCTTTTCGCAGATCAAAACCGCAGACGGAAACATCCTGCGTACCCTGCATTACAGGCTGGATTGGCTCATACCGGGGCACGGCTGGCCGGAGCTTTGCTATGGGCTGATTGCCGTGCTGGTCACATGGCTCATCGTGCTGCCGCTCTACCGCAAACGCATTTTCCTGCGGGTATGACTTTCCCTGTGGCGGGAAAGCGAGTTGAATAGACAAAGCAATGCCGCCACGTCCCACTTCCGAACCCGAAATCCTGCGCCCACGCTTCGGCGGTGGCGGCGACTTCTTCAGCGACCGCAACCTCGACGCACTCGCGCATCTGCTGGATGACTTTCTGCGCATCCCCGGTACGCAGATTCGCTTCGGCCTCGACGGCATCATTGGCCTGATCCCTGGCATCGGCGACATCCTGGGGGCCATGGCCTCCTGGATCATCATCCTGGCCGCGTGGCTGCGCGGTGTGCCTCGCATTACGCTGGCACGCATGTTTACCAACGTGGCCATTGAAACCATCGTGGGCACGGTCCCCATCCTGGGCGATGCCTTTGACATCGCATGGAAGGCGAACCGCAAGAACTTCGCCCTGCTGGAGCGTTCCGTCGGGACCATCCCTGTCTACAAAGATGGCGCACCATCCACCCCGGTCCGCGCGGCCACACCGCAGCAGCGCCGCCGCCATCAGCTCTCCGACTGGCTTTTTCTCGGCACGCTCTTCCTGGGCATGATGCTGCTGCTGGCGCTTCCGATCCTGCTGTTGGCATACATTGCAGGACGTTTCTTCGCAATGGGCGCACACCATTGATGCGGAAGCCCTCAATAAAGGTAAAATAGACACAGTCGGGGCGTAGCGCAGCCTGGTAGCGCATCTGCTTTGGGAGCAGAGGGTCGGGAGTTCGAATCTCTCCGCCCCGACCATCACCTCCTTAGTGCTTTCTCCTCAAAAAAATCAAAACGCCATCGCCCGTTCAGCCACTCCCGCTGGCCCTTCCGGCTGTATGAATTGCCAGCGCTGATGACATGATTTTTCTCGTACTATCGTGTTCCGGAAACGAAGGGCACAAACAGGTCGAGAGAATCAGGAGGGCGAAAGATGCTTCGGAATGCAGCGTGCCTACACCTGAGAACCTATTCGTTTCTGCTATTGTTCGCACCACACCTGTCAGTGGCACAGAGCAGCCCCACGAGCGCTACGCAAACGAACCCATCGGCGCAGGTGTCTACCGAGTCAACGAATCGAACCAACCAGCTCCGGCAGCGGCTCGACATCGACTCAGAAGCGTTGTCGAAGATACCCGCCATGCCGCTCATTCAGCCGGACCCGCTTCGCGGCATCATGGACCCCATCAATCGAGTGACCGATGATCTGGCGAAGTCTCAGCGGCTGAAGTTAGGCGCAACCTACACCCTGTTGAATCAATATGCCGCAGTCACTCCAGACCAGGTCCGGCACAATCAGGGCAGCGGTCGCCTTGATTTCACCGGTGCCTGGCGTGCATACGCCAACGAAGGTTCAGCCGGTTCCATCAGCCTGCTAGTGCGTTCCGGCACCAACATCGGCATCAGCCAGCAGTTCAATCTAAGTAACAGTCTCGGTTCGGCACTTACGCTCAACTGTTTGCAGGGTGGTGGCGCACAGCAGCCCATTACTTTGAACATCCTTTACTGGCGACAGGACATGCTCGGCAGAAGACTCTCCTTGTACGTCGGCAAGATTCATCCCAATCAGCACATCGCGCTCAGCATGTTTAATGACGATGAAACCGCGCAATTCCTGAATGGCGCAAACGACGGAAATGCTGCGATTGCGTACAACGGAACCTACGCCGGTGGAGCCGCACTCGAATACCAGGCAACGCGTCATCTCTATATCCACGCGGTCGCAGTCGACACAGAAGGCGGAGCGGACAAAAGCCTCGCAACGATGGTCGACAAAAAATACATGGAGGCGGTCGAAATCGGCTGGTTCTCCGGCACGCTCGGCAAGCGATACCAGGGCTTCCACATCGGCATGTGGCGCGACGATACCAAGAGTCAGGGCAGCGGCTACGGCGGCGGCTTTTCTACCGAACATGAATTCAACAGCGGCTGGGCGCCATTTGTGCGTTACGCCCTGGCCACCGACACGGGCACCACTCTACGAGAGGTCCTGGCCGTAGGTCTAACCCAGGTGCATCCTTTCGGTCGTCAGGGCGATATGTTCGGTGCTGCCTTCAATTACAGCGAACCAAGTGCAGGCAAACATCATGAGAGCGTCTTCGAATCGTTCTATCGTCTTCGTCTGACGCAAAGCGTCGATCTCGGTCCTGATGTGCAGGTATCCATACATCCAACCAATGCCACCAGGGAATACACCACCACACTTCTCAGTGCGCGCGTGCGCATTATTTTCTAAGTGGCCTTTGCGCCAGCCACGGCTTCTGCAAGTTCATCTTCGCCGATAGGTGGTTTCGGAAATCCTCCGCCAAACTTCCACACAAGCAATAAAACCAACGAGCCCAGCACGAGGCTCAATAACGCATCGGTGATCAAAGCGCCGCGTACTCCAAAGCGGCCCGCTCCCTTGCCATCGGTGAAGACAGAGCCCGCAATGGCCAGATTGCAGGCAGCAATCGAAACCGCATACTGCGTAGCGCTCAGTGGATTATTCTTACCCACAATCTGGAAGACCAGCGCGCTGGTCGCGGTGTAGTTGATGCCTGCCATCAGGTTGTAAAAGAAGAGTCCGGCTGCAAACACCCACGGCGTCTTCGGGCCAAACGCCATCGCCAGCGACCCAAGCGCAGCCAGCATCGCCGGTGCAATGAAGAGAAAACGGCGATCAAAGCGATTGCTCAGTGGTCCGCCAATCGCCGCGCCAATCGCGCATGCAATCGTGAACAGCAGTCCCACGGAGAGATTGGTCAACTCCGGGCTGGCATGAAAGTCCGCACCCATGCCGCCGAAAAGATTCTGGAGCGCGAACGTTGCAGAGGGGATGACGAACACCAGCAGCGCAAACAGATAACTCGGTTGCCGCGCCGTCTCCCACAGATCACTGAAGAGTTTGCGCATCGCTTCGCCCACGCGGCGTGGAGCGCGGTCCTCTTTCGGAATGAAGAAGAGTGGTGTGGCGCACAGAAGAATGGGGATAGGGACAGTGAACATGGCAATGCCAACGGGAAGATTGCGCACCTCCCACACGCAGATGGCGCCGCCTGCACCGGTAAGCGCAAGGTAGCTGATGTTGAGCCACGCACTGGCCGCGGAATGCTGCGACGGACGCACAAGATTCGGCACCATCCCGCCAATGGTGCTGGTGTACATCTGGTTGCACAGGTAGCCGAAGAACAGCACCAGGATCAACGCGGTTGCGTGCGGGCCATGCCCCTCGTTTTCGGATGCTGCACGCAGCATGGGCACGGAAAAACAGAGGCACGCGGCTGCGGCAATGGCCAGCAATCCAGCCCACACGCGGCGCGGCAGAGCGCAGTCCACCAGCGGTGTCAGCAGAAAACTAACGTAGCTTGCGGTAAGGATCAGCGTGATCATCTCCGCCGTGCGCTCCAGCGAAACGCCGTGTTCCGGCATCAGTTGCGAGAGGCTCACAGCCGCGAAGCCGTTGTATGTTCCGCCGTAGAGAATGCCGGTGACCCACGCGGGCATGTAGCGGCGTTGCGATGCGGTGGGAGCGGCGGAAGGCATTCCCGCTATCGTAGCTGCTGTGGACATAGCGACGCGCGGAAATTCTTTGCCGCCATCAGACCTCACAGAAGACGATAGCCATGCGGCGATTTTCAGCCATTCGCATCGAGCCATCCTCACTTTGCATCGTAGGAGGGAGGGTGGGGAACGGTGTCATCACGCGGCGCGTATTAGGGCTTGATATGCTGAGAGACATACCCATGAACTCCGGTGCCTCACGTCGGCTTTTGTGCTGCGCTGCTGCCGCATTCTTTGCGGTGCTGCCAGTCGCTGCGCGGGGGCAGGCATCACCCACGCCCACCGGCGAACCGGAAGTGCTGCACGGCAGCAACGGCTCCATCACAGAAGTCGGGGTGCTGGGCCGCGCGGAGTACCGCATCGATGTACCCGCATCGTGGAACCGTTCGCTGGTGGTCTTTTACCACGGCTACTCGGAATCGCCATTTCGTTACCGCCTCGACGGCAGCATCGGTGCGCAGCCGGAGCAGATGTACAAACGCGGTTTCGCCGTCATTCAGAGCGGCTACAGCGAAACAGGATGGGCTCTCCAGGCGGGATATTCCGACACGGAATCGCTGCGCCGTTACTTCGTCAAAAAGTACGGCGCCCCGCGCGAGACATTTGCCGCAGGCGGTTCAATGGGCGGCGCGCTGACCATGATCACCCTGGAGCTGAACAAGAACACCTACGCAGGCGGCCTGAACCTGTGCGGTGCCGTCGGTCCCAGCTACGTGCATCTGGATCGTCGTTTCGCGATTCGCGCCGCGTTCGACTACTACTTCCCCGGCCTCATGGGACCGCTGGATACTGTTCCTGCGAATTTTGAAGAGAGTGAGGCGCTGCGGCAAAAAGTGCTTACCGCCCTGCGCGCCAAACCCGATGCGGCGCTGGCCATGCGCGAACTCACGCAGTTGCATTCTGACGTAGAGGTGGCGCGCGCCATCGGCTATTTCACGTACGTCATCGGCGATCTGCAGAAGAAGGCGGGCGGCAATCCCTTCGACAATCGCAACTGGATTTACACCGGCACCAGCGTGAACACAGCGACTGACTATGCACTGAACGACGGTGTCCACCGCTACGCACCTGATAAGCAGGCGCGCAACTACCTGATGGCCCATTACTGGCCCAGCGGCCGCCTGACGAAACCCATGCTGGCGCTGCACACCATTTACGATCCGTTGATCCCGGCGAATAGCCTGACGCTCTACGCCAGCGAAGTGGCGCACGCCGGTTTTGCCGACAACCTGGTGCAGCAGTATGTCCATCGCGAGGGCCACTGCACCTTCACGCCGGACGAGGTCGGCCACGCCTTTGACGAATTGTTGACATGGGTTCACAGCGGCAAGGCTCCGCAGGCCGGCCTGCTGCACTAAAAACGCTCCGCCGGGATTACGGCAGCTTCAGTGTTATGTCCTGGACCTTCTTGTTATCGAAGGAGCTGAGATTCTTGCTGTCGGATTTCCGCCCGTTCAGGTCTGCCCACAGTTCATAATCCGTCGACGTGGAAAGCTGGGCAAAGCGAAACTGCCCATCTTCTGCCGTAATGTAGCTGCGCTGAGAAAGCGCGCGCGCGTCCTTCAGGTGGACGACCGCACCCTTCACCGCCGCGCCGGACTTGTCGACCACGGTGCCGGTCACATTACGCGTCGCGACCGCTGCCTGGGCATGAGCAGATGCGCCGTGAAACAGCACAGGCGCCAGCAGCAGAACTCCAGCGAAAAGCAGATGCGTGGTACGAAATCGCGTCATGGTTTACCTTATGCGGCAGTCGCAACGGGCTTGTCCGTTACGCTGCCGCCTTCTATGAAAGAAAACACGGAAAGCGGCGAGAAGTCGCGACTACTCCTCGTCCTCGTCTTCGTCATGAGAACGGCCATAATCATCGTCCTCGTCGTCATATCCTTCGGCGTCCACCGGCGCAATCTGCAGGGGTTCCGTGGAGACAATCTCCAGTTCTGTCCCACACTCGTCGCAGGTGATGGTTTCGCCTTCTTCGACCTCGTCCACATCGATGTCGAGCTGGTTATCGCACTCTGGGCAAGTCACTGCCATGATCGTTCCCTCTAACTTTGGTGTTGTGTTGCAGGTCCGGTGCGTGCCGGTGACCCATACTATCGTTTTCCCGCTCAGGTGCAGTTGTGCGTTGTTGCTACAGACGCGTACTGCGCAGCGCGGGGTTGTTTCGTGCAGCATACTTCAGCCGCTAAGACGGTCGTGCCACTTCAGCAGAGTACACGTCTCTCTTTACGCATGCTGAGAACGAACTGTGATGAAATGTAGGAAGATGTCCCCGCGCGACCCAGTCACGCTTACTCTGCCACCCTTCCGCGGCGCCGTTCGCCGTCTCGTCATCGCGTTGCTGGCGGTATACCTGCTGAGCGGCCTGTTTTCAGTGCTGTTGCCCTCAGTGTGGCGCTTTCTGGGGATTTTCTTCCTGCTCACACCGTTGTCGGTCGTCCGTCAGGGCCACATCTGGCAGTTGCTGACCTACCCGTTTTTCAACGGTGGCCCCCTCTCCTTTCTGTTCGCGCTGCTGAACCTGTGGTTCACCGGCTCCATGCTGGAAGACATTCGCGGATCGCGCTGGTTCACGGAACTGTTTTATGTTTCGGCAGTCGGCGGCGGCATCCTCACCACGCTGCTTACCGCGCTGCCGCCTTTGGTTACCGGCGGACGAGTCACTCTGCCCCACCTGGACCCTGCCACCGCGGTGGGCGGCGTAGGCGCACCGTTATTCGGTGTCCTCATCTCCTTCGCCCTCTTCTTCGGCGACACAGAATTTCTCCTCTTCTTCGTCCTCCGCGCCAAAGCGAAATACGTCGTGTGGATCGGCGGCCTGATTTACGTGGCGATGCTGCTCTTTGGGGGCAATGCGTTGTGGGCCTTGCTGGCCATCTGCTGCGGCCTCAGCGGCTACGCCTATACAAAACTGGCACACCGCAGCGGCCTGTCTGGTTCCACCAGTGAACGCTGGTACGGCCTGCGCAACGGTTATTACCGCTGGAAGCGTCGTCGCGCCGCGCGCAAGTTTGAGGTCTACATGCGCAAGCAGGACCGCGTTGTGAAGTTCGACGAAGACGGCCGCTACATCGCGCCGGAAGAAGAAAAACGTAACCCAGCCGATCGTAAGTGGATGAACTAACGCCGGTCGTCAGCGTATAGAAGCACGTGTTTGTTGCAGCTTCTCACGCAGCCTCTGCACCATCTCCGGGTGTTCACCGGCCAGATTGTGCAACTCATAAGGATCGTCTTTCAGGTTGTAGAGTTCCAGCGGCGACGTGGGATACGCAGGCTGGCCCCAGAACTGCCGGGTGGACTTCTCCGTCAAGCCACCCGTCTCCGGCCTGGTATGAACGCCAGGCCGTTGCGAACGATCCACCAGCTTCCACTGTCCCTCCACAATGGCAAGAGCAGTGGCCTCTTCCACAAGCGATTCCCGGCCAGTCATCGTGCGCCCTAACAGCGGCTGCAACATATTCTGACTATCCTGCGCAGACCCCGCAGGAACCGCCTGCTTTGTAAGCGCGGCAAAGCTTGCCAGCAGATCCACCTGACTCATCAGCGCGTCAGATGTTCCCGGCTTCACCGTACCCTGCCAGCGCACCACAAAAGGCACACGCGTTCCGCCCTCCTGTATGGAGTACTTCCCGCCACGCCACGGGCCCGCAGGCTTGTGCTGCCCCAGCTTGCGATCCGCGCCATCGTCATAGCCATCGTTCACAACAGGCCCATTGTCTGATGTGAAGATGACCAGCGTGTTCTCATCCAGATGATTGCGTTTGAGCGCAGCCAGCACCTGTCCCACACTCCAGTCCAACTGGCTGATCACGTCGCAGCGCACACCGCAGGTATTCTTGCCCGCGAACTGTTCCGCAGGAGCACGCGGCACATGAATATCGCTGGGCGTGAAGTACAGCAGGAAAGGCTTGTCATGGTTGCGGTCAATGAATTCAACGGCCTTACCAGTGAAGGTCGCGGCCATCTGTTCATCCACCCATCGCGCGGACTTGCCACCTTCCATCCAGCCAATGCGGCTGATGCCGTCCACAATGGTGCCGTCATGCCCTTCGCTCAACTTCATCTTCAGCAGTTCAGGGTCTTCTTTTCCAGTAGGTTCGTTGCCTGTCTTTGTCTTGTACGAAACATGGATGGGGTCGGCAGGATCAAGATTCACCACGCGATGATTGTGGATATAGACGGTAGGCACGCGGTCTGCCGTAGCCGCAAAGAAGAACGCATCATCAAAGCCAAGCTCGCACGGCCCAGGCTTGATCTCGCCATTCCAGTCAATCGTTCCATCGCCCAGTCCAATGTGCCATTTGCCCACCAGCCCTGTGGCATATCCGGCAGATTTCAACACAGAGGCAATCGTCGCCTGTTGCGGCTCGATGAGCAGCTTTGCATCGCCCGGCAGCACCGCGATGCCGTCCTTTCGCCACGCATAGCTGCCCGTCATCATGGCATAGCGCGAAGGTGTGCAGGTGGCGGCATCCGTATGTGCATTCGTAAATCGCAAACCCTGCCTGGAAAGCGAATCAATATGCGGTGTCGCAACATCTTTCGCGCCATAGCTGGACACATCGCCATAACCAAGATCATCCGCCAGAATCACCACAATGTTGGGTCTGCGCGTCGCTGCAGCCACCAGGCTGGGGGTTGAGATGACAACAGCAGCAGCTGCCAGTCCGCCAAGAAAGCCTCTGCGATTCATACGCATAGTTGTAAGCCACCACTCTTCTCTGATCTTGTGCCGATGAAAGGCACATGCCATGCAGCGGGATGATTCTTTCACAAACAGCCAAAGATGAATGCCATCACAACCCGCGATTTTGTTTCTTCATTCACATGATTTCGCGCATCCAAGCCATGCATAAGGAGATTTCGCAATGGCTGATCTGGCAACACTCCAGCAGAAGTATGAACCTGTCCTGAAGGCAATCGACCGCTTCACCCCGGAAGGCGCGCAACTGCAGGATGTATCGCTCGCCGGCGACAAGCTGCATGTAAAGGCAACGCTGCCTTCACAGGTGACGCTGAACTTCGTATGGGATCAGATCAAAAAGGTCGACGCGCAATACGCCGACCTGCAACACGAACTCATCAACAGCGGCGGACAGGACCAGCCCTACACCACCAAGCCCGGCGACATGCTCAGCAAAATCGCACAGCACTTCTACGGCGACGGCAATCTCTACGGCATCATCGCAAAGGCAAACAACATCGCCGACCCAAACAAGCTAGGCGCAGGCACAACCCTGAACATTCCAGTGCGCAGCTAACTCCGCACAGAAGTGATCTTCTAACCGGGCGCCCCAGGTGCGCGAAGCTCACCTGGGTTATCGCACGGCAGTGCGATCCCGCGAAGCTCCATCGAACGAGGTTCGTCATCCAGAGCGAAGCGGAAGAACCTGCGTTAAGCGGTGCGATCCCGTGAAGCTCTAACGAACGAAGTCCGTCATCCAGAGCGAAGCCGAAGCATGCCCTCGAGCGAAGCGAAGGGGACCTGCATTCGCTGGCACCATGGGAATGCATCAGGAAAACCAAACCTCTTAACCGATCAAACGGAAGGGCCGAGGCAAATGCCTCGGCCCTTCCTCACTTAGTCAAAACTTTTAGTAACCGTAGTAGCTACGATGCGAATTCTGATTCGCCGCACCGGCAATCGCACCCACACCGGCACCTGCCGCACCACCAATCAGCGCACCCTTACCGCCGCCCAGCAGACCGCCAAGCACCACACCGGCAATGCCGCCAATCGCCGCACCCGTACCCGGTCCAACACCATGATGACGGTTGTCATAGTAGTAGCGACCATCGTTACGATAACCACCACCGTAGTAGCCATTGCGATAATCCGTATCGCGATAGCCATTGTTACTGCGGCCATCATTACGATAGCCATTGCCGTAATAGCTGCTGGCATACTGCCCTGGCCGAGGACCCTGCGCCGAAGCCGCCACTGGAGCCACCATACCCGCCAGCAAAACACCCGACATCACCGCACGCCCAAACCGTTTCATGGCCAACCATCCTGCGCCTTCCCAGATCGCCGCGGCGCCCATCGCCGTCGTCGTCAAAAGCACGCATCAGTAGGAACACCACTTGGAGAAAAAGTCGCGGCTTTGGCCGGCTGCACATCGGTTCCTTAGTGGATTTTTATGGCAGGTCTGTGCCTTGGTCGAGAAGTGTAACGTACTCGGAATACCGGTAGGTTTTCTTACGTTCCCTGCCGGTGATCTCGTGAACAATTCCAAGTGATTCGAGTTGTTGCATCGAAGATACGCATGTATTGAATGCAAGCCCTGTTTTCTCGGAGATATGCTTTGCGGATGAGTAAGGCGAATGCTGCAACGCTTGCAGAACTTGCAAGGCAGAGCCTCTCTTGGGTCCCAGCGTTTGAACCTTATCTTCATCTTTCTGGAAAAGATCCAGTATCTGTCTGGCTAATGTAACGGCCCGCTCTGCCGTGATCGTTACTCCCTCGACAAAGAAGAGTACCCATTCTTCCCAGTTTCCTTTGAAACGAACCTCCTGAAGCAGCTCGTAGTAGCGAGCTTTGTTCTGCTTCAGGTAAAGGGACATATAAAGCAAAGGCTTTGTGAGAACTCCTCTTTGGACCAACAGCATCGTCATCAGCAGACGTCCAAGTCTGCCGTTGCCATCCAGAAAAGGATGGATGGTTTCAAACTGCAGATGAAGAAGAGCGCACTGAATCAGAATGGGCATCTCCTCTGCGGCACCATTCATAAACTTTTCAAAGTAGTCCAGTGCTGCGTTCATCTCAGGCACAGGAGGAGGAACGTATAACGCGTTGCCGGGATATGTTCCTCCAATCCAGTTCTGTGAACGCCGGAATTCTCCAGGAGTCCTGTCGCTGCCACGTCCTTCCCGCAGCAGGTGTTCGTGCATCTCTTTAATGAGCCGAAGACTCAAGGGGAAACCGGAACTGAGACGCTCTAACCCATGACGCATAGCAGCCACGTAATTGAGTACTTCCACAATGTCGTCATTTCGAAGTTCCGGCTCGGCTTCAAAAAGAAGAAGCTCAGAAAGCGTGGATTGGGTGCCTTCGATCTGGGATGAGAGGACCGCTTCCTTACGAATGTAGAAATAGATCAAAAGATCGGGGTGGCGGAGTATCGATGACAAACCATCGAGACGGCCCAACATCTGGTCTGCCCGTGAAATCGCACGGCTTAGCCCCGCAGACAATTCGAGGGAAGGATCGGGCGGCAAAGGTTTTGGATCAAATGCCTTAAAGGCAGAAAGTCCGCTGCCTTGTTTTATGTATTGGCCTTGCATGCCACGGTCCAATTTTCAAATCTCCATCTAGATTGAAATTAGCACGAAATCAATTGCAAGCTTTGCAATTGATGGCCGGTTAATTCAAGAACTGGGGAAATCTGAAATTACTTCTAGCCCCGCCATTTATACTGATATAGACAATGGCAGACGATCAGAACCAGCTTCCCCTCGGCTCAAACGGCGGCAACAACCCCGAAGAAAACGCGAAAGTTCCTGACACCGCACCTGCAGGGTCAGGAGGCGACGGCGGCAACACGCCCACCGGCCCCGGCGCAGCGTTCATGATCCCCATCAACATTGAAGAAGAGATGCGGCGGTCGTATCTCGACTACTCCATGTCCGTCATCATCGGGCGCGCTCTCCCCGACGTCCGCGACGGCCTGAAGCCCGTGCATCGCCGCATCTTATACGCAATGCAGGAGATGGGTCTCCAGGCCAACAAAAAGTACACCAAGTGCGCCAAGGTCGTCGGCCACGCTATGGGTAACTACCACCCCCACGGCGACTCCGCCATTTACGACGCCATGGTCCGCCTCGCCCAGCCCTTCTCCATGCGCTACCCGCTGGTCGACGGCCAGGGCAACTTCGGCTCCGTGGACGGCGATCCGCCCGCCGCCATGCGTTACACCGAAGCCCGCATGATGAAGATCGCGGGCGAAATGCTCGCCGACATCGACATGGACACCGTCGATTTCACCCCCAACTACGACGAGTCCACGCTCGAACCCACGGTCCTGCCCGCGCGTTTCCCGAACCTCATCGTGAACGGTTCCAGCGGTATCGCCGTCGGCATGGCGACCAACATCCCGCCGCACAACCTCACAGAGATCATCAACGCCACCATCAGCCTGGTGAACGCCACCGGCCTCAGCCGCGATGAAGAACTCGACCTCGTCATGCAGACGGTGCAGGGCCCGGATTTCCCCACCGGCGGCTTCATCTTCGGCAAGCGCAACATCCGCGAGTCCTACCGCACCGGCCGCGGTCGCTTCCTCATGCGCGCCAAGTGCTCCACGGAAGAGCTCAAGGGCGGTCGCGAGTCGATCATCGTCAGCGAGATCCCCTACCAGGTCAACAAGAACAACCTCATCAAGCGCATCGCGGAACTCGTCACCGACAAGATCATTGACGACATCTCCGACGTCCGCGACGAGTCCGACCGCGACGGCATGCGCATCGTCATCGAACTCAAGCGCGGCGCGCAGCCTGAGATCGTGCTCAACCAGCTTTACAAGAACACCTCCATGCAGGAGAGCTTCAGCATGATCTTCCTGGCTGTGCACAACAGCCAGCCGCGCGAGCTCCCGCTGCCGGACGCCATCCGCGCCTTCATCGATCACCGCATCGACGTCGTCCGCCGCCGCACCGCGTTCCTCCTAGGCAAGGCCCGCGAACGCGAACACACCTTGCTCGGCCTGCAGATCGCGCTTGACCACCTCGACACCGTCATTCGTGTCATCCGCAACAGCAGCAACCGTGCCGACGCCCGCGAAAACCTCTTCGCCTACTTCAGCGGCAAGCGCATCAACCTCCGCGGAACCGAACTCCAGGGCGTCACGCTTGACCCCGCCAAGTACGGCATTGACTCCGCCCTGCTGCCCGCCGCACCCGCAGGCTCCGCGCTCTCCGGCACGCTCATCCTCAGCTACCGCCAGATCGACGCCATCCTCGAACTGCAGCTCTACCGCCTCACCCAGCTCTCCATCGACGAGCTCCTCAACGAACTCGCCAAAGTCCGCGAAAACATCGCCTACTACGAGAGCATCCTGGCGTCGGAGAAGAAGCTGCGCGGCGTCATCGTCGCTGAACTCGAAGAGATTCGCGACAAGTACGGCGACGTCCGCCGCACGCAGATCGTGGACGAAACCGCCGAACTGCAGCTGGAAGACCTCATCGCCGACGAGCAGGTCGCCGTCACCGTCTCGCACTCCGGCTACCTCAAGCGCACGCCCATCTCCACCTACCGCCAGCAGCGCCGCGGCGGTACGGGACGCCTCGGCATGAAGACGCGCGAAGAAGATTTCGTCGCCTCGCTCATCGTCGACTCGACACATGCGTACCTGCTCTTCTTCACCAACACCGGCCGCGTCTTCTGGATGAAGATTTATGAGATTCCAGACGTAGGCGCCGCAGGCAAGGGCAAGCACATGGCCTCCATGCTCGCCCTCCAGCCCGGCGAAAAAATCGTCAACTACCTCGCCGTGCGCAACCTCAAGGAAGAGGGTAAATACGTCTTCTTCGCCACGCGTGACGGTATCGTCAAAAAGACACCGCTCGTTGACTTCAGCAACGTCATGGCTCGCGGCATCATCGCCATCAACATCGACAAGGAAGACGAACTCATCGGCGTCCGCCTTACCTCTGGTGACGACGTCGTGTTCCTCGCCACCCACGAGGGCATGGCCATCCGCTTTGAAGAGAAGTACGACCCCGAAAAGTCGGGCGGCCTCCGTCCCATGGGCCGCAACGCCGGCGGTAACAAGGGCATCACGCTCCGCAAGGGCGACTACGTCATCGGTGTCGCCGTCACACCGTCTGAGGACTCGCGCAACCGCAAGCGCCTCGAACTCGCCGCCAAACTCGATACCGCCAACGGCATCACGCACTCTGCCACACTTCTGCAGGAAATCAAGGACGGCACAGCTCTGAATCCGTCCGCGACCGACGCTTTGAAGGGCACAGGCTTCAGCCCGTCCGCGACCGACGCTTTGAAGGGCACAGGCTTCAGCCCGTCCGCGAACGACGTTTTAAAGGGCACGGGCTTGAGCTCATCCGCGACCGATGCTTTAAAGGGCACGGGCTTCAGCTCATCCGCGAACGATGCTTTGAAGGGGACGGGCTTCAGCCCGTCCGTTGAAGAAGCCCTGAAGAAGGGGGCTTCAGCCCCTGAGGGAGCCAAGGCGAACAAACCATCCTTGCTCGTCCAGGTCCTCCAGGCCATCGCCGATCTGCAAAAGGCAAAGTCCAGCGTCCCCCTCGAACTCGAAGGCGACCCCAACGAGAACGTGGTCGAAGCCGCTGCGCCGCAGGAACACGCAGCCCGTATCGAAGCGCTCGACAAGGAAATCGGCATCACGCCCTGCCTCATCCTCACCGTCAGTGAGAATGGCTTCGGCAAGCGGACAGACGTTGATGCTTACCGCCTCCAGTCACGCGGCGGCAAGGGCGTCATCAACATGCGCACCACGCCAAAAATCGGCAAGGTCAGCAGCATCCAGCTCGTCGACGAAACCACGGAACTCATGGTCATCAGCCAGTTCGGCAAGATCATCCGCATCGACACCAAGAGCATCCGCGCCGCAGGCCGAGCCACCATGGGCGTAAAGCTCCTCGACCTCGACGACGCAGACAAGGTAGCCGCAGCCGTAACCATCCCAGCAGAAGAAAAGAACGAAGAAGAAAAACCGCTCGTGCAGTAAATAGGCAACTCACAGAAGCTTTCTTCGTAGCAACTTCAATAAAGTGGCCGGTGCAAAAGCACCGGCCATTTCTTCCGGAAGGGCACGGCTTCAGCCGTGCCGTAACGCTTTCCTGCATTGCTGGGCTTTAGCCCCTGAGGGATCATCCTGCTTTCGAGCAGCGGCAGACTGGTTGCGGAGGGGCTGAGTCTTGAAAGATCAGGACGTACTGACGGACGAGCAGTTCCAGGTAGAAATGCTTGAACTCATCGGCCGCGAATCGGCGTCGACGGCACGGCACAACACACGCGCCTGAATCTCTCCGGCAAAGGCGACTACACCCGCGACCGCCACCAATGGTTGGACAACAGGACTGTGGAGGACGTGGCGTCAGAAATCAAGCCGACGTCAAAGACCAGGACCGCCTAAGTCACCAACCAGTTCGGCAAGATCATCCGCATCGACACCAAAAGCATCCGCGCCGCAGGCCGAGCCACCATGGGCGTAAAACTCCTCGACCTCGACGACGCAGACAAGGTAGCCGCTGCCGTAAGAACGAAGAAGAAAAACCGTTAGTGCAGTAATCGAATGGCGCTTCTACAACGAAGGAGGCCGGTGCAACTGCACCGGCCTCCTTCGTTGCCATCAACCGTCTACGAGTCGAAGCAATCGCATTGGCTTAGTTGCAAGTTAGTCAGATATCAATTGGCATATTGGCTTGAAGAGTCAGAGGACTCAGAGTCCGCACCGGCTAGAAATTCTAAGGTCGGTTCTACAGTAGGCCAGTTTTGAGAGTTCCCGCGTCCGCAAATAGCGATCTCATTCTCGGCAGAAATATGAACTGCTAGATTCTTTCCTCGGAGCATTTGCGCTAGTTCGCTAGCTTCCTTTAGAACATTACGCCGCTTCGCTGCCGCCACTTCCCGCGTTGTCACAGCCAGCCAAGCATGCTGAACCGCTCGCATACGTTCCGAAAGGTTTTCGTTGGCAAGTTCCGGAAATTCCTCATTCCTAATGAGTTGATGAAATGAAGCATGAATTGCGTGCTTCCCTAGATCCGGGTGAGGTTGCGCATTCGTTGAATGTGTCACCGTCCGCGCAGGGAGTGCATACACAGCGTCTTGTAGAGAGGCTACTTCTGCCGGCACGTCGATAGTGAATGCCTGTATTGGCGCCGGAAGTTCCTCAGGTGTTCCTCGCTTTACGAAGAAAGCTAAGAAAGCACTTCCACAAAGCGCAACCAGAAGCAGTGCAGGGGCAAAAGCATGCAATGCGCCTTGCCAATCCATAGCAAAGACAGCCAAAGCGGCCACCACTGCGACCGACCACCAGACATAGTCATACGATGTCTTCTTCAGAATCATTTACTGCTGGGCCTTTCCTGGTCTCGCCAACATCCCTGTCCAACCCATTCCCGCCGCGATACCTTGCCGGGCTGTCTGGGGATCAGCGAAGATGATCGCGACCGCTGTACCTATTATGACGAATAACAGCAATTCAAGTTGGCTTCTCGTGTTCTCGCTCAAGTTAAAAGTGCGCATTATGTCACGGGGGACATAATATTTTAGTCCGCCTCGGCCCCAACGACAATACAGAAGCAGAACGCCCATGGCGGTCGCCCCAACTCTCATGAGCCAAAAAATCACTAGGCTTTTTGAATCCATCTTTCCGCAGCCTCAATTTGGTTTCTTAGCTTCTCAAGCTGCTCGATCAGTCTGGACACATCCGATTTCGTCATTTGGAAGAAGCTGTTGCTTCGGCTGAAATCAGTTCTGAGACTAGCAACGATCACGGGAACAAAGAGATCGATTTCGCTACCCTTAAATCGAAGTCGCATGTCAAGCGTGGTTTCAAATGATTTGAACGATGGCAAAATGTCGTTCGCCAAGTCATTCAACTCAGAAGAATGTTTTATGGAACCTTTGTCATCGTGAAGCGACTGGAGAAGCCTTGTCACCACCTCGCGGCATTCGGGATTGGCCAGTCCGGAATCTAGAAGTTCGGTGGCAATCGCATCAGGCTCTTCTTCCCTTGACAGGGTAAGCGCTATGAGCAAGGAAGTTGCAGTCGTCAAGACGTTGGCAACTTCTGGTTCGATTCCGACTTTAGAAGATAGATCTTCGATGTCAACCTCGCCAGACTGGTCGACGCTTTCCTTCATCAAGTCTGCCAGGATCGTCACTTGTTTATCTGTCAGCGAGCCCAAAGCTGTGAAGCCACGCTTGAGATAGGGCTTTATCTGAGCTGGAGCATCAGCAAGGAAATCTTTAAGGGGGGCAGTAATGTCGGCGACTATCGGGAACGAACTCACGTCGAACTCCTAGATCTAAACAACTTAGATTCGAGTATAGGCACTTGTCTAGCAAATCTTAATCACAGCGGTTAGCTTTACAGTACCGTCATAGCAAACGGTCCATCCAAATCCACCGTTGGTTTAGCCAAGACGTTCCATGCGTACTGCATGCCCCAGAACAGGATCAGTAATCCCAGCGCGCCGCTGCCGAGCGACGTGAACAACTCATAAAACGGCAAGATCAGCCCAGGTCGCAGCAGGAAGGCAACGCCGTACAGCCAGCCCCGCTGCTCAGACGTGTCGGCAACCTTCTCGCTGGCCGGTTCCTTCTTCGTTGTATCCGCACTCCGCCTCACATGCGTTTTTCGCCCTCATCCCCAAATGCGCGGCCCACGCAGCACACAGGAGCCAACCGTTCCGCGCCGCGCTCCTCAGCTTCCTGCGGCTGGCCGCGCAGCGACATCTGTCAACCCCGCCGCACGCCTGAAATCAACATAACCCTATCCCCATCAATCACATAACTGGCCAAATTTGTTGGCATGATTGCCCTGCTTGGCTCATTACAATAGAAATAGCCATCTCAGATATTCATGGGGTGAAAATCGCTAAGTCCCATGGATAGACGATTTTACCCGTAACCCCAAAGGGTAGAGGATTTTAGCGGAACTGGCTCCGTAACCCCAATGAAATGACGATTTTGAAAAACAAGGGGGAGGGGGACCCCTCTCCGGAAATGAAACATCAATCGGGCTCACAGCCACGCAAGGCGAGGTAGTTAGTCGCCCAGAATCCTGTCCAGCAGATTTGTCTTCGCCAAATCAACGACCTCATCGCCACGTCCATTGAGCACAGCCTTCGACAGGTAGAGTCCGAATCCCATCGCTTGCTGTGCACTGATCGTCGGCGGCATTGAGAGTGTCCGTCGCGCGGTCAGCACGTCCACCAATGCAGGTCCCGGATAAGCAAATGCCTGGTCCAGGGCGGCACGCAACTGCTCTGGTTGTTCCACGCGAACGCCCAGTAGACCGCAGGCAGTCGCAACAGTCGAGAAGTCAGGATTCCGCAGATCGGTGCCGAATGGCACAATGCCTGCGGCCATCATCTCTGTTTCAACGAACGCAAGCGATTGGTTGTTGAAGACGATGATCTTCACCGGCAGTTTGTTCTGCACTGCGGTCAGCAGTTCTCCCATCAGCATCGCCAGCCCGCCATCGCCAGACATCGATATCACTTGTCGCTCGGGAAACGTCGCCTGCGCACCCAGCGCCTGCGGCAACGCGCACGCCATGGTGCCATGCACCCATGAGCCTATAAGTCGCCGTTTGCCATTGAACTTGAGATAGCGCGCAGCCCAGATGCTTGGCGTACCAACATCCACTGTGAACACAGCATCATCGGTCGCCATTTCGTTCAGCACCTTCGCTACGAACTCCGGATGCAGCGGCGACGACCCCGGCTTGCCCACGGCCAGCTCATCCAGGTCCTTGCGCGTGTCCTTGTAGTGTTCCAGGCAGCTCTTCAAATGCGACGAATTCTTTTTCTTCTTGTCCAGCAGTGGCAGCAGCGCCTCGATGGTTTCCTTCACTGTGCCGATGAGACCAACGTCCACAGTCGTGCGCCGACCGATCTGTTCGCCGCGCACGTCTACCTGAATCTTCTTTGCACCCTCTGGATAGAACTGCGTATAGGGAAAATCCGTACCCAGTGCAAGCATCGCGTCGCAACGCTTCATCGCGCGATAGCCCGACGAAAAGCCCAGCAACCCGGTCATGCCAACGTCGTAAGGATTGTCGTATTCCACGAACTCTTTGCCGCGCAGCGCATGCACAATCGGTGCCTGCAACTGCTCTGCCAGCGCCAACAGTTCCTTATGGGCACCTTTGCATCCGGCACCGGCCAGGATCGTAACGCGCCGGGCATGGAGCAGAATCTCGGCAGCCTTCTCCAGACTCTCCTCGCCTGGAACCACACGCGCATCATTCCGGCTGAAGCCCAGCGCGTGTGCTGCAGCCGTGGCCTCTGCCAACGCAATGTTGCCCGGCAGCACCACCACTGCCACGCCACGCTGCGCAATCGCCGTGCGCATGGCAATACCCAGCACCCGCGGCAATTGGTCTGCCTCATTTACCTCGCCAATGTAGTGGCTGCACTCTTTGAACAGGTGCGTTGGCGAAGTCTCCTGAAAATACCCCGTCCCGATTTCGATTGTTGGTATCTGCGCGGCCAGCGCCAGCACCGGAACACGGCTGCGGTGCGCATCGTAAAGCCCATTGATAAAGTGCAGATTGCCGGGGCCGCAGCTTCCCGCGCAAACGGTGATCTCGCCCGTCAGATGCGCTTCAGCGCCCGCGGCAAAGGCTGCGGCTTCCTCGTTCCGCACATGCACCCATTGAATGTCGTTGCGCTTGCGGATGGTATCGGTGACCGCATTCAGCGAGTCCCCCGGTAGACCATACACGCGTTTCACACCCACTTGGACAAGAGTCTCAATCAGAACTTCTGCTACGGTCGCCATGCAGTTTTCACCTGCACGGTTGGATGCAGAGTCCGGGCTCTGTTTGTGTTCCTGGTGATGGCTAAAGACTGCAACTTCGCGTCGTGTCTGAAGAATGCCGCGGCTTGACCGCAGCAAACACTGTCAACCCCTCAGCTATCTGCTGAGCTGAACAACCCCAGCAGAAACAGTCATTTAAGTCCCTGATTTGTTGGCATGTTTCCTTCTCCGGCGAACTACTCTGGAAGAAGGGCATTCCATTCCACCACCTCCACCATCGTCCGGCGTTAAGTCTTTTGGAAAGAGGATTTTGCCCCTAACCCCAATCAAAAGACGATTTTAATGGGCCCGTAGACGTAACTCCAATAGAAAGACGATTTTGCAAGAACAGGGGGAGGGGGGGAGGGGCCATCACCGCACAGCCTCCTGGACACTGATTGCGATCCTGCTCCTTTCACCTCCTGGTTGCCTGCGAGGCATGTTGACGGTAGGAAGGATAGTTAACAATCCAAATCGTTTGACACGTTCTCGGATCGTCTTGCTGACCTACAAAATCCTTTACGAATTCCTGATGCCTTCTTTACAGATTTCCTACAGCCTCTCGCTCTCTACTCAAGAGTGAGGAAAACGATGCGTTTCGTAGCTTATTCATTGTTCACACTTGCTCTCACAGTTCCGGCTCAGCTTTACTCGCAGGTTCAATCCTCCGGACAGCAACCGGACCGCAACTTCTTCCAGCGTCTTGGCGATGCGTACTGGCAGGACTGGCATCCTTCGCCCGCTGCGGCATCTGCTCCCGCGCCCGCGCGCCGTGGTTATCCGGCGCCATTGGACTCACCCCCATTTCCCTCCAGTGATTACTCCGTTGGGGGAACGCCTGTCATCGGCGCGCCGGACACGCAGACCTACAGCCTGATGCAGGCCATCAACCAGAACCGCTCGCGTATCAAGGTCTACGGCTGGCTGAATGGCGGCTTCAACGTCTCCACCTCCAACAAGGGCGACGGCGCAAACGCTCCGGCCGCGTACTATTACAGCCCCAACCGCATCACCGCCGACCAGGCCGTGCTGTACATTGAGCGCCTGCCGGACACAGTGCAGACGGACCATGTCGACTGGGGTTTCCGCGTTGCCCAGCTCTACGGTCAGGACTATCGCTTCACCACCGCCAAGGGCATCCTGTCGCAGCAGCTACTGGCGCGCAACCACCAGAACGGCTACGACCCCGTCATGGTCTACGTCGACCTCTACATCCCCAAAGTCGCCAAGGGGATGAACATCCGGATGGGCCGCTACATCTCGCTGCCCGACATCGAGGCCCAGCTCGCCCCGAACAACTACACCTACTCGCACTCACTGCTCTATGGGGTCGACCCCTACACTCAGACCGGCATCATAGCCAGCATCAAGCTCTCCGACCACTGGCTGGTGCAGGCTGGGCTATCCGCAGGCAACGACGTGGCGCCGTGGACCAAGGATGCCAAGCCTACCCTGACGGCCTGCGTGAATTACACGTGGCACAAGGGCGGCGATGCACTCTATACCTGCGCCAACTCCGTCAACGACGGCAAGTATGCGTACAACAACGTGCAGGGTTACTACGAGACCTGGTACCACCGCATCAATGCCACCTGGCATACCGATACCGAGACATGGTTCATGTACGAGCGTCAGGTGCCGAACATTGGCGGGAACGTGGCGAACCCGCTACCCACAGAGACAGGGGCAAACGGTGCCTTCTGCTCCGCGGGCGAACGTACCTGTTTCGCACCGGAGGTAGCAGTGGTGAATTACCTGGAGCATGAGTTCAGCGCGCATCGGTATCTCTCCATCCGCAATGAGTTCCTTGACGACATCAAAGGTCAGCGAACCGGCTTTGCAACAAAGTATTCTGAACACCTGGTGAGTTACGGCATGTGGATCGGGTCAACGGTTCTCTTCCGTCCGGAAGTGCGTCTGGAACACTCCTACGATCTGGCCGCCTATGACCTGGGGACCAAGCACACGCAGTTCATCGTTGCAGGTGATCTCACCTATCACTTCTAAAAGGTTGCTCATCTCGCAGGACAGAATGCCGGGTACGTCATCTCAGCCCGCCGCTTGGAACAATCCGGCATTCTGATACACCCTGTTGCATCAACGTGCATCTCAACCCGCAACTTTGCTTTACGAAAATTGCTCTGAGGTGACGCAATGTTGATCGTTCTTCTGATTGTTCTGCTTCTGATTTTCGGAGGCGGTGGCTACTACATGGGCCCCGGCATTGGGTATTACGGTGGCGGCGGCATCAGTTTGATTTTGTTGCTGGTGATTCTGTGGCTGCTGTTTGGATCGAACCGCGACGTTTAAATCTATAGCGGTTCGCGTTTCGAACAGGGCTGAATCCGTGCCTGGAATGGGCGGAAAGAGATGCGTCTGTGCCAGCTTACGCATCTCATAGTAACGATGCCGGTTACTACGCGAACGAATACGACGCGCCTGCAACCAGTCAAGGCGTTGAAGGAACAGGTCGTTGCTCTGGATGCGGCGCTACTGGTTGCCATCACGTCCACAGAAGTGGGCGCAGTCCACAGGCTGCGAACAACCACGCGTCGTGTGCAGGCGCATCTGGAGTTGTTGGAACTGCTGGGCCACGGCGATCATCCCATGCGTCTGCCCGAACACCGTTCTGAAGCCCAGGCGGTGATGCAGCGTTTGCGGCGCATCCGCCGTGCCGCAGGTGAGGTGCGTGATCTGGATGTGCAGACCAGCATGATTGCGCTGGATGCACCGCAGAAGGCTGCCGTACACAGTGGCAGTACGGGCGATGCGGTGCGCAGGCAGGCAAAGAAGTTGCGCAAACATCTGGAGGCGCAGCGCGAGGGCGAAGCGAAAAAGCTGGTGGCGGTGCTGAAGGATGAAGAGCAGGATCTGGCGGCCTCTCTGCGCGAACTGGAACAGACGATCAAGCCTGCCCGTCGTCGCGCCTTAGCTCCAGCCGCACTGTTGGAACATGCAGAGGAGTTCTTTGTCGCGCGCGTGAAGCCTGTATTGCGTGCGCAGCGTCCGCGCAAAGGCGAGGATGAGCACACGCAGTTGCAGCGGCGACTGGAACGGTTGGATGAAGATACGCTCCATGCCATTCGCAAGGCAGCGAAACTGTGCCGTTACATGGTGGAGATAGCACCGGAAGGAACACCGGTTCGCGCGGCTGCGGAGCGATTTGAGGCGGTGCAGGAGGCCGGTGGCCACTGGCATGACTGGCTGCTGCTGCAGCAACTGTCGATGAACTTCCACGGGCGCAAGGCTGAGCTGACGCATCGCTATGAGATACACACGAACGCAGCGCTGGCTGACTATCGTTTGCGGCTGTCCGAACTGCTACCAAAGTTAACGGCGTAATGTCGATCGACATTACGCCGTGTGGTGCATCACGGATGCGTTATTGCTTTGGCGGTTCGCTCTGCTGTTTCTCCGGCTTGCTCTCGTTGGTGATGTCCTGGCCGTTGTAGATGATGCGCGCTGACGAGCGATAACGGCGGTAGTCGGTGTACTTCACCGTGTTACGCATGTGAATGTCGTTGGCCGGGCCATCTTTGCTGGCGGCAAAGTGTACGGTGCCATCGGCGCGCGTGTAAGTGGGGAACCAGTTCACCGTATCCACCTGTTCGTAATACGTGGTGAAGGGGATGGAGAAGTGGCCGTGCTTGATGTCGTCAGGCACGTTCTTGCCATTGATCATCACAATCTCCAGATCCTTCTGATCGACCCAGACGCGGCCTTCGAAGTAACGATGCTTGAAGTCAGCATTCGTCGGACTGGCGTCGAAGACATACGTGTCCAGTTCGTCCACCTTCTGTTTGCCCACGTACTTCACGTCGTAGTTCGGCAGGTCTTCCGTGGTCAGCACCAGCGGGATGCGCTTTGCCACGTCTTCCAGGTCATACGCGTCCAGGATCACGCGTTCCAGGGTGTTCTGCGGAGCGAAGACGACGGTCTCGTTGCGCTTACCGTCTTTATCAAAACCGATGTCCGTCACCTGACGATACTCGCCGTCGGGCTTGCCGTTGTCGTCGTTGATGCTCTGCATCACGACGGATTGGCGGAAGGTATAGTTGTCGCGAGCCTTCACGAACTGCGATTCCTTCTTGCCCATCTCTGCAATGATCTGTTCCGGCGTCATGCCGGTGGGCTGCGAGGTATCCAGTTTGCCCAGGCCGCTCTGCGCGCCTGCGGTGGTCGCCATTAAGAGCCCTGCTATTACACCTGCCAACACGTACCGCATTCGCACACCACTCCTCATCTTTGTATAGTTTGACGTGGACGGACCACTACTGGCGTACTTTGTTGCGCCGGTGTAACGTGGATACGTCTTTTGGCACGGTATCTACCCTGGAGTGAATACAAAGTGAGTGCGAACGAGTCTGTCAATCGTCGTGAATTTTTCCGTCGCGCAGGCGCGATGGGAATGCTGGGAGCCATGTCGGACGTAATGGCATTCGCTGAAGGCGGCCAGTCGAATGTGCAGCACGAAGTGGTGCCGAAACAAGAGGTTCCGGCTTCCGCTGAGAGCATCAACTTCGCCGTTTGCGGCATGAGCCATGACCACATCTACGGCATGGTAGGCGCGATCATTCGCGGCGGCGGCAAGCTGGTGGCATGGCATGGTGCAGAGCCGAATAAGGTTGCACGGTTTGCCAAAGCCTTTCCCAATGTGAAGCAGGCGCACAGCGAAGAAGAGATTCTGAACGACAAGAGCATTCAGCTTGTACTGAGCAGCACTATTGCGAATGAGCGTGCGCCGCTGGGCATCCGCGCCATGAAGGCAGGCAAAGACTTCCTTTCGGACAAGCCGGGTGCCACCACGCTGGAGCAGGTGGAAGCCATCCGCAAAACGGTGAAGGAAACCGGCCGCATCTACGCCATCCTGTACAGCGAACTGCTGGAAGTAAAAGCCGCTGTGTACGCGGGCGAACTCGTGAAGCAGGGCAAGATTGGTCGCGTGATCCAGACCATCAACATTGCGCCGCACCAGATCGTGCAGGGCGGAGCGACGAATGCGGGCAACGGTGGCGCTGATCCGCGTCCGGACTGGTTCTGGGTACCGGAGCAGTACGGCGGCATCCTGTGCGATATCGGCTCACACCAGGTGGAGCAGTTTCTCTATTACACCGGCTCTACATCGGCAGAGGTTGTCGAGTCGCAGATCAGCAACATTGCGCATCCGGAACATCCCAAGTTTCAGGACTTCGGTGACATGGTGCTGCGCGGCGATAAGGGCTTCGGCTATGTGCGCCTCGACTGGTTCACGCCGGATGGGCTGGGAACGTGGGGCGATGGCCGCCTCTTCATCCTGGGCACCAAGGGCTACATCGAAGTGCGCAAGTACACCAATGTGGGCGTGAACAAGGCAGGCAACAACCTGTTCATGGTCAACGGCACAGAGCAGAAATTTATCGACTGCAACAATGTCGATCTGCCGTTCGGTCGCCAGTTTGTTTCGGACGTGGTGCATCGCACGCACACCGCGCAGGATCAGGCGCAGGCGTTGCTTGCTGCGGAACTGGTGGTGCGCGCGCAGAAACAGGCGAAGTGGGTCAAGTTGGATCAGGCATAGATTTTTCCAGAAACCGAAAGTTGTTAGTTAGGAGAACGAATCATGTCGCATCGTACGTTTACGCGTCGCACCGCTCTCAAAGGGCTTGGTCTTGCTGCAGCGACGTCCGCAACACCGCGTTTTCTTTCCGCAATGGCGCCGAAGCCTTCGCCCATCCGGCTGGGCATTGCCAGCTATACCTTCCGCGAGTTCAAGCAGCCACAACAGCTTGTGGACTTCATGCACCAGCTGAACCTGAAGAACATCAACCTGAAGGATTTTCACCTGCCTATGGGACCGCTGGATGAGGTGAAGAAGAATGCCGACTGGTATCGCAGCCAGGGCCTTGTGATCACTGGCGGTGGCACCATCTACTTCCAGAAGGATGAGGACGAGGACATCAAGGCGAAGTTTGACTATGCCAAGGCTGCGGGCTTCCCGATCATTATCGGAGCACCCTCGCATGCGGCTCTGGAACGTGTGGCAAGCTTTGTGAAGAAGTACGACATCAAGCTGGCCATCCACAATCACGGACCGGAAGACAAGGAATGGCCATCGCCACAGGACATTCTCGCGAAGATCGGCAAGCTGGATAAGCGTGTGGGCTTCTGCGTGGACGTAGGTCACACGATGCGCGCAGGCAAGGATGTCCCCGAGACGATCAAGGAAGTCGGCTCGCGCCTCTACTGCATCCACATGAAGGATCTGGCCGAGAAGGACAAGAAGGACAGCCAGGTAGCCGTGGGCGAAGGCATTATGCCGGTGAAGCAAATCTTCGAAACGCTGATCAAAATCAAGTATCAGGGCTGCGTCGATCTGGAATATGAGATCAACGGCAAGGACCCGATGCCGGGCGTGACCAAGAGCATCGCTTACGAGCGCAAGGTGCTGGAAGAGATGGGATACTCGGCGTAATCCGATATCCCCGAAGAAAACAACAGCCGCTGGTCAATGCCAGCGGCTGTTGCTTTTCACCTTACGATATGACTGATGGAAGCGTCATCCTCAACAAAACGGCCCGGCTTTCGCCGGGCCGTTTCAATACAGCAAGTGACAGTTAGACCGTCGGCTCCCAGCCTTTTTCGTAGGTGCGTTTGCGCTTTGCCGTTGCGGCGGGGTCGTTGACGAAGGTGCCCGTCTCCGGGTTCACCTTCAGTTCCTTCTTCAGGTCATAAGCCACGTTGGCCATCAGCAGCGTGCCCACGGAGCGTGCCGCATCTTCAATCGGCTGGTCCTGCTTCGTGCTGCTGTCCTTGATGCAGTCGAGCCAGTTCTTGAAGTGGACGTCGGTCATGCTGTCGCGGCCCACGGTGTCCATGCTGCTGGTCTTGCCAGCCTTGGGCACCTTCCACTCCTTCACGGTCTTGCCCTTCAGGTCGTGGATTTCGTAGCCGTCGCGATCAATGATGACGGTGCCTTCCGTGCCAACCACGGCGGTGCCACGATCACGTCCCCAGTAACGGAGATGGTTGCAGCAGAGGCACTCCCACTCGATCAGCTTGTTGTCGTATTCGAAGCTGGCGTTGAGGGTGTCATAAAATTCCCAATCGTCCTTGAAGTGATAGCGACCACCCGATACGGAGACGCGCTGCGGATACTTCACATCCAGGAACCAGCGCGCAACGTCGAGTTCATGAGTGCCATTGTTCAGAGCCTCACCTGTGCCCCAGACGTGGAACCAGTGCCAGTTGTACGGGTGAATGTTGTCCTTGTACGCCTGGCGCGGAGCCGGTCCCTGCCACAGGTTCCAGTCGAGCGTGTCCGGCACGGGAATGGGCTTGCCCACGCCAATGCTCTTGCGCTCGTTGGTGTACCAGGTCTTGGCGTAGTACGCGCGACCGATCAGGTTGCCACCCCGTACCTGCTCCACCATGTCACGCGTGTAGTCAGAGGAGTGCTGCTGGTTGCCCATCACGACGACCTTGCCGTACTTCTTCTGCGCGGCGATCAGCAACTCAGTCTCGTGGAGGTTCTGGCTGCAGGGCTTTTCGACGTAGACGTGCTTGCCTGCCTTCAGGCCGTAGATGGCCAGCGGCGTGTGCCAGTGGTCAGGCGTGGCAATGGTGATGGCGTCCACATCCTTCTGCTCCAGCGTCTTGCGGAAGTCCTTGTCTGCCTTGGGCGCAACACCGAAATCCTTCTCGGTGGCGGCGGCATACTTGGCCAGGATCTTGGAATCCACGTCGACGACATGCGTGATGTTGACGGCGGACTGGTTTGTCTTCAGGCTGCTCAGGTGCGCGTAGGCGCGGCTGTTGAGGCCGATCACCGCCACGTTCACTCGGTCATTGGAGCCCAGAATGCGTGCATAGCTGTTTGCGGTGGTGGTGAAAGCAAGACCGGCGGCAGTGGCGACGGCGTTGCGGGAAAATTCGCGGCGCGTGAGCATAATTTCTCCTTGCGGATGCCCATTTTATACACAGAGTCCCCCAATGGTCATACCACTTGCTAATCTTTCTTTCATGGCATTCGGACGTCAACGTGGCACACGCCCACCGCTGGACCGGGATCGGTTGATGGAGTACGCGCTGAAATCGCTTGGCGCACGGATGCAAAGTGTTCGCGACCTGCGCCGCAAGCTGTCCGATCGGGCTGAACCGGGGCCGTCCGGGGCGGAAGCGGTGGACTGGGTGCTGGCAAAGCTGCAGGAGCTGCGCTACCTCTCCGACGATCGTTTTGCAGCGGATTTCACGCGGCTGCGACAGGAGAATCGGAGCTTCGGACGGCGACGTGTGCAGCAGGATCTGCAGGCCAAGGGGATTGCGTCAGAAGTAATTCAAACCACGCTGGATGAGGCCTACGAAGGCGTGGATGAACAGGCACTGGTGCGGCAGCATCTGGAACGGCGACGCATCGCCACGCCGACGGATGAAAAAAGTACAGCGCGTGTTCTGCGCCGGTTAACGGCAGCGGGCTTTTCTTCTAAGGCGATCTTTGCGGTGCTGCGAAGTTTGAAGAGCGGCGAAGAAGCTCTGGACCGTGCCGAAGCGGATGCCTCGGACGATCTGGCCTGAGCTGCATCCAAGCAGAAGGATGCAGCCCTCCACCATCATCGCGATTGACTGGTCAGGACGTGTGGACACGGCCGGACAGCGCCGTCACATTGTTGCCGCAACATGGCGCGAAGGAAAGGTACGGGTGGAGAGCGGCAGAACCCGCGACGAGATTGCGGAATGGCTGATTTCACAGGCGAAGAAAGATCCTGCAATGGTGGTGGGGTTCGACTTCTGCTTCAGCTTTCCCGCGTGGTTCCTGCGCGAGGTGGGTGTCACCACTGCGCCGGAGTTCTGGCATGTGGTGGCAGAGCACGGTGAGCGATGGCTGTCGCGCGAGAACGAAGACCGCCGCTTCTGGGGCAAACCTCACAAACGTCCCGCGGACTTCAGCGGCGAGCAGTTACATCGGATGCTGCGCGCAACAGACATTGATTGCAAGCTGGCAGCGCACATTCCTGAGGAGGAGCGGGCGCTGCGTGTGAAAGGCATTACGCCGAAGTCCGTGTTTCAGATCGGCGGCTCGGGTTCGGTAGGGACGGCCTCATTGCGCGGCATGAAGACATTGCAACGACTGCATGAAGCTGGTTTTCGCATATGGCCGTTTGACCGCCCCAGGGCAGGTGAGCCGCTGGTGGTGGAGATGTATTCGCGGTTGAACACCGGCCCCGTACACAAATCGAACATGGTGGCGCGATCTGCGTATCTGGCGCGCAAGCGTAAGGAAGATGCGGCGTATTCACGGCTGGGGCCAACAGCGATGGCACAGGCGAAGGCCAGCGAAGACGCGTTTGATGCTCTGATTTCCTGCATGGTGATGGCGCAACATCGAGAGTTGTTTTACAGCCTCAGGCAGCCGCGCGATCCCGCTTATGCGTTGGAAGGATGGACGTGGGCGCCGCCTTCTGCGCGCTGATCTTTCAAAAGCATTGCGGCTTCCTGGCTGCGGCTGATCTGCTTCTCGCGATAGAGGAGGATGTCGCTGGCGTGCAGAAGGTCTTGCACCGTCATGTCATGTTTGGAACAGGTGGTCACCCCGATACTGACCTGGATGCGAAAAGGCGTGTCGTCCACGGCGAGCAATCTGCATTCAGCAACGCCCTGCCGGATCTGGTTCGCGATCCATTCAGCGTTGTCTTCGCCGTATTCGGGCAGTAGAACGAAGAACTCATCGCCGCCGTGCCGGGTAATGACAGCATCGGTCGGGCGGAGCATGGATTGCAGAACCTCCGCCACGGCCCGCAGCGCTGCGTCGCCCGCGGCATGGCCCATGGCGTCGTTAATCTCCTTGAAGCGGTCGATATCCATCATCAGGGCGGAGCAGGATTTGTCCAGGCGAATGCACCGCTGCAATTCGCGGTGCGCCACCACCTCCAGCGCACGCCGGTTCAGCAGTCCAGTCAGGGGGTCAGTCATGGCAAGGCGTTCCATTTCGTGGCGGGAACGCAGGGCCTCCATGCCCAGGAAGCTGCCACCTAATCCCACCACGATGGTCATGCCCGCATAGGTCAGCCAGCGTTCATGGGAAGCATCCATAAGGATGTCGTCACTGCGCAGCGCAAAGACCACAATATGCAGAAACAGAAAGAGGGCCATGGCGATATTCGCCAGTCGCGTGGGGCTGTCCTTGTGGCGCAACAGAAACCAGATGTTTCCTGCCTGCATGAACGGGATGGAAAGAATGGCCGGCGCACGTCGCAGGATCCAGTCGGGGAACATGATGTTCAGAATGACAGTCCACAGGAAGCAGACTGTGGCGATGCCGGCCATCCATGGAAGCGTCCGGCGCGTGCTCTGCCGTGTGGCAGAGCCTATGGCAACGTGCAAAAGGGAAGGTGTGGCAACGAAGAGGATGATGCCAATCCAGTGAAGCACGTTCGAAGTGGTGCTCAGGGCCACCAGACCTGCGCCGCCGCAGCAACAGCTTGCGGCAATCCAGTATGCGGAACGATCGATCTTTTGCGTCTGGATTGCGCGATAAAGCATCGCCACAGCAAAACCCGTGGAGAGGAGCAGCAAACCGTACATGCGGTAGATCAATAGGCTTTCCATGGGGAGACAGACCAGGAGGGAGCAGGCAAAGAAGCAAGGCTGCACAGTACAACCGCTCTATCTTCCGGCCCGTCAGGGAAAAGTGTCAATCGTATGGTTTGTTACTTCTGCTTATGAGACGCGTTAGGCTACGCGTTGTAAGGCTGTGCGCGGCGTGGAATGGTCACAGCGACAGGTTGCGGCTTCATTTCGGAGGTGGTTTCCGAGCGCGAGGCCTGCTTTTCGCGGTAGAGCATGACGTCGCTGCCGTGGAGCAGTTCTTCCAGCGTAGCGTTCTGTCCGCGCAGGGTGATGCAGCCAATGCTGGCGGTGATGGTGAATTCCACTTCGCTCATGGTCTTCAAGTGCAGTGCGCTGATGGCTGACTTCAGTCTCATTACGATTTCGCCCGCATGAGTTTCATCGCAGTCTGGCAGCAGAACGAAGAACTCGTCGCCACCAAGACGTGTGGCGATATCGGTAAGACGCAGTGTCTTCAGCAGCGTGTCCGCGACAGCACATAGAGAAGCGTCGCCCGCGGCATGGCCCAGACCATCATTGATCTGCTTGAAGCGGTCCACATCCATCATGAGCGCGGAGCACGGCAGATCACGGCGGCGGGCACGTTCCAGCTCGCGGATGGCAAACACGTCCAGGGCGCGCCGATTGAACAGGCCTGTCAGCGGATCGGTCATAGCCGTGCGCTCCAGCTCGGCATGCATCCGCAGATTGCCAACCCACAGGTAGCTGAGAGCCAGGCCCGCGATGGTAATGATGCCGCTCCAGGCGTACCACGCATCCGCGACATGATACTTCCAGGCCAAGCCGATGCGGACAAAGTTTGGCAGCGCCTGCAGGATGAAACACGCGACCATGGCCCGCATGGCAGGGCGGATGATTTCGTCCTTGTTCCGCAAAATCAGGTCGACGCAGGCTAAGTACATAACCGCGACAATGGGAACGGCCTCAATGGTTCGAAGCAATACGTTGGGCTGCCACCACGTGTAGTAGGCGTAATTTATCAGCGTAGCTGCGTTCAGCAGCAGCAGCAGAATGAAATAGTCATGCTTCTGGTCGGTGGTTTTGGCAAGGGCCCGGTTTGTCAGCGGACCGAACATCAGGAACAGCCCGTTGCCACACAGGATGCTGAAAATAGCAGGGATAAAGTCGCGATATGCCTGCAGCCCAAGCCCCAGTCCGGCGCAGAAATAGGCTGCGGCAAACCACGCGGCACCTTTGTCGCGGCGGTTTCGTGACTGAAAATACGAGGACGCAAAAATGACGCCGCCCAAAAAGAGCAGCAGACCGGCCTGCACCGTGAATAATGTCCGTCGGTCCATGCGTTCAAAGGCGGCAGAAATACTGTCGTCACGAAGCCGCGAAAAACGCCGCCCCGAATACAGACAGGCAGAGGGCACAGTGTAGCACTTCAACAATGCAACAATCTGCCGAGATTCCGCGGCATTGCCCGGCATTTCAAACTTCGGGCGAGCTATTCCCGATTCAGGAAACAGCCCCATTCACTCAGCGCAACGGGCGCCGCACAGCGAACGCTCAACCGAACTTCGCTTGCCTGAACAGGCGCTTCCAGCCGCACAATGCGACAGTTGCCAATGCTTTCACCCGAGGCCACCCGCACCCACGGCCCGCTGCCGTCGCGAATCTCCAACTGGAATTCGCGCACGCGCTGACCAAGGGCGATCTCTTCCCGCAGGCGGAACAGGTTGAACTCCGTTCTGTTCGCGAACTTCGCTGTGACAGAGCCATCCAGCGTGCTGTCGGTGGTGCTCCAGTAGCTGTCCGCCAGGCTGTCCACCAGCTTCGCCGGGGAATAGCCAGCTGACCGCACGTTCGACGCCGTCAGCTTCGCGCCGCGCAGCAGGTTGGTGGCGAATATCTTCTGAACGCGAGCTGCAAACGCGTACAGCACATCCGCGTCCGCATCGGCGATCAGGCCACGCGTATCTGGCGGGATATTGAGCAATAACCCCGCACCGCGGCCCACGGACTTCTCATAAATATCGAGTAGCGTCTCGGCAGATTTCGGCTTCTCTTCCGGGTGATAGAACCAGCCCTTGCGGATGGAGACATCGCACTCCGCCGGAATCCACTCTTTGCCATCCGCAGAACCCGCGCCAGAGAGCTTGGTGTCCACATCGCCCGGAACGGCCGTGGCGTCATGATGCTCGCTAAGCAGAGTGACCGTGCTCCAGCAATTTTCGGCGGCAATGCCACGTTCATTACCCACCCAGCGAATGTCCGGACCGGCATCGCTGAAGATCACGGCATGGGGTTGCAGCTTGCGCACCAGTGCCCAGGTTTCTTCCCAGCCGTAGTACGTGTGCTTGTCGATGGTGCGCTTTTCGCGCGCACCGCCATAATAGCCATCGCCACCGTTCGCGCCGTCGAACCACACTTCGAAGATGGGGCCGTACTGCGTCAACAACTCGGTGATCTGCTGGCGATAAACCTTCAGGTATTCGGGCTTGCCATATGCGGCGTTGTTCCGGTCCCACGGCGACACGTAGACGCCAAACTTCAGCCCATGCTTCTTCGCCGCAGCGGAGATGTCGCGGACAATGTCGCCCTTGCCGTTCTGGAACTTACTCTTGCTGATGTTGTGATCGGTGGCCTTGGTGGGCCACAGGCAGAAGCCGTCATGGTGCTTGCAGGTCAGAATCACGCCCTTGATGCCGCCTTGCTTCAGCGTCAGCAGGATGCTGTCTGCGTTGAACTCGGTGGGGTTAAAGATGTTGGGGTCTTCGTCGCCCAGCCCCCACTCGCGCCCGGTAAAGGTGTTCACGGTGAAGTGCAGGAATGCGGTGGTTTCCATCCGCTGCCAACGGAGTTGGCGCAGCGTCGGCATAGGCCCAAACTTTGCAGGCGCGCCGGTGCCTTTCGTCTGCGTTGCGGCTGTTATGCCGGTTGCCAATGCACTGCCTACAAACATCCGCCGCGATAGTTCCATGAAAGCCATCAACTCCTGTTGTTGCCTTCATCGTATGACATGCAGTTGAGTGGTTCAGAGGAATGGTTGTAGTTCAGAAGAGGATGCACGGAACGGATCAAGATATCGAACACCTCCAATTTGGGGGCGATCCTGCGCATCTTCCGTAAGGATGATCTTGCAACCGTGCTTCTTTGCTGTGGCCCAAAGCATGGTGTCCCAGAACTGCGTTCGCCGTGTGCGCTGCCCATGCATGGCATCAGTGAATGCTTTAAAGTCCGCATGGACTACGGGGACAAATGAAGCAAGGTCTTCCAGTATGTGAGAGCTTTCTTCCACGCGCGACGGTGCCTTCCGGCTGATCGCGTGGTATGTCTCGGCGAGTGCCTGCAGGGTAAGAACGCAATCGTTGCGAAGCGCGGCATGCAGCAGCGCTTGCGCGATCATGTGTTTGCGTGAGGCGTCTGCGTCCAGCGCGTAGAAAATAATGTTGGCATCCAGCGTGTAACGTTCAGCGCTCATGCAGCTCGTCGCGCGAAGGGAACTTCTCACCGCCTAAAGGAAGGCCACGGTCCAGCATCTCCAGAAGTCGTTTCAGCTTTTTCTCACGATCCGCTGAGGCACCCGATGTGGGGAACGGGATGATCTGTGCAACGGGAATACCTCTGCGCTCCACCACGAAATGTTCGCCCTGCTCCACCTCGGCGATACAGGCAGAGAGACGCTGATTTGCTTCGCGTAAGGAAATATGTCGCATAGAATCTCCTTTGATAATTGTAGTACATGCCATCATTTCTGTTTCCGCTGCTAGACTTTATAGGCTATGCAATACCGTTCCGGAAGCCAGATTCGCGAAGATTTTCTGCGGTTTTTTGAGGGCAAGGGCCATCGCCGCATCCACTCGTCGTCGCTCGTGCCGCACAACGACCCCACGCTGCTCTTTGCCAACGCGGGCATGAACCAGTTCAAGGATGTCTTCCTTGGCTCGGATGTGCGCAGCTATTCGCGCGCCACCACCTCGCAGAAGTGCGTCCGCGCCGGCGGCAAGCACAACGATCTGGAGAACGTGGGCTTCACGCGTCGTCACCACACCTTCTTTGAGATGCTGGGTAACTTCAGCTTCGGCGACTACTTCAAGAAGGACGCCATCGCCTTCGCGTGGGAACTGCTCACGTCCGATGAGTGGTTCGGCATCGATAAGTCGAAGCTCTACGTCACCATCTTCGAGGGCGACGCGCAGACGCCGCGCGATGATGAGGCCGAGCAGTTCTGGATCGAAGCAGGCGTCCCCAAGGACCGCATCTACCAGCTTGGTGCGAAGGATAACTTCTGGCAGATGGGCGAAACCGGCCCCTGCGGTCCATGCTCTGAGATTTACTTTGACCTTGGCCTTGCCGCCAGCGAGACCGGCGAAGACAAGCCCTTTGGCGAAGACGACCAGCGCTATATGGAGATCTGGAACCTCGTCTTCATGCAGTTTGACCGTCACATCACGCCCGGTGGCCTGCCAGAACTCACGCCGCTGCCCAAGCCGTCGATTGATACGGGCATGGGCCTTGAGCGTATCTCCTGCGTGCTGCAGGGCAAGCTCTCGAACTATCAGAGCGACCTCTTTGTTCCGTTGATTGATGCGGCGATTCGTCTGACGGGCTTCTCTGCGATGAACGCGGAAGAAGGCTCGGTCAGCGATGCCAAGGGCGCGGCTTCACTGCGCATCATCGCAGACCATGCCCGCGCTGCAACCTTCCTCATCGCAGATGGAGTAAACCCTGCAAATGAAGGCCGCGGTTACGTGCTGCGCAAGATTCTTCGTCGCGGCATCCGTCATGGACGTTTGCTTGGTCAGGAGCAACCCTTCATGCACGAGATGGTGCACGCCGTTGTCGGCGAAATGAAGGTTGCGTATCCAGAATTGCTGGATGCGGAAGATCGTGTTGCGAAAACGGTTCTGCAGGAAGAGCAGCAGTTTGCACGGGTACTTTCTATCGGGTCGAAACGTCTCGATGATGAGTTGCGTTCGGTGAAACAGGGACATCCGCGCTACGTCGAATACTTCAACTTCAAATTTCCGGATGAATTAGAGTTTGCGGCAACGCTGCACAAGAACGTCTTCCACATCCTCTTTTCCGGCCAAACGCGACCAGAAGATAAGCTCGAGGCCGAGTTGCTTGAAGTCGTGAATGTCGAGCGAAGCCAGGATCTCGCCAGTCAGATACTGGACGACTACTCCACTCCGGATTACTTCTTCGGAAGTGAGGCATTCTCCCTCTATGAGACGTTTGGGATGCCTCTGGATTTCATGACCGATGCTGCGCGTGACGCTGGTATCGAGTTCGATATGGTCGGCTTTGAGCGCGCCAAGGAAGAAGAACAAAAGCGCGCCCGCGCCTCATGGAAGGGTGGATCGCAGAAGACCGCATCGCCTGCATTCGCTTCGCTCGATAAGACAGAGTTTGTTGGTTATACCGGCCTCCGTGCCGATGGTGCGGAAGTGCTCGCTCTGGTGAAGGATGGCGTTGGCGTACAGGTGTTGCAGCCGGGCGATACGGGCGAAGTTGTCCTTGATCGCACCAGCTTCTATGCAGACAGCGGCGGTCAGGTAGGCGACACCGGCTGGCTGTTCCCGACCGATCACACCTCGACCATTGCTGAAGTGCATGGCTGCACCAAGCCTGTTGCCGGAGTCTTTGCGCACAAGGTAACGGTGAAGCGTCCCATCGCCGTGGGTGATCGTGTGGATGCAGTGGTCGATGGTGCGGAACGCACGGCGACCACGCGCAATCACACCGGCACGCACTTGATTCAGGCTGCACTGCGTGAGGTGTTGGGCACGCATGTGAAGCAGGCGGGATCGCTGAACAATCGCAATCGCCTTCGTTTTGACTTCTCGCACTTCGCTCAGGTGGCGGATGAGGAGTTGCAGGAGATTGAAGACATCGTCAATCAGCATGTGCTGGCGAACACCAAGGTGGAAACCTTTGTGGATGTGCCCATCGATGTGGCTATCAATGAGTACAAGGCGACCGCGCTCTTCGGCGAAAAGTACGGCGACAAGGTGCGCGTGGTGAAGATTGGCGATTTCTCCACCGAGCTTTGCGGCGGCACACACACGCTGGCCACTGGTGAGATTGGCTTGCTGAAGCTCACGGGTGAATCATCTGTCTCCAGCGGCATCCGTCGTGTTGAGGCGATCACTGGAACCGGTTCGTTGTCGGAATTCCGCAAGGGCTTCGCGCTGGCCAAGATGGCTTCGACACTTGTGGGCGCCAATGATCCCGAAGGTTTCCAGGCAAAGCTCTCCGCGCAGGAAGAAGAGTTGAAGAAGCTGCGCCGCGAACTGGATCAGGCGCGCATGAAGTCGGCCTCTGCCTCCACGGAGAACGCTGCCGAATCCGCGGTGGAAGTGAAGGGCGTGAAGGTGCTCGCGCAGAAGGTCAGCGGCCTCGACCGCAACCAGATGCGCACGCTCGTCGACACGCTGCGCACGCGTCTCGGCTCGGGCGTCGTGGTGCTGGGCGCTGCCACGGAAGATGGAAAAGTCGCGCTGATCGCAGGCGTAACCAAAGACCTCACAGGCAAGGTGCAGGCAGGCAAAATCGTCGGCGCGGTAGCCGCAAAGGTTGGCGGCAAGGGCGGCGGACGTCCGGACCTCGCGGAAGCGGGCGGCACCGACCCATCGCAACTGGATGCGGCACTAGCCTCCGTACCAGATACCGTGGCAGGGTTAATCGCCTAAGTGTTCCCTTTGTAACGGAGTAGCGGTATCGTATCGGCGGAGGTTTTATGGCAGGCAAGTTTGTACTGAAACCCACATCGTCCGGCGGCTACCGCTTCAACCTGAAGGCTGGTAACGGCGAAATCATTCTCACAAGCCAGAACTACACGGCAAAAGAGAGTGCTTTGCACGGTATTGAATCTGTCAAGGAAAACGCGCAGAAGGATGAGCGTTTTGACCGACTGACGGACAAGGCCGGCCAACCTCGGTTCAATCTGCTGGCTGGAAATAGCCAGGTGATCGGCACCAGCGAGAGTTACAGTTCCACTACGGCGCGTGATCACGGCATTGAGTCTGTGAAGACCAACGCTCCTACGGCGGCAGTAGTGGAAGAAAACTAAAGCATTCGGCGACCGGGCCGAAACCTGTCAAGCCCGTAACCCACCTAACCCGAACAAAGCAAAACAAATAGAGTTGGCATGGTATTTCCTCCAAACCTTTAAAATAGAAATAGAGCAGTAAGTAGGGCCGCAGAGGATGCGGCCCTAACTCTTTTAGAAAGACGATTTTGCCCCTAACCCCAATGGGCAGACGATTTTACAGTCGCTAAACCGTCTAAACCCAATAGAAAGACGAATTTAGGAAAACAAGGGGGGGAGGGGGGTATCCCTGCAACACCGATCACGAAGTCGCGAAAATCCGTTTTCTCCGACCTAAAAACAACGTGCGGAGAAGGCGCGGCAACTGCAGGCATTCTTGTCGGAGCAATAGCCCTGAGCCATATCTTCCGGTGCCAGTTCCACGTGGCAGACGCTGCAGAGCGAAACATGCTTTTGCAGAACGGCATCGCCCATCTTGTGGCTTACATCGCTGAGTTTATGTCCGGCATCGTGCATCCGATGCTTCAGCTCGTCCACCACTTCGTGCAGTGAATGGTGATGGTGCGGATGCACCTGCGGATCATGTGTTTGCGGAGTAGGAATATTCGTGTCGGGCATCTCATGCCTCCCGGCCGCAGCCTGTCAACGTCTCCGTTGTATGCCAACTACAACATCTTTGGCCAGAGAAATTTGCCTTCCCGTTAGGAAGCGGCATGGCTATTCAGGGTAATCAGCGAAGCTACCCTTCGGGTTTTCGGCGCGGAGAAGAGGTTAGGACCTCGATACACTGGAGCCGGTTTGGCTTCTTTCGCTCCATCTCGAGGCGCACGTTGCGTTGTCGCTGCAGTCCTGCTGATGCCGTTGGCCCTGGGCGCGGTCGCGCAAAGACCGCATACGTCTGCGAGCTCATCCGCTGCAACGCAGAAGTCACGGAAGAAGGCTGTAGAGCAGACGCCGTGGCAGATTGCCGAGGCAGCACGCGAACAGTTGATGGCGATTCCGCCGGAGCAGCGCACCCGCGACGACTACACGACGGTGATGGATGCCTACCGTCTCATCTATCACGGCAATCCCGCGGACGTGCATGCGCCGGAGTCCATCTATAACGTAGGCCTGCTGCTCGCCGATCAGGGCACGACGATGCGCGAGCCGAAGATGCTCACCGCAGCCATTGGGCAATTTGAGTTCCTGCGGACGCAGTATCCTCGCTCGAGCTTCCGCATCCTTGCACTATTGGAAGAGGCGCACGTTGCCGCAAACGATATGCATGATGTGAAGCTGGCGCGGATGAAGTACTCGGCCTTTGTGGAGGAGTATCCGCAGTCGTCACACATGGATGAAGCGCAGGCTGCATTGAAGAGCCTGAAGGCAGGTGTGCTGCCGTCGGCTGTTGCTTCGGATTCCGGTTCGAGACAGGTTGCGGCTGCGCCTGCCGGGTCGCAGCGTGGTGCTGCTTCGAGTGGTGTTTCTGCGACGGCGGTTCCGCATGAGATTCGTGACGCTGCGAATGCGGCGGCTACGCAATCGTCGACGTTGCCTGCATTGAAGCCGACCGCGCGTATGCCGGAAGTGGAAGATGCTGCAGCGAATGTTCCCACGCATACGCGTAATGGATTGGCGACGGTATCGGCGATTCGGCACTGGTCCACGCCCACGTATACGCGCGTGGCCATCGATCTGGGCGACGAGGTGCAGTATGAAGCGGCGCGTGTGCCGAATCCGGATCGCATCTATTTCGATCTGCATGGAACACGGTTGGCGCAGGAGTTGAGCGGCAAGGCGTTCAGTGTGACCGACGATGGATTTCTGAAGAAGATTCGTGCGGCGCAGTATGCGAACGACGTGGTCCGCGTGGTGCTGGATGTGAACGATGTCACGGAGTATTCGGCGTTTCTGCTGCCGAATCCGTATCGACTCATCATTGATATTCATGGCGGTGCGAAGAGTTCGGCTGCTGCTGTTCCACCTCCCGCTACGTCGACTTTGCCGAGCGACAAGCTACGTGGGGATGATCTGCTGCATGCGCCTACGGTGACACAAAGTGCGGCGAATAACGCGAATCGCCCGACGGGTATGTCGTCCGGCATTTCTCTGCCGCCGGCTCCCGTGCCTGCAGACACTGCAGCGGTTCCAAGCACAGTCGCCACGCGCAGCAGCGGTCGCGATCTGGCGGGTTTGAGCAAGGCTCCTGATACACAGAAGGCGACGTCGCAGCCCACGAGCAAGCCGATTGCTGTGGTGGCGGATGCGCGTACCGGCGACATTCCTGTGCCAATGCGCAAGAATGGCAAGCGGAATGAAAAGGCGGTCGATGCTGCGGAGCCTGGACAGGCGGCTGCGCCCACTGCCGATGGCGCACGGACGTTGCAGCGCGCGCTGGGGTTGAAGATCAATCGCATCGTGATTGATGCGGGGCATGGTGGGCACGACAGCGGAACGCTGGGCGTGGGCGGCATCATGGAGAAGGACGTTGTTCTGGATGTGGCGCTGAAGCTGGGTAAACTGCTGCAGGATAAGTTGGGTGCGCAGGTCATCTATACGCGCAGCGATGACACATTCATCCCGCTGGAAACGCGCACCGCCATTGCGAACAAGGCTGAGGCGGATCTCTTTCTGAGCATTCATGCGAATAGCTCGCAGGATGAGACCGCCCGTGGCGTGGAGACGTATTACCTGAACTTCACCTCGCAGCCGGATGCGTTGGACGTTGCGGCCCGTGAAAACGCGGTCAGCGACCAATCAGTACATCAGCTTGCGGACCTGGTGAAGAAAATCACGCTGAAAGACAAGCTGGATGAGTCGCGTGAGTTTGCGGCGGATATCGATAAATCGCTGTTCGAAGGGCTGCATCGCGGCAATGAGGGTTTGAAGGATCGTGGCGTGAAGAAGGCTCCGTTTGTGGTGCTGATTGGCGCGAATATGCCGTCGATCCTGACGGAGATCAGCTTTGTGACGAACCCTCGGGATGCCGCGCAACTGCGGACGCCGGAGTATCGCCAACGCATTGCGGAGTCCATCTATAAAGGTGTGGCGCGCTACACCAGCGGTTTGAGCAGCGGTTCGGTGACGACGCGGGTTGCGAAGACGTCCTCGCCGGATCCTCGCGGGCAGTAGCTTCTACTGGGAACAGGCTGGCTGCTCGTCTCCGCTTTCCTTTGGGCAATGGTGGTAGTCTCACTTTTGAGTGATGCGTTTAGCCCATTTCGCGCTTGTTTCCGCCTTGCTGGTTTCCTCTGCCATAGCGCAGACGCCAGCGGCTTCCACTCCTGTTTCCGTTCCACCCGCGCCGCTGCTGGCCGACCGCTTTGGCCCGTGGCAGGCGTCTGCACCCGCTACGGTCAATGACATTCATCTGCCGGACGATGTGGCGAAGGAACTGATCGTCAAACGGTCGGACGCGAAGATCTATGAGGCAGAGGGAAACAAGGCCGCGATCTCTGCTGTGGAACTTGCCGATGCTACAGGCGCTTACAGCGCGTTTACCTATTTGCGCACGATAGAGATGCGTCCGTGCGCAACGGGCAACAGCCTGGGTGTGGATTGCGCCGTGTCCTCAGGACGGTTGCTGTTCTGGCAGGGCGATACAGTGGTGATCGTTGCTCCGGCTGGGCTGAAAGGTATTGCTGCAGGCTCGTTTACGGAACTGGTGGGCACGCTTCCGAAGCCGAGCGGTGCGAAAGCTGCGCATCCGTTACTGCCGGGTAAGTTGCCAACGGATGGTCTGGAAAAGACCAGTCTGCGTTATGCCGTTGGCCAGAACACGTATGTCGCTGGTGGTGGTGCGATTCCCGCCGCTGTGCTGGACTTCAGCAAGTCGCCGGAGATTCTTACTGCGCACTATCGTTCGTCAAAGAGCGGTACGGGATTGCTGACGCTGATCTTCTATCCCACGCCGACGATCGCGGGTGATCGGATGCGCGCGATCCAGAAGGCGATTGCAGACAAGCAGATGCCCGCGTCGTTTCTGACAGGTGAACCGCAGGTCGCACGCTCGGGCCCGATTGTGGCGATTGCCTCCAGTGGCTTCACGGCAAAGGAAGCCGCGAAGCTGGTGGGCGGCGTGAAGTATCAGGCGCAGATTGCATGGGACAAGCCGGAAGGCTACATGGAGCAGTTCAAGGTATCTGCCGCAGCCAGCGTCATGGTGCAGATCATGATCTTCGTGTTCGTCATGTGTGGTGCTGCGCTTGCGTTGGGTATTGTGTTCGGTGGTGGTCGCGCTGCCTTCCGGGTGTCACGTGGTAAATCGGCTTCGTCGCTGGCCGATATGGAAGTCATCAGCCTGGGTTTGCGCGGTAAACCGGAACACAAAATCCAGTCGTGATGTGCGCCTCTCATACGCTTTCACGCGCGTGAATAAAAGAGAACAAAAGGCGAATTTATTCGCGAACCATGTAATAGAATCTATTGACTAACTCCATTTTATTCAATTAGATGCGATTCTCCTTGACACCGCCTGAAGTGGAGCCATAGACTTTCGCCAGAAAGTTCAGATGGCTTTGCCTCCGTCCGGACTATTCTCCCTGAGAAAAAGCCGCCCGCTCCGCAGGCGGCTTTTTCATGTCCGATTCCGGGTCATAGAAAGGCTGCTTCAAGCGCGATTTGGCACACACGGCAACCCACGATAGAATCACTAAGGAACGCCGACGTAGCTCAGTTGGTAGAGCAGCTGATTCGTAATCAGCAGGTCAACGGTTCAAGTCCGTTCGTCGGCTCCACGTAGCTTCACCAACATCCATTTTTGTAATTCCCATCGCCCAGTTTCCGGGCGATTTTTATTTGCCCGGACAGGGAAGTGGCAGATGAGGGGAATGGGACGGTTGGCCCGCCTGAGGCCAGAATGTTGGAGGACCGTGAAAAAAGAATCAGTTGTGGTACAGGTTACCCACAAGATTCTTCATTTCGTGCTTATAGGCATCTTGCGCGTAGTGGTCGGCGGCATCATACTCGGCATTAGGCGAGCAAAAGCCGCATGGACCCGCCCGCCGCTGGAGCACAGACGATGCCCGTAATGACAGCGCCTGTTTCCCGTTACAGCCGAGCGCAGGCCGCACGGATTCTGGGCGTTCCCGAACGCCAGGTGTCTTCGTGGCAGCGCGCCGGGCTGATTGCCGAGACGTCCGATTTCACCATCCGAGATCTGGCTGGGATGCGCAGTCTGCGTGATCTGCAGCACAAGCGGCATTCCGCGAAGTCGATCCGCGTTTCCCTGGAGGCGATGCAGCGTGCGGGTTTTGCCGATCCGCTGCACAGTTTTGCTCCCGTATCGCAGGGTGCGAAGCTGGTCTTTCGTCATGCCGGAGCATTGCTGGATCCACTGACACAGCAGCTTGCCTTTGATTTTGAAGCGCCGAAGCGGGCGTTGACGGTGGTGCGGCGGGAGTTGCCGCGCGACCAGCAGCTTCGCGATCAGGCTCGGGCGCAGGAGCTGTTTCAGCGCGCCGTTCAGTTGGAAGAGAAGACCGAGACACTGGCCGAGGCGGCTGAGCTATACGAACAGGTGCTGACGATCTGGCCGAAGCATGCGCCTGCTTCCATTAATCTGGGCACCATTCTGTATAACGACCGCAGATTTGAAGAGGCGGAGAAGCGGTATCGCGCGGCCGCGGAGATTGATCCTGACTACGCGCTGGCGTTCTTTGACCTGGGCAATGTGCTGGATGAGTTGCGGCGGCTTCCGGAGGCGATTACGGCCTATCACCGAGCCATTCAATTGGTGCCGCAGTATGCCGATGCGCATTACAACCTGGCGCTGGCGTATGAACGTACGGGCGAGAAGCGCAAGGCGTTGCGGCACTGGCTCTGTTATGTGCGGCTTGATCCTGTGGGGCCGTGGGCGACCCATGCCCGGCTGCAGGCGCGGCGGACGCTTGCGAGTGAACGGCTGAGCATTGTTTCGCGGTTCGGGAAGATGGCCGGGTAGGAATACAAGACACCCTGTTTGGTGTCTCGATATTCATGAAACAGCCATTCGCCCCAGAGCGTTCAGCGTTCCCGCGGACATAACGTCGGAGTTCCCTTAAAAAGTAAAAGACACGGCCCAGGCCGTGTCTTTCGTCATTGGCGAATCCGCTTATGCTTCAGCCGGAACGGCTTCTTCCGCAGCGGTCTTCTTTGGCACTGGTGCTTCCTGCTTCTTGCTGGGAGCGATGATGGCATGGAGCGTGGTGCCTTCCATGCGCGGCATGAATTCCACAATGCCTGCAGGACCAATATCCATAATGAGGCGATTGATGATCTTGTAGCCCAGGTCACGATGCGCCATCTGGCGACCACGGAAACGCAGGCTGGCCTTCACCTTGTCGCCTTCGTTCAGGAAGCGGACGGCCTGGTTCTTTTTGGTCTGGTAGTCATGCTCGTCCACGGTGACGGAGAACTTGACTTCCTTGATGACGATGACCTTCTGCTTCTTGCGTGCAGCGCGGTCGCTCTTGTCCTTCTCGTAGAGGTACTTGCCGTAATCCTGGATGCGGCAGACGGGCGGGACGGCGTTCGGGGAGATCTCCACGAGATCCAGCGAACGCTCGCGCGCAATCTTCAACGCGTCGAACGGGGCCATGATGCCAAGCTGCTCGCCATTTTCATCGATCACGCGGATTTCGCGCGCGCGGATTTTTTCGTTGGTACGGATGAAACTCTTGACGGAACGCTTGTCAGTAAACGGTGGAATAGCCGGGCCTCCGCAGCGCACTTAGACGTGCCTCTGCACAAACCAGTATACAACGTGGTGCCACGGTCGAATGGTTGGTGTGCGTCATCAATTGCCGAGTCTGCGCCTTGCGGACGTTCTGGAAGCTTGCCGCAGGAAACGAAAAGTGCAGTAGGAGGCGGTACATGACAGGGGGAAAGAGTTATGCTTGCATGTGGTGCGGAGGCAGGCAAGGTTCTGCTGCACGGGAGATAGACACGTTCCATGAAACGTCGCATTCTGCTGGTTGATGATGAAGTTGCCGTTCTGCTTACTCTCAAGGCAGTTCTTGAGATCAGCGGATTTGACGTGGATACGGCCACGAGCGCACGCGAAGGCAAGAGCCGTATCCGCCATCGTGAATACGAGATGGTGATCACGGACATGCGCATGGAAGACGAGCATGCCGGTGCCGAAGTGATTGCGGCGGCGAAGGAAGCCTCATACAAGCCGGCGATTGCCTTGCTTACCGCATTCCCCATCGATGATGAAGCGCTTTCGTCCATGGGCGCGGACAAGATGCTGGTGAAGCCGATGCACACGCGCATTCTGCTGCAGCAGTTGGAGGCGCTGTTCGCGCGTCATACCGCAGCGAAGGAAAAAGCCACGGCGAAGAAGCCTGTGAAGTCCGCCGCGAAGAAGTCGGCTGCGGTGGTGAAGAAGTCTGCCCCTGCGAAGAAAACTGTTGTGGCGAAGAAGACTGCTCCGGCTGTGAAGAAAATTGTTCCGGCGAAGAAAGCTGCGCCTGCAAAGAAGGTCATTGCGAAGAAGGCTACGCCGGTGAAGAAAGCTGCCGCGAAGAAAACGACCGCAAAGAAGACTGCAAAGAAATCGCGTTAAATGATGGGGAAATCATCCCCTCACAAGAAAAAGGCGCTTCCGGTGGGAGCGCCTTTCTGTTTCCGTATTACTTTATTTCGGGCTGTGCGTCTTGATGTAGCTGCGCAGTGCCAGGTTGATTTCGAGTGCCTTGCTGGTGCCATTGTCGAGCATGTGCAACCAATCGCTGGCTGGCGATTTCAAACCCGCCGTGCTGAGCAGATAGCCTGTCTGCACGATGATTTCAAGAGCATTGCTGAGGTCGTGCGCCAGCTTGCGGATCTCAAGCGCGAGGTCTTCCGGAATCACGGATTCGGTTGCGGGGGCAGTAGGCGGGTTTACGTTGCTCTGATCCATGCGAAAACGGCGCTCCCAGCGTAGTTCAGTGATGTGCTGCGCTTTGGATGCTACTGAAAAGTCTGAAGGTTGGATAGTGACAGAAGGTTGATGAGAAGCGGCCTGGTTTGACATCCTGTTCATCCTTTGGGACACTGAAAGAACTGCAAGCGAAGTTCTGGCTCATGCCTGTGACGCTCGCTCCGTGCCGAAATGGCGGAATTGGCAGACGCGCATGGTTCAGGTCCATGTACTCGCAAGGGTGTGGAGGTTCGAGTCCTCTTTTCGGCACCATCAAGTTCTGTAAGGAACGTCAGAAGCGCGATGCCCAGGCATCGCGCTTCTGCATTTGTGGAATTTACAGTCTCCTTCCCGGCCGGGTTTAGCATTAGGAACAGCCATGACGCATCTTGATCGCATACTTGTTCAGACCCGCATTGCACTTGCGCAGCAGCGGTCGCCCGACCGTTTGCGTGAATTGGAGCGGATGGCCGCCGACCATACGCCGCGTGGATTTGCCGCGGCATTGCGTATGGCTGCGAAGACGCGTCCGGCGGTGATTGCGGAGTTGAAAAAGGCTTCTCCTAGCAAGGGGTTGATCCGACCGGAGTTTGATCCGGCATGGCTGGCGCAGTCGTTGGAGCGTGGCGGTGCGGCGTGCCTGAGTGTGCTGACGGATGAGCCATTTTTTCAGGGCTCGTTGCGGAACCTGGAGATTGCTTCGCAATCGGTGAAGCTGCCATGCCTGCGCAAAGACTTCATGGTCGACGAGTTTCAGATTGTGGAGGCGCGTGCGCATCGAGCGGATGCCATTCTGCTGATTGTGGCGGCGCTGTCGGATGCGGAGCTTCGGACGTTGCGCGCGGCTGCGAAGAACGCAGAGTTGGATGTGTTGTGCGAGGTGCACGATCGCGAAGAACTGGCCCGGGCGCTGGATCTGGGATGCGAGATGTTCGGTGTGAACAGCCGCAATCTGCGCACCTTTGAAGTGAACACGGCAGAAGCGGAGAAGCTGGCGGAGCTGCTGCCAACGGATGCTGTGCGTGTGGCGGAGAGCGGTATTGGTTCGTCCGCGGACATCCGTCGCATGTTGGGTGCAGGGTATGACGCGTTTCTGATCGGCGAATCGCTGATGCGGAAGGATGATCCGGGCGATGCATTGGCTGCTCTTCTGCAACCGCAGCTTGTGGCGGCGGAGTAGCGTTCCCATGTGGGTGAAAATCTGCGGCAATACGCGACTGGAGGATTGCCAGCGCGCCGTTGAACTGGGCGTGGACGCGCTGGGGTTCATCTTTGCGCATGGCAAGCGGCTGGTGACGGCGGAGCATGTGCGGACGATTACTTCGCAGTTGCCGTCCCACGTAGCCACGTTTGGTGTGTTTACCCAACGCGATCCGGAGTTCATTCTGCGTACAGCAGAGGCGGCGGGAATCACGGGTATCCAGATCCACGGAGCGTTCGACGCGGCGCTGGCATCTGCTTTGCGTCTGCGTTTTCCGAAGAGCGATGCGCCGCGGCTGATCCAGGTGGTGCATTGGGACGTGGATGAGCCTGCGGAACTGCAACAGGAACGGCTGCGTGCGGAATTATCGGCACTGGCGGATTCCAACCTGGTGGATGCCGCTTTGATGGATTCGCGGACGAAGCAGGGCAGCGGCGGCACAGGAGTGACGTTTGATTGGGGCGCAGCCGCTTCGGTAGTGCAGGAGGCGCCGTTGCCGGTGATTGCCGCAGGTGGTTTGCGTCCGGAGAATGTGGCGGAGGCAGTGCGTGTCCTCAGGCCGTGGGGCGTGGATATTTCCAGCGGTGTGGAATCTGCGCCAGGTGTGAAGGATGCAGCACGGATGCAGCAGTTTGTTCATGCCGCACGGAACGGCTCAACGGAAAGATAAAGGGCGAGCAGCCGTCGCCGCTCGCCCTGCTTGTCCTCGCCAAAGGACAAAGTTGAACTTCATACTCTCTCTTTTTGAGAGCGAATACAAGAGTTAGTTTCTGGGTTCGTCATTTCTGGGTTCGTCCGGACGCGCAGTTTCCTCGCGCTTCTTGATGGAGTTGTGCTTGCGTGCCTTGTTGGCGACCACACCGCCTGTTGCGCCTACACCTGCACCGACCGCGGCGCCCACGGGGCCACCCACAAGTGCTCCTGTAGCTGCCCCGCCCGCGGCGGAGCCACCCACGATCTTCGCCTTATTGTGATGATGCGCATCACGCTCTTCCACCTGGGCCTTGGCGTCGGCGTGAGATTCCTGCGCCATTGCTGCAAAAGGAGCCAGCAAACCTGCCATTGCAACTGCTGCTGCCATTTGTTTTAAGAACATCGCATCGCTCCCGCGAGGCCGTTTGGGGACTCGGCCAACGCACGTGATGGGGATGGATGGTGGTTGTTGCCGCGAAGGTTTCCTTTTCAAAGAGCGCAATTTCAGGTAGGCTTTTCCCTGATGGTGCGTTCTGTCTATTTTTGGCGATTTACTTTCCGTTACGGGGCAACCCCCGCGGCGCCAATGGAACACGCTCTCTAAGCAATCGCTGTCAGACCAGGGCAGCAGAGTAAGAGATCAGAGATTCCCGGAGCCGCGGACCCACTAGGGCCGCGGTTTTTAGTTTTGAACGCAGGACAGACGCAGAGGGACAGCAAGAGATGCCGGTTGTGGAATCGACAACGGAAATAAGCCGCTCGCTGGGAACGGGGCGCTTTGGCGCGTACGGCGGCCGCTATGTGCCGGAGACGCTGATGGCGGCGCTCCTGGAACTGGAACAGGCCTATGTGCAGGCTCGTGACGATGCAGCATTTCAGGCGGAACTGGCGGATCTGCTGAAGCACTACGTCGGACGTCCCACGCCGCTGTATTACGCGAAGCGTTTGAGCCAGGAGCTGGGCGGCGCGCAGATTTACCTGAAGCGCGAAGACCTGCTGCATACCGGCGCGCACAAGATCAACAACGCTCTGGGCCAGGGCCTGCTGGCGAAGCGCATGGGCAAGAAGCGCATCATCGCGGAGACGGGCGCGGGACAGCACGGTGTGGCCACGGCGACCGTATGTGCTCTGCTGGGCCTTGATTGCGTTATCTATATGGGCGAAGAAGACATGCGTCGGCAGGAGTTGAATGTGCTGCGTATGCATCTTCTGGGCGCTGAAGTACGCGGTGTTTCTGCCGGTTCGGCCACGCTGAAGGATGCCATCAACGAAGCGATGCGTGACTGGGTTACCAATGTTCGCGACACGTTTTACATCCTGGGTTCGGCGCTCGGATCGCATCCGTATCCAACGATGGTGCGCGACTTTCATCGCGTCATCAGCAAGGAAGCGAAGCAGCAGTTTGCGGAGCAGGTGGGACGCAATCCGGATGTGGTGATTGCGTGCGTGGGCGGCGGATCGAATGCGATTGGCGCGTTCTATGAGTTCATCCCGGATGCGAATGTTCGCCTGATTGGTGTTGAAGCTGGTGGCCGTGGCACGGCGCTTGGTGAACATGCGGCGCGTTTCAGTGGTGGTCTGCCGGGCGTATTGCAAGGCACGTATAGCTACGTGTTACAGGACGATGCGGGACAGGTGGCTTCCACGCATTCTGTCAGCGCGGGATTGGACTATGCCAGCGTCGGTCCTGAGCACGCCATGCTGCATGACCAGAAGCGCGCGGAGTATGTCAGCGCCACGGATAACGAGGCATTGAATGCGGTGAAGGTGCTGGCGCAGACCGAAGGTATTCTGCCTGCGCTGGAGTCAGCCCACGCTGTGGCACATGCGATTAAAGTCGCGCCAACACTTGGCAAAGACAAGATCATCATGATCAACGTGAGTGGTCGCGGCGATAAAGATATGGGCATTCTGGCGAATGAGATGGACCTGCGCGGAGCCGAAGGGAAGGGTTTGTAAGTGGCGATTGATTTCTCAAACAAGCCTGGACTGGTTGTCTATCTGACCGCGGGTGATCCTTCCCTCGATGCGACATATGACATTGCTCTGGCCGCGGTTGATAACGGTGCGCAGGTGCTGGAGCTTGGTGTTCCGTTCAGCGATCCGCTGGCGGATGGCCCGGTGATTCAGCGTGCCAGTGAGCGTGCCGTGGCGCGTGGCGTGCGCTTGAGCGATGTGCTGGCTCTGGCGAAAAAGATTCGTGCGGCGCGGCCGCAGGCGGGCATCATCCTGTTCAGCTATCTGAATCCCGTGGTTCGTATGGGATTGCCGGAGTTCTGCAAGGCCGCGAAGGATGCAGGGGCAGACGGTGTCCTGCTGACGGACATGATTGTGGAAGAAGCGGACGAGTACCTGGCGGAGATGCAGAAGAACGATCTTGCTCCGGTGTTCCTGGCTGCGCCCACTTCGCCGGATGAGCGTTTGAAGGCCATTGCGGAGCATAGCAAGGGGTTTGTGTATGCGATTTCGCGTGTGGGAATTACGGGGACGCAGGCGCAGATTGCCTCCGATGCGGAATCGCTGGTGGCGCGGCTGAAACAGTTTGCGAAGATTCCTGTGGCGGTGGGTTTTGGCATCTCCACGGCGGAGCATGTACGCTCGGTGAGCGAATTTGCGGACGCGGCGGTTGTCGGCAGTGCGATTGTGAAGTTGATTGAAGAGAGCAAGGCCGGTGAAGAGGCCACAAATGTTGGGAAATTCGTGAAGTCTTTGCGGTCGTAGGACTGGCTGCACCGGATAATGGAACACAAGACCAAAAAAGCAGAGGGTAACGATGGAGATTGCAGACTGGCGGCAGAAGATCGATGGTATCGACGAGCAGATCGTCAAGCTCCTGTGCGAGCGCGCAGCAGCAGCCGCGGCCATTGGTGAGTTGAAGTCGCAGAGCGGCAGCAACATCTACGAACCGGAGCGCGAACAGGCTGTTCTGGCCCATGTCGCTGCGAGCAACACTGGCGAGATTCCGCAGGCGGAGCTGGCCGACATTTACGAACGCATTATGGATGTGATGCGTGGATTGCAGCGGAAGCCGAAGGCGTAAGCAGCAAAAGTTAGTGAAGAAAACGAACGAATCTGCCGTGAGAGCCGGCAGGGAAGCGAAGGAACAGCAGCGATGATCGTGGTGATGCAGGGGACCGCCAGCAGGGAGCAGATCCAGGCGGTGATTGAGCAGATGGTGGAGCTCGGCTTCAATGTGCACCGCACCAGCGGTGAAGGTCAGATGATCCTGGCGGGTGTGGGTACACCGGCGGCGTTTGATGTGGCGGAATTCCAGGTGCTCTCCGGCGTACAGACGGCGTATCGCATCTCTTCGCCGTACAAGCTGGCAGGCCGCGGCTTCCGTCCGGAGGGAACGGTCATCACCTTCTCCAACGGCGTGAAGGTGGGCGGCGAGAATGTCACCATCATGGCAGGCCCGTGCTCGGTGGAATCGCGCGAGCAGATTCGCCTTTCCGCGCAGCAGGTGAAGGCTGCCGGTGGACAGTTCCTGCGTGGCGGCGCATACAAGCCGCGTTCTTCGCCGTACAGCTTCCAGGGCATGGGCGTGGATGGCCTGAAGCTGCTGCGTGAAGTGGGCGATGAAACCGGCCTGTTGGTCATCACGGAAGTGATGGAGATTTCGCAGATTGAAGTGATGCTGCCGTATATCGACTGCTTCCAGGTGGGCGCGCGCAACATGCAGAACTTCAACCTGCTGCGTGAACTTGGCCATGTGCGCAAGCCGGTGCTGCTGAAGCGCGGTATTGCGGCGACGATTGAAGAGGTTCTGCTGTCGGCCGAATACATTCTGTCCGGTGGAAACTACGATCTGATGTTGTGCGAGCGTGGTATCCGCACCTTTGAGACGGCGACGCGCAACACGATGGATATTTCGGCAATTCCGGTGTTGAAGAAGCTGACACACCTGCCGGTGCTGGGTGATCCGTCGCATGGTGTGGGCAAGCGTGAGTTTGTTCCGCCGATGGCGCTGGCTTCGGTGGCTGCCGGAGCAGACGGCCTGCTGATGGAGATGCATCCGAACCCGGAGAAGGCCATGAGCGACGGCGCGCAGTCGTTGTATCCGGAGCAGTTGGAGAAGCTGGTGAACCAGCTTCGTCAGCTTGCGCCGGTGGTGGGACGCACGGTCGCGTAACCAATCGCGCCAGTATGTGCAAAGGCCGTGCTCTTCGGGGCGCGGCTTTGTTCATTGCATGGAACGACGCGCTACACTCAAAACCAACAGGAGACAGCAGGCGTGAGCGAGTGGGTAAAGCTGACCGCATCCGATGGAGTGGATCTAAGCGCGTATGTGTCGCGTCCGGCGGGCGAACCAAAGGGCGCGCTGGTGGTGGTGCAGGAGATCTTCGGTGTAAACGACCACATCCGCGCAGTAACGGATGAGTGGGCCGCCGAGGGTTATCTCAGCATCGCGCCTGCGATCTTTGACCGTATTGAGAAGGATGTATTTCTCAACTATGACGAGGCTGGCTGGGCAAAGGCCGGTCCGCTGTATCAGAAGCTCGATGTCGCGAAGTCACTGCTGGATGTAGAAGCTGCGGTGGGCTGGCTTCGTGCTCAGGCGGATGTGAAGGTGGGCATTGTGGGCTACTGCTATGGCGGATCGATGGCCTGGGTGACGTCGTGCCGGTCGAAGATTGATGCCGCTGTGGGGTACTACGGTGGCCTTATTCCAACCCTGGTGCAGGAGACGCCGCAGAACCCCATCATTCTGCATTTTGGTGGTGCAGATACACATATCTCCGCAGAGGCGATTGCGAAGATTCAACTTGCTCATCCAGAGGTGCCGGTGTTCCTGTACCCCGGCGCTGGTCATGCGTTCAATCGCAAGCCAGATCCCAACAGCTATGTAGCGGATGCAGCGGACCTGGCGAAGCGGCGATCCGTGCTCTTCTTTGAAGAGCATCTTGCGGCGCAATGAAATCGGTTCTCATTATCGGCACAGGGCTCATCGGTGCATCGGTGGGTCTTGCGCTGCGTGAAGCCGGATTTTCCGGTTCCATTACAGGCATCGACGCCAGCGGCGATGAACTGAAAGCAGCGGAAGCATCCGGGGCGATTGATCGTGCGGCGCGTTCGCCGGAGGAGCACCGCGCGGCAATTGCTGCGGCAGATGTGATTGTGCTGGCGGTGCCGGTGCTGGCGATTCTGCAGTGGATACAGGGCATTGCGCCGCAACTGCGACCGGGCCAGCTTGTCACAGATGCAGGTTCTACCAAGGCCGAGATTCTGCGTGCGGCGGAACGGCTGATGCCCGATAACTTTCTTCCTGGGCATCCCATGGCGGGGAAGGAGAGCGGCGGCGCGTCGCTGGCGGAGGCCTCGCTATTCCGTGGCGCGACGTGGATCTTCACGCCCATGCATGAGACCACTCCCATTGAAGCCGAGTGGCGCGGATGGGTGGAGAAGTTTGGCGCAAAGCTGCTGGATATGGATGCCGCGCGGCATGACGAAATCTGCGCGTGGGTGAGCCACATGCCACAGATGGTGTCTACGGCCATGTCTGCGATGTTGGAAGACAAGTTCGGTGATTCTCCGGAACTGCGTGCCATTGGTGGCCGCGCGCTGCGGGAGATGACACGGCTGGGCAGCAGCCCCTTCAGCATGTGGCGCGACATTGCCCATACGAATCAGGAGAACATTGCGGAGACACTGCTGACGCTGGAGCAGCGGTTGCAGCATCTGCGCGAGAACCTGAAGACACCGGAGCTGCGCGAGGAATTTGGGCGCGCAAATGCATTTCGGCGCCAGCTTTAGAAAATCTTGAAGGCGATCGCGCAGACGAAGTAGTAGTAGGCGGTTCGCAGGGGCGACTCTATACTGTCAGGAACCCATGGACAACGTAGAGCTGCTCAAGCCCAACCTGGACGGATATCTGCTGGACAATGCGTACGACGAGATGTTCGCTGCGCCTGGCGAACTGCGCCCGCAATACCAAGTGCTGATGGAGCAGTTTTCCTCGTTGCCCAAGACAGAGGTGGAGCGCCGCAAACAGGCTGCGGACCTGTCGTTTCTGAACCAGGGCATTACCTTTACGGTTTATGGCCGCGATGAAGGAACAGAGAAGATATTTCCCTACGATCTGTTGCCGCGCATGATTACTGCGTCGGAGTGGGCCGTGGTGGAACGAGGGCTGACGCAGCGTATCACCGCGTTGAATCTGTTTCTGAAGGACATTTACAACGAGGGCCGCATCCTGTCCGACGGTGTGGTACCCCGCGAGATTGTGTATAGCTGCAAGCAGTTCCGGCGGCACATGATTGGTTTGCAGGTGCCGCGTAATGTGTACATCGCCGTCACTGGAACAGACCTGATTCGCTTGGAGAATGGCGAGTTCGTTGTGTTGGAGGACAATCTTCGCGTGCCCTCCGGTGTTAGTTACATGCTGACGAATCGGCGTGTGATGAAGCGCATTTTCCCGGTGATGTTTCGTCGCTATAACGTACGACCGATTGAGCAGTACACACAGTTATTGCTGGGCACGCTGCGTTCGCTTGCACCGGAAGGCAGGCCGGAACCGAACATCGTTTTGCTGACGCCGGGTGTATTTAATTCTGCGTATTACGAGCACGCTTATCTTGCACGTCAGATGGGCATTGAACTTGTCGAAGGTCGTGATCTGACCACGCATGACAACGTGGTGTACATGCGTACTACCAGCGGCCTGCGCCGTGTGGATGTGATTTATCGCCGCGTGGACGATGACTTTATTGATCCCATGAGCTTCCGCCCGGATTCCATGCTGGGTGTTGCAGGGTTGTTTAACGCGTATCGCGCGGGCAATGTCACGCTGGCCAATGCATTCGGCACGGGCGTCGCGGATGACAAGGCGTTGTATGCCTATGTGCCGGACATCATTCGCTACTACTTGTCGGAAGAGCCTGTGCTGAAGAACGTGGAGACGTATTTATGCGCTCGCGATCTTGATCGTTCCCATGTGCTGGCTAATCTGGACAAGATGGTGGTAAAGGCTGTGGGTGAGAGCGGCGGCTATGGCATGTTGATTGGGCCGCAAAGCACGAAGGCGCAGCGTGAAGAATTTGCACGCAAGATTCAGGCTGATCCGCGCAACTATATTGCACAGCCAACCATTACCTTCAGCCGTGCGCCCTGTTTGTTTGGCGAGGGATTTGAGCCACGTCATGTGGATCTACGCCCTTACGTTTTGTATGGCGATAAGGTTCGCATTGTGCCGGGTGGATTAACGCGTGTCGCGCTGAAGAAAGGTTCGCTGGTGGTGAACAGCAGCCAGGGCGGCGGCAGTAAAGATACCTGGGTGTTGAGCTGAAGTTGGATCAATACCGAAAGCGAATACGGATATGAAGGATTCAGTTCACATATAAGCTGGTGAACGAAGCATTTCCCCGTATTGCCTTGGATGCCATAAGGGGCTACTTCAACAGAATTGGAGAATCCCTTACATTGAGTAAGCTGCGACTTTCAGAGAAGTGGTTTCAGCGTGGCCTTTGGTTGATTGCCATTCTTTTCGGAGGCTTTCTGGTTGGCCTTGGCCGACTGGTTGTCAGCGATTTGCCCCAGGTGGTTCCACCGCACGATGTTGAAACCTATATTGATCAGTCTCGAATGGTCCCTGCCCAGCAATTAGTGGACAAAGATCAGAGTGCGATCGACGCTCAGGACAAACTCCTCAGCCAGGCCAACGAAAAGTTAGAAAGTGCGGAGCAGGCGAACAGCGCCGCGCATGAGACCTTTCAGAACTGGATTGCTACACGTCGGGCCACGGGGCAATCAACACAGGATGCCGAAGTTCTCAAGCGAACCAGGCAGCTTGATACTTTGAAGGCCGAAGAGTTGAAGTGTCAGGAGCAGGTTGACCAGTTACGGAAACAGAAGGAGCAATTGCAGGAGCAGCAGAGCCCGCATCGTGCTGCTGTAGAGCAGATCAAAGCGGATGCACAGGTCCTGTATGACCAGGAGATGCGTCGCGTGGCGCTGCATGTCTTTCTTATGCGGCTTGCCTTCACGCTTCCACTTCTGCTGGTTGCCTGGCTCCTCTTCCTGAAAGCGCGGAAATCGCAGCAGTGGCCATTTGTATGGGGCTTTATCTTTTTCGCGCTGTACACATTTTTTGTTGAACTGGTTCCATATCTTCCCAGCTATGGCGGATACATCCGTTATCTTGTTGGAATTGTGGCGACGGTGCTGTGTGGCAGTTATGCCATCCGAGCGCTGCGACGCTATCTGGAACAGCAGAAACTTGCAGAGCAGTTGCCAGAGCAGGAACGTCGCAAGGACCTTGGTTATGACACAGCGCAACTGAGGTTGGCCAAAGGTGTATGTCCTGGTTGCGAGCGTCCGTTTAATTCAGGCGATGGCCAGAACAATTTCTGTATGCACTGTGGCCTGCTTGTTTATAACGATTGTCCGAAGTGTCATACACGCCAAACCGCGTTCTCGCACTTTTGTCGCGCCTGTGGTGCTCCTAAGGCAGAGACGCAGTCTGCTGCTTCTCCTTTAAATTAGCCTGTTTCATAACAATAACGCCGGACGATGATAGAACCATCGTCCGGCGTTATTGCTTGCAAACTTATGAACTCTTTATGTCTGATTCCGCCACCGGCGTGTCAGAATAACAAAAGCGCAACTGCGCATGAGATATCTCAATGTCCGTTACAGTTCAGGAGCCTCCGAGTACGGATGGCCAACTGCCCGTGACGATGCGAATGTAATTGGATTCCGCTTCGTCATGGTCCTCCCTCAACATGACAAGTGTCGTTGCGCCACCCTTCTCTGATTGGTCGCTTCGGACGCATGCTCATCGCGCATGACGAAAGAAGTTTTCAAATGTTTTCCATGTCCTTTCTCTCGCGGTTTTTTACCGCTGCCCTTCTTTGTGCTTCCCTTCATTTGAACGCACAAACTGCGGATGTACCGCAGGCACCCTCCCCATCTCTAACGATGTTTCCGCATTCTGACGATGCCCCCTGGTTTGTAGCAGGGCAGTTCAACAGCATTCTGCAGGGGCTTCCTGCATTTCATTCACCGTATGAAGGTACGAACAGCCTGCGGGCGCGCGGTGAATACAAGGTTTCGATGGTGGGCACGCTGTTTCTGGGACTGCAGCCCTGGCAGATGCTTGGAAAGCATGGAACAGCTGTGAAACGCTACAACACCGATATGATTCTGGATGTGGAATCAACTGGCGGGCGCGGTATCAGCCAGGCGCTGGGACTTGCCGGCTTTACAAACCTGGATGTGGTGCGTAATCCGAATCTGGGATCGAAGCCGTACATCGCGCGTGTTGAGATACACCAGACTATCGGCTTCACGAACGAAATGACGAAGAACCAGCGCGGACCGTATGCCTTGGCCACTGAAGTGCCAGTGCGGCGGTTGGAACTGCGCGTGGGAAAGATGTCGTCACCAGATGTGTTCGATATCAACAGTGTGCTGAGTGATAGTCATCTGCAGTTCACGAACTGGAGCGTTGATAACAACGGTGCGTGGGATTATGCAGCGGATACGCGTGGCTATACCTATGGCGTGACTGCCGAGTATCAGGATCGCGACTGGGCTGTGCGGTACGGGTTGATGCTGATGCCTACCGTGGCTAATGGTATTGACCTGGACTGGAGCGTGAAGCGCAGCCGCGGTCAGAACATGGAAACGGAGTTACGCCACGGATGGCTGCCGGGACATGATGGTGTGCAGCGCGTGCTGGCCTTTGTAAACAATGCGCACATGGGAAGTTATCGCGAGGCGGTTGCAGCATTTCAGAATGGCACAGACAGCACGCCAGACATCACGAAGCATGAGCACGTTAGCGCAGTGAAATATGGCTTTGGTTATAACTTCGAGCAATCGGTCACCAGCAACCTGATGGTAGCGGGACGCTTCGGATGGAACGATGGTAAGACGGAATCATATGCCTACACCGAGATAGAACAGACAGTGACGCTGGGCGCGAGTTACAGCGGAAGCCAGTGGGGACGCTCGATGGATAAAGCCGGTCTCGCGTTCAGTTCCAATGCGATCAAGCGCGATCATCAGCAGTATCTGGCTGCCGGTGGTCTGGGCTTCATCCTGGGTGATGGAGCGCTGCGTTATGGCAGGGAGAATATCGTGGAGGCTTACTACAACGCGCACGCGTGGCGAGGCATGTGCTTTGCGCCAGGACTCTCCCACATCAATAACCCCGGGTACAACCGCGACCGTGGACCGGTCTGGGTGCCATCGTTCCGTGCGCATGTTGATTTTTAAGGGATTGCCTTGATCACTACTGGTTCAACAATTGTTGTGGACCAACTCGCAAGTAGCGCAAAGCAAACCGCCTCCTGGCCCGGAAGCGGTTTGCTTAGTTCTTGATTCTAAAATGGTGGCCAGAGACGGGATCGAACCGCCGACGCCGGCCTTTTCAGGGCCGCGCTCTACCACTGAGCTATCTGGCCTTGGGAGATGTGTCGTTTTGCATTGACCGGGGTCCCTTGCTGTCCGCCGGTTCTCTGAAGCATGCGGCGCAAAAGATGCGGCGGTTCAGACGACTTTTTGAGTATACCAAGGCTGCGGCGATGCGCCAAATCCGGTTCCGGGTGGGAGTCTCCTCCGCTATGCTTAGGCATCGCGTTTTCCGCTGCTTGTATGTCAGGGCAGCCCATTGTTTTGTGTAAGGAGTTTCCGTCGCATGACTTTTCTGCCACGCATAACCGCGTTTTTGCTGGGTGTTGTCGCCTGTACTAGCCTGTCCATGGCGCAGATGCCGGGCGCAGAATCGCGTACGGCTGCACGCCTGGAAGCGATTCGAAATAGCCCACCGCAACTGCGCGCGTTCCTGACGCGGATGCCGAAGGGCGGCGATCTGCATATGCATCTTTCCGGCGCGGTGTATGCCGAGACGTTTATTGCAAACGCTGCGGTCGACAATCTTTGTGTGGATCCGGTGAAGCTGGTGCTGTTGCCGAATGTGGGAACAACGCGCAGCCTGCCGCCCAAACCTGTGTGCGCCGAAGGAACGCAGCCTGCGGCGGATGCCTTCAAGAATCAAGCGCTGTATGACCGTTTGATTAACAGCTTCAGCATGCGTTCGTTTGTGCCGTCTTCTGGATGGAGCGGTCATGACCAGTTCTTTGCCACATTCGGACGCTTCAGCGGTATTCACAAGGAGCACCAGGGCGAGTGGGTGGATGAGGTGGCCACGCGTGCCGCCGCACAGAACGAGCAGTATCTGGAGATCATGACCACACCGGATTTTGGTGTGGCATTGAAGCTGTCGGCACAGCAACACTGGGATGGTGATCCTGCGAAGATGCGTGATGCGCTGCTGGCTGGTGGGTTGCGTGAAAATGTCGCTATTGATCGCGCAGAGTTGGATGCGATGGATCGCACGCGCAAGGAACGGGAACATTGCGGCACGGCACAGGCTACTGCCGCATGCACCGTGCAGGTGCGCTATCTGTACCAGGTGTTGCGCGCTGGAGAGCCAGAGCGTGTGTTTGCACAGACACTGCTGGGATTCGAACTGGCCAGTGTGGACCCACGCGTGGTGGGTATCAACTTTGTGCAGCCGGAAGATACGTATTTGGCAATGTCGCAATATGAAAATCAGATGCTGATGTTGAAGTATCTGCGCAGCACGTATCCGAAGGTACATCTGTCATTGCATGCGGGAGAATTGGCTGCGGGCATGGTGCCGCCGGAGGGATTACGTTTTCATATTCACGATGCGGTGGAAACAGCCGGTGCGGAACGCATCGGACATGGTGTGGATGTGATGTTTGAGACGAATGCCGCATCGCTGCTGAAGATGATGGCGACAAGGCACATCATGGTGGAAGTGAACCTTACTTCGAATGACGGCATCCTCGGCGTGAAGGGAAAGGATCATCCGCTGCACAGCTATCTTGCGGCAGGTGTGCCGTTTGCTTTGTCCACGGACGATGAGGGCGTTTCGCGCATTGATCTGACCAATGAATATCTGCGTGGTGTGACGGAGCAGGGGCTTACCTACGTGCAGTTGAAAACCAGTGCGCGGACTTCGCTGGAGCATTCGTTCCTTGCAGGAGACAGTTTGTGGAGTGCGCAGGATCGTTACACGACTATGCGTGGTGGATGTGTCGCATCGGCATCCGCACCCTCTACATCGTGCAGCGTTTTCCTGAAGGGCAGTGACAAGGCGACGCAACAGTGGGAACTGGAGCGTCGTTTCCGTGCATTTGAATCGGACGTAGCAAAGGAGACGCGATGAAGCATGTAATTGCGGTGCTGTGGCAGACGGGCTTGCTAATTGTGTCGGCGTTTGCCGGATTCATTGCAGGCATGATCGTTCCATCCATTCGTATACAGCGCGTGATATCGCAGTCGGCCACGCACATACGTACGTATGACTTCAACTGGATCCTTGCAGTGTTGGCTGTATTTATCGTGTTGCTGGTAGCGGGAGCCATTCTGAAGCGGTTTCGCGAGGTGGCCATCACGGCGACCATTGCATTGGTGATTACCATTGCAGGGCTGGCGCTGTTTACCCAGATTGGCATCAAGGACGTGAGCTTCTCCTAATTCGTTAGGAGATCACAGCCAATCCAGCGGTGTCACGAAGCACAGATCGCTGCGTTGCAGCAACGTGCGTGTAACGACGATGGTGTCTTCACGCGACGCGGGTTCTGCTCCATCGAGATGCGATGCGTCGTGTAGTAACACGTTGGATGCGCGGCGCGCGCGGCGATTTTTCGCAATGCCCACATCGATGCGCGATTGGATCTTTGCCGCGCCAATGGGGTCCCAGTCATGTGCTGTGATGTTCCACATTACCGGCGTTAACCCCATGGAACGCGCAATCTTCAACACTGCCGGTCGACGCGCGCCGTAGGGTGGGCGGAAGAGCTTCGCTTTTACTCCCAGCGTGTCTTCCAGTGTCTTCTGGCAGCGTTCCAGTTCCTGCTGTACACGCTGGTTATTCTGTCGCGCCAGGTTGGGATGCATGGTGGTGTGGTTGCCAATGACGTGGCCTGCTTCTGCAACGCGCCGTGCAAGCTCCGGATGTTTGCGCACATGTTCACCGATCAGGAAGAACGTCGCGTGTGCGTTATGCTCCGCAAGAACATCCAGCAGCGCTGGGGTGTTGCGCGGGCTGGGGCCATCGTCGTAGGTCAGTGCGATGTTGTGTTTACCGTCAATGGCGTCAGGCCCGCTGATGAGTGTTTTGCCAAAGATCTGCGAGGTCGGCCAGTTTGCCGCATAGGCGTAACCTCCGGTCATCAAACCAGCAGTGGCAATTCCAGCGGCAACGTCGAGCAAAGGATTCATCGCACATCAGTGTACTGTGTGGCCACGTCATGCACGCAGGGCGTATAGCTTCTGCCAGAAAACAACGGCGAAACGTAGTGTGGCTGATAGTATCGCGCGTCCGGTATGCATATTGCCGCATCCAAAGCGCAATCAGTAGATGCAATGCGGTACATTCCAGTTACACGCAATTTATCTGCTTGTTTGCTGCTTCCCGGAGGACTCGCCGTGACCGAACGCGCCACCCATCATCTGCGTACCCTGCTTGCTCTCAGCGCTGTGGCCCTTACGCCCGCCTGTCTGTGTGCGCAGAGTGTGCCGGACGCGCAGCATCCACCGGATTCCGCATTTGCCATGCCCTTGCCGTTTGATCGCGGCGCTGCGGGATTGGCGCAGTCGTTGCGCAAGCTCAATACGCGCGCCAGCCTGTTGCAGATCAATGCGCATCCCGACGATGAGGACGGAGCAACACTTGCCTATGAAAGCCGCGGGGTTGGCGCAGAGGTTTCGTTGCTGAGTTTAAATCGCGGCGAAGGCGGCCAGAATGTGATGACCAGCGATTTCTGGGATTCGTTGGGCATTCTGCGCACGCAGGAGCATCTTGCAGCGAATCGATATTACGGTGTGCATCTGTATTACACACGCGTGGCGGATTTTGGATTTTCGAAGACCCGCGAAGAGACGTTGAAGCAGTGGGGCCATGATCGCGTGCTGGCAGACGCTGTTCGCGTGGTGCGTGAGACGCGGCCCATGGTCATTACCAGTGTCTTTGCCGGTAATGTTTCGGACGGACATGGACATCACCAGACTGCGGGTGTGACAGCGCAGGAAGTATTCAATGCCGCTGCCGATCCGAAGATGTTCCCGGAACAGTTGAAGGAGGGGTTGCGTCCATGGGCTCCTTCGAAGGTGTATGCGCGTGCGCCGTTCGCACGTGCATCGGGCAAGACGGTTTACGACTATGCGACGGGAAAGACAGAGCCGCTTCTCTATCGCAACTATGTCACCGGAGCCACGATGGATTCGGTTCCTCCGGCAACTGTTACTGTGCCGTCCGGAACGTATAACGCGCAGTTCGGCGAGAGTTATGCGCAGATTGCGCGCGAGGGGTTGAACCAGCAGAAGTCGCAGAATGGCGGCGTTCCGGTGCCGCTGCCCGGACCTTCCGTCGCAAGCTATCACCTGTATGCATCGCGTGTCGGTGGTTCTCCATTGCCAGATAAAGAGCAGGGCTTCTTCGATGGCATCGATACATCGTTGCAGGGGATTGTCTTATATCTTCCGGTTGCCAATCAGGCGGATGTGAAACAGAAGTTGAATGCCATTGCATTGCAGGTGAGCGAAGCTGTGGCGATGTTCAATGCGAATGATCCTTCCAAATCCGCGCCTGCGCTGGCCAAAGGGTTGGATCAGACACGCGCTCTGATCGCTTCACTGAAAGCTGTAAAGCTGCCGGATGAGCCGCGCTATAACGCTGTGTTTGAGCTGGAGATCAAGGAGCACCAGTTTGAAACTGCGCTGGCGCAATCGCTGGGCATGAGCCTGGTGGCCAGTGTGCCATCCGGAGGAAGAGGTGAATCTTCCGCGCAGAGTGTAATTGCCGGTGAGACGTTTGCTGTGAATGTGCATGTGACTGACCAGGGGACGACGCCGGTGCAGATAGACAGTGTGCACCTTGTGTCTGCAGATGGCGGTGATTGGAAGTTGAACGCAGACAAGTTTGCGAGCGATACGTTGGCTGCTGGCGCCGCGAAGGATTTCAATCAGCAGGCCACTGTGCCCGCGGATGCTGCGCCTACGGCTCCGTATTTCTCTCGCCCGAATCTTGAACAGAGTTATTACGACATTCAGGATGCGCGATATCTCACACTGCCCACAGCGCCGTATCCACTGCAGGCAGTTGCGGAATATACATTCAATGGGACGCACGCCACGCTGGCTGGCGTGGTGCAGGCGTCGCATCGTTATAACGGCATCGGCACGGTGTATGAACCGTTGCTGATCGCGCCTGCGATCTCTGTGACGATTTCACCGGCCAGCGGGATTCTTCCTTTGAATGACACCATGTTGCCATTGCAGATCACAGTGCATAGCAGTGTGAAGGGTGCGGCGGAAGGCAAGCTGGAGCTGAAACTTCCTGAAGGATGGTCAGCTGAACCTGCATCGGCTTCGTTCCGCACCATGCGCGCCGGTGAAGATGTTGTGTTGAAGTTCCGCGTGCACACGCCGGGGCTGCAGCAGAAGACGTATCGCATTACCGCGATTGCGGAATACAACGGCAAGCAATACACGCAGGGTTTCACCACCATCGGATATCCGGGCATCCGTCCGTATCCGCGTTATGCGCCTTCTACCAGCCGCATTACTGGCGTCGATGTGAAGGTGGCTCCGTCGTTGCATGTGGGCTATGTAATGGGCTCGGGTGATGAAGTGCCGGAAAGCCTGCGCGAGTTGGGTGTCGATCCTGTTCTGCTCACCGATGCAGATCTGCAGCGTGGTGATCTTTCTGCATATGACTGCATTGTGCTTGGCGTGCGGACATACACTGCGCGACCAGTGCTGCGTTCGGCAAACAATCGCCTGCTGGAGTATGTGCGCAATGGTGGCACGGTGATCGTGCAGTATCAATCCGGCGAATTCGACCATGACTATGGCCCGTATCCCATCTCAGTTCCAGGTGACCAGGCGCACACGGTAGTGGAAGAGGATGCGAAGGTGACTATCCTTCATCCGGACGATCCGTTGCTTACGTGGCCCAACGGCATTGGTGCAACTGACTTCGACAACTGGGTGGAAGAGCGTGGTCACGGCTTCACACGTTCGTTCGCACCGGAATATAAGGCGCTCACTGCAGTGCATGACACAGATCAGGACCCGCAGCAGGGCGGCTTGTTGTATGCGCGCTATGGCAAGGGAACCTATGTCTATCTGGCATACGCATTCTTCCGCGAGATGCCGGAGGGCGTCCCGGGTTCGTTCCGCATCATGGCCAATCTGCTGAGCGCAAGCAGGAATCCAGGGCTAACGCACTAACGAGGGTTGCGCTTATGGGCGGTGTTGCGCCGTATCGCGCGGCGGTAAAATAACAGTTATGGCGAAGCAGAGGGTAGTGGCCCGGCGCAGCAGTGAATCCGTGGACGACTACCTGAAGGCGATCTATGCGCTTGGTGGTGAACCGCCGAGACGTGTTGGTAGTTCCGAGCTTGCCAAACGGCTTGGCGTGGCGCCTGCGTCCATCACGAATATGCTGCAGAAGCTATCCGCCGAAAAGGGTTCGCTGATCGATTACAAGCTGGGCCATGGCGTGTTGCTATCGTCTGCAGGACGCAGCCGCGCACTGGAGATTGTGCGTCATCACCGCTTGCTGGAGACGTTTCTGTTCCAGGTGCTTGGTTATCCGATCGAAGAGTTGCACGACGAAGCAGAGCGCCTGGAGCACTTTATCTCTGAGCGCTTTGAGCAACGCATTGCAGAGAAGCTGGGCGATCCGACACGTGATCCGCATGGCCACTGCATCCCCGCTATGGATGGCGCCATGCCTTCGCAGCACGGGGTGGACTGTAACTGCGGTCGCCCTTAACGGAAGCGTAAGATTATCTCCAGCGCTGTGTCGGACTATGCCAACTCGAATGCTCTCTTACCGGACTCTGTAACGACGGAACCGTCGGTTATTTCTCCTCCTGAGGCGATCTACTCCTGCCCAAACTGCGAGCATTGGATTGCGGAAGGAGTGCTTGCGTGTCCCGATTGCGGCACGCTTGTGTATTCGCAGCATCTGAACCGCATTGGTGCGGCGGCGGCGCGTGCGGAGCAGGAAGACCGTTTGGCAGATGCGCGTGAGCTATGGCTGTCGGCTCTGCCTTGGCTGCCGGAAGATGCTTCGCAGGCGGAACAGATTCGACGGCATATTGCTGCGCTGAATGGACGGCAACAGGCAGTAGACGATCGCCAGGCAAAGTGGAAGAAACGGTTAGGACCGTTGTTTCCGCTGTTCATAGCTGCAGTGAAGCTGAAGAGTTTCTTCTTCCTCATCTTCAAGCTGAAGTTCCTGCTGGGATTTCTGGGCTACTTCGCGTTGTATTGGGCGCTGTTCGGCTGGAAATTTGCGCTTGGATTTATTGCAGCGATCCTTGTGCATGAGATGGGGCATTATGTGGCGGTACGCCGCCGGGGGCTGCGGGCGGACCTGCCGGTGCTGCTACCGGGGCTGGGGGCATATGTCCGCTGGTACAGCGAGGGCATCACGCTGCCGGAGCTGGCGGCCATTGCGCTGGCGGGGCCGGTATGGGGACTGGGTGCGGCGTTCGCATGTCTTGGGCTGTATGTGTGGACGCATCAGCCTGTGTTCCAGGCGCTGGCGTATACCGGCGCACTGATCAACCTGGTGAACCTGATACCAGTGCTGTGGTTTGACGGCGCGCAGGCAACGTATGCGCTGAACCGGCTGGGACGCGGATTACTGCTGGTGTCGTGTGTGCTGTTCTTCGGACTGATGCATGAGGGGGTCTTCCTGTTCCTGGCTGCGGGCATGGCGTGGCGTATGTTTACGCCGGATGCGCCGCAGGAGAACAGCGTGAGGACGCTTACGGTGTATCTGGCACTGCTGATTGCCCTGGGAGCGTTCCTGTACTTCGTGCCGGACCCCGGAGCGATCGGGCGTCGTTAAGCGGGATCGTAGCCGTCCCACGGATTCGGTCGTTGCGTTCCCTGCGGACAGCCGCTGACTGTGTCATTGCATCGGAAGTGCAGAGGTTGATGCGGTCTTAAGGTTGGCGTAAGCCGCATCTGGGACACTTTCCAAGACGTGCCGGTTCCTGTCCGGCCGCCGAGTCCAGAAACAGGAGCTGGGATATTGGCAGAACTGCATTCTCTATCGCGCCGGTCGTTTCTGCGGCAGACATTCGCATTCTCCGCTCTGGCAGCGATGCATCCTTCGTCGCTGTTTGCCCAATCGACATCTTTTGCCAGGCCCGATCCGGGGGCGGCACATATGTTCATGATTGGGGACTGGGGTACGGATAAGTATCTGGACCAGCAGAAGGCTGTGGCCGTGTCCATGGCGAAGTGGATGGAGAACAACCACAGCAATCCCGGTGCGATGTTCCTGCTGGGAGACAACTGGTATGGCCGTCTTCCCGGCGGCACGAACGATCCGCGGTGGAACAATCAGTTCGAGAACATGTATCCGGCGAACCTGTTTCCCGGACCTGCGTATGCGGTGCTGGGGAACCATGACTACGAGCACCATGCCGGGTTCGATAAGGTACAACTCCAGCTCGACTATCCGAAGCAGCACAAGACGCGCTGGACGTTGCCAAGCAAGCGCTACACCTTCACATGGCCGGAGAAGAACCCGCTGATCACGTTCATCTGCCTGGACTCCAACCTGCCGGGTACGAAGGCGTGGGACTTTACACCGGGCAGCTACATGATGAGCCACGCCGAGGCCGATACGCAGGATGCGTGGTTCGCAGAGCAGCTACGCAAGCCGCGGACAACGCCGTTTGTGGCGGTGGTCTGCCATCATCCGCTGTATACGAACGGCGTGCACCGCGATAACCGCATCCTGATTCCGCGATGGGATCCTTTGCTGCGGCAGCACAAGGTGGACTTCTACATCACCGGGCATGACCATGACCTGCAGCACCTGGAGTTTGATGGGCATCCTACGTCGTTTGTGGTGAGTGGCGGTGGCGGCGCGGAGTTGGTGAATTGGTCCATTCCACCAGAGAAACGTGGTCCTTATGGCGGACGCGTGATCGGGTTTACCCACCTGGAAGCGGCGAAGGATGGGGTGATTCTGCGGCATGTGGGCGCGGGTGCAAACCAGTTACATGCCTTCCGCAAAACGACGGATGGGAAAGTTACGATTCTGAAGTCGTAGGGCACTTCGTGCTGTTCTCGACGCCTTCGGCTTGGCGCCAGCCATGATCTTTCTTAGGGCGCGCGGGGTTTGATTTATGCTCCTGTTTGTTTTTTTGGCCGCGCGGTTTTCTTGGTTTGGGTTTCTTATGGCACGGCTGAAGCCGTGCCCCTTCAAAGAAGACGTGCTTTGCGCGCTGGATCGCTCCTGTGGAGCGATGGAGAGCGGCTTTTGCCGCTCTGCCCAGGTTAGCTTCGCGAACCTGGGGCACCCGGTTCTTTGGCTGGTGGTTCGTTTTGGGCTTCCTGATGGGTTGTAGAGGGTTGAGAGGAATGCAGGTCCTTCAGCTACGCTTCGCTTCGTTCAGGATGACGGTCTTCGACCGTAGGAGCTTCGCTGGGGATGGTCTTTGATTGTTGGAGCTTTTCTGGAAGCACTTGTTCGTTGGAGTTTCGCTGGAAGCACTTTGTCGTTGGCGTGTTCGCTTTGACGAAGCTGGTTTGCAGGTTCTTTTTATTTGGTTCGAAAGGAAATATTCCTTTTCTTTGGTTCGAAAGGATTTCTTCTCTTTGTTCGAAAGGGAAAGGTTTCGTTGTATGGGAGGCCGCGCAAAAAAAGAAGGTGCGGTTTTCCCTGGGGGCCGCACCTGAGGATTACAACGTGTTGGATATCTATCTAGGAGCTGGTGCTGATGAAAACGCCTCCGGCTCCGACGACGACATCAAGGCCGAGGCTTGGGCCGCCGTTCTCAGCATCTTTTATGTGCACCACGCACATTGTGGGTTTGCTCCATGTGTGAACAGGCATGCGTCCGCAGTCTCTTGAGCTCAAGGTCTTTTTCACCGGTCATTTCCTCCGCTGGAATTACTTATCCCCGAGGAAGGGGAAGTAAGCAGCAGCATGACTATCTGAAGTTGTACTTGGAATAACACGAAAGTCTTGAAAAATATGGATAGTTTCAGGCAACCGGATAAGAGTTAAGAATAACTACTTGCATCTATTAGAGTTCCAGCTGTGAGTGGGTGTGTTTTACGAAAACCGGTTTTGACGAGACAGCAGAAATGTCTAAAGTTGACACGAGTAAGTGATATCAGAGTGATATCACTTATGACTTACTCTGTCCTGGAAAGTGATATCACTTTTTGCCAAATCAGCAAGGTTAAGTGATATCACTCGCCATGCAGGATTGACCGTCAGTTATTCCGTGAGAATAGTGTGGCGGATAGAGCCTGAGTATAAGTTGCGGGTTCTTACTTAGACTTTGATCCCAGGCTGAATCGCAGTGTTTTTTGTAACCTGTTGCATCGTTTTTTACCGGTCTCGTAAGGGCTAAGCGATGCCGAGGTTAGTGATTACATTTTTGGCTGCACGGATTGGTTTGTATCTTCGATTTGTTGAAGTTTTTGGGTTAGCAGATCCTGTTCGCGCTGGTTTTGCGTGAGGGTGATGGCGCGTTTGATTTCTTCTTTGGCTTCGGTGAGGCGGCCCAGCTTGATGAGGAAATCGCCGCGCACGCTGGGGTAGAGGTGATAGCTGGTGAATTCGAAGTTGTTCGCGAGTCTGGCTATGGCGTCGAGCGCTTCGAGGCCTGCGGCGGGACCTTGCGCCATGCTGACGGCTACGGCTCGATTCAGGGCCACGATGGGGGATGGATTGATCTGCATCAGCGCGTCGTAGAGAAGGACAATCCGTTCCCAGTCTGTCTCTTCCGCAGTGCGGGCCTGTGCGTGGCAGGCAGCGATGGCGGCTTGCAGGGCATAGGGCTTCGCGCCGCCGTCAAGTCTTTGCGCTTGTGTGAGGGCCCTCAGGCCGCGATGAATCTGTGCGTGATCCCAGAGGGCACGGTTCTGATCGGGCAACAAGATGGCTTCGCCGTTTTTGCCTCGTCGCGCTGCGGTGCGTGAGGCTTGCAGTTCCATCAGGGCGAGAAGTGCGTGGGCTTCTGACTCCTTGGGGATGAGTTGTGTGAGGATGCGTGTGATGCGCAAGGCTTCTTCGCAGAGTGCGGTGCGCATCCATTCGTCGCCGGAGGTTGCGGCGTATCCCTCGTTGAAGATGAGGTAGACGACGAGGAGGACGGATTCCACCCTGCGATGTAACTCGTCGCCGCGTGGTGTTTCGAAGGGGACGTGTGCTTCAGTGAGTGTTTTCTTGGCGCGGACGATGCGTTGTGCGAGAGTCTTTTCCGGGACGAGGAAGGCGCGTGCAATCTCGGGTGTGGTGAGGCCGCCGATGAGGCGCAGTGTGAGTGCGATACGGCCCTCGACGGCCAGCACGGGATGACATGCGGTGAAGATGAGGCGCAGGACGTCATCCTCGATGACCTGATCGAGTGCGTGGTCCATTGCGTCGGCGAGTTGCTGCTGTTGCCACTCGAGTTCGCGGGCGATCTCTTCATGCTTTTGCAGGAGCATGCGGCCACGGCGGAGCGAGTCGATGGCGCGTCGTTTGGCTGCGGTCATGAGCCATGCCGCGGGATTTTGCGGGATGCCTTCTTCCGGCCACACTTCGAGTGCGGTGATGAGGGCGTCCTGCGCGAGTTCTTCTGCCATGCCGATGTCGCGGGTGACGCGGGCAATGGCAGCGATGAGCCGTGTGGATTCCATCTTCCACACGGCTTCAATTGTTTTACGGACATCGCTCATGGGTTATCGCGTGTTGTTCGTGAGTTGATCGAAGCCTTCCGCGGCCTTCTGGACGTCTTCGGGGAAGTCAGACATTTCCTGAATCTGGCGAACTTCGATGATGCCGGTTTCGTCGAAGGGGGCGCGTTTGGCCCATTCGATGGCTTCTTCGCGGGAGCGCACCTGAATGATCCAATAGCCGCCGATAACCTCTTTTGCTTCCGGGAAGGGGCCGTCGGTGACGGTGGCTTTGCCGTTGACAAAGGAGACGCGTGCGCCGGTGGACGGAGGCAGAAGACCGTCCAGAGCGAGGAGGACGCCTGCCTGTTGCAGAGCTTTGTTGTACTCCATCATTTTTGCCACGGCTTCGGCGGTGGGCACTGTACCGGGTGCGGCGGATTCGTAGCCTTTGGGAATGACGATCATCATGAAACGCATTTGTTGCTCCTTATTTGTTTCAAAAGTAGTGGGGTGCTGGGATTAGTTGGATTTTCTTTGGGGGGGGAGCGGTGGAACTCTCGCACTTCGACGGGGACGCGGCAGGCGATGACGGCTTTGCGTGCCCAGGCGAGCGCTTCGTCCATGTCGGCACATTCGAGAATCCAGAAGCCGCCGATGTATTCCTTGGCTTCGAGGTAAGGGCCGTCTGTGACGGAGACGTTGCCGTTGGGTTGTTTGCGCAACGATTTCGCGTGGCTGGGTGATTCAAGACCGCCCGCGAAGAAGCGAGCGCCTGCGGCATCCATCTCCTGGTTGAGCGCGCTGATGTCGCGGATCATGTCGTCGCCTTCAAGCGAAGGGTCGTAGTTGTTGGGGTGTTGCACGGCAATGAGGAATTGCGGCATGAGCTTCTCCTGTTTTGGCAGGTTGATTGCCCGCCATTACTTTGTCGACGAACGGGTGAAACGGGATTCGACAGCGTTCCGGAAATTATTTTTTTGCGCGTGAGGGACTTCTTGCGTGGCGCCTGGGGAGAAGCTTATCTGTTTGGCTTGTGGTGGCGCGTCATTTTGCGGGAGGTTTAACAAAGCAGGTGACAGTCGTAGGGCGAGAACGGTTACACTCGAACCCGTGAAAACGAAGATTCTTTTTGCCTCTCTGCTGGCTGCCGCGCTCGCCTCGACTGTCTCTGCGCAAGACTCCAAAGCATTCCTGGGTCGCTGGGACATGACGGTTACGCCTGCTTCGGGGAAGGCGTATGCGCAGTGGATTGAGTTGACCGATAACGGCGGCAAGTTGGAAGGCAAGTATCAGCCGCGTGGCGGCGCATGGCATGCGATTTCAGATGCCAATGTGGATGGCGACAAGTTGGTGCTGGTTGTGGAGCCTGCAGGCCGTGGTCCGGCGGTGAGCTGGGAACTGACATCGGCTGGCGCAGGAAAGTTGACGGGCGTGGAGAAGCGTGGCGGCGAGGCTGATGGTTCGTCGTTGGCCGGTGTGACGGCGCCGAAGCTGGATCGTCCTATGCCGAAGAAGTGGACGAAGCCGCGTCCGATTTTCAATGGCAAGGACCTGACTGGTTGGGAACCCATCGGCATGGTGGAGAACAACAAGTGGGTGGCTCGCGATGGCGAACTCGTGAATGACAACCCGGAAGTTCCGGGCCAGCGGATGAAGCCTGCAGCGAACATCAAGACGACGGAAAAGTTCCAGGACTTCAAGCTGCACATTGAAGTGAACTGCCCGGAAGGCGGCAACAGCGGTATCTATCTGCGTGGCCGTTATGAGCTGCAGGTGGGTACGGAAGGCGGCAAGCTGCCGACGCACGAGATGGGCGCGATCTATAGCTGGTATCCGCCGCCAGCAGGTTCGGAGCTGGGTCTGGGCAAGTGGACGACTTACGACGTTACGTTTGTTGGCCGGCATGTGACGGTGTATCGCGATGGCAAGCTGTATCACGACAACGTGGAGATTCCGGGACCGACGGGTGGCGCGCTGGATAGCAATGAAGCTGAGCCGGGACCGTTCTTCCTGCAGGGCGATCATCACGGTGTGATTCGGTATCGGAACATTACGATCTCTGAGCCTGCGAAGTAATTCAACTTTTCGCAATGCAAGGTGCCCGGCTGCTTTATTTGCTGCCGGGCATCTTTGTTTTATTGTTCGTGATTTGATTGTTGTTCTACATTCACTGGACTGTTGCGTGTGTTTTGGACAATGCAACGTGTGTTCGAGGAGCTTTTCATGATTCGCAATTCTGTTCGTTGTTTCGCGGTTTTTCTTCTTGGTGTCCTTGCTGGTGGTGCATTTGCGCAGAAGGCTGATCTGAAGTTTCTGAACGACAACCAGCCTGTGCTGGATGCGCACAACTGCTATCCGTATGAGGGGAAGTGGAACAATCGTGTGTATCGCGCGTTGTCATCGGGGTTCCCGGTGTCGATTGAGCAGGATCTTGCGTGGTATGTGGATCCGGCTACGGGCAAGGGACGCGTTGTGGTTTCGCATACGCCGAAGCCTACGGGGCAGGAACCAACGCTGCGCGATTACTTCTTTGAGCAGGTGCGTCCCACGATTGAAAAAGCAATCAAGGAAAACAAGAAGGACACCTGGCCGGTGGTGGTGCTGCACTTTGACTTCAAGGACAACCAGCCTGCGCTTTTGCATGCTGTATGGGATTTGTTGCATGAGTATGAGCCGTGGCTTTCCACTGCGGTGCAGACGGATGATCCGCACAAGCTTTCGAAGATTGAGCGCAGGCCGATCCTGGCGATTACAGAGGATAACGATGAGCAGGCGAAGGTCTTCAACGATGCTGTGCCAGTGGGCAGTAAGCTGCTGATCTTTGGGTCGGCGCATTCGGTGGAGGCGCCTGCGGGACTTACGGCTGCGCAGCGTATGCACTGGCAGGCTACTGCTGCGCCTGAGGCGATGTTGACGGCGCGTCCGACGAATTATCGGCGGTGGTCGAATCACTCGTGGTTTGCGGTGGAAGAAGGTGGTCAGCACAAGGCTGGCGATTGGACCGCTGCGGACCAGGCGCGATTGAAGGCGCTGGTAGATCATGCGCACTCGCTTGGATACTGGATTCGGTTCTACACCATTGATGGATTTGATCCGGCAGAGCCGAACGAGAAAAACGGGTGGGGACAGGGTTATAACTTCGGATCGCTGGACGCAGGGATGTTGCGCATGAAAGGCGCCATTGCCGCGGGTGTGAACTTCATTGCTACGGATCAGTACGAAGTGCTGGCTCCGTTGTTGAAGCAGAACTCGAAATCGCTACGACCTGCTGCGACGAGTTTCTCAGCGAAATAAAACAGTCATGGGTGTAGCCTCAACGCACGATGCTTCTGCGCAATCTTGACCTGGATACATTACGGACGCTGGTTATAACGCATGACGTGGGCGGTTTTTCCCAGGCTGCGGAACGGCTTGGGCGGACACCTTCGGCGATCAGCCTGCAGATGAAACGTCTTCAGGAAGAACTGGGGACGCCGCTGTTTCGCAAGCAGGGACGGGCGTCGAAACTGACTGAGGCCGGACAGACGGCGTTGGGATATGCACGAAGAATGCTGGCACTGAACGATGACCTGTTGCAGACGATGCAGGGTGTAACGCTGGCGGGCACGGTTCGCATTGGCGCTCCTCAGGATTTTGCGTCGGTGTTGCCGGATGCTCTTCGTCAGTTCACAACGTTGTATCCGCGGACGCAGGTGGAACTGCGCATTGAGGGCAACGGGGCGCTGATTGAAGCGTTGGACAAAGGGCAGCTTGATGTGGCGCTGACGATTGGATTTGCCGATCGTAAGGATGCGTTGCTGCTGGGCGAATTGCCGGTGTTGTGGATTGCGAGTCGGAGCTTTCGTATGCAGGAGGCTTCGCTTCCGCTGGCGTTGCTGGGGCCGCAGTGCGCTTTTCGCAAGGCGGCAGTGCAGCACCTGGAAAGCGCTGGCATCCCGTACCGTATTGCCGCGACCAGTCCGAGTCTGGATGGACTGTGGGCGGCACTGCAGGGAGGGCTTGGGATTACAGCGCGGACTGCGATGCAGTTGCCGTCTGCACTTACGGCGAATAAGTCACTGCACCGTTTGCCTGTGCTGCCCGGCTTTCCTGTTGCACTGCATCGCGGTCCGCACGCGGCGGAGATACCAGCGGTGGATGCTTTGCATTCCCTACTGGCCACGGCGACACAGGGCATTCTTGCGGGGCTGGCCTATCCCGAACATGTGCGCATTGTGAAGAAGACATAAGCGCTGCTCACGTTACGGGTGAGAAGAATCAAATTGTGCGATGGCGTTCCTACGACTAGGTTTGACTGCATGAAGATCCGTCGTCTGCTTCTTGTTCCGATCGTGCTGGCAGGTTCTCTTCCAGCGTTTGCGCAAATGATGAAAGAAGTTCCTCTTCCCGCGACCCAAAATCCGACCAATGCCACTCTTCCGATTTCCGGTGCTGTCTGGGTTGGGAACACGTTGTATGTGAGTGGATGGCTTGACCCGGATATTAAGTCTCATCCTGATACCACGTCGCAGACCGTCAGCATTTTCAAAGACCTGGAAAAGTTTCTTGAAACGCAGAAGCTGACATTGCGCAATGTGGCCATGGTGCGCATGTTTCTGGGTGGCGATCCTGCAAAGGACGGCAAGATGGACGTTGCCGGAATGACGGCAGGGTATACGGAGATCTTTGGCACCAAGGAGTATCCGAATAAGCCTGCACGTACTACGTTGCAGGTGGTACTGCCTGCCGGGGTGCGCGGTGCTTTGGTGGAAGTTGACTTAGTAGCCGTAAGACTGAAGTAGGTGACTTATGAAGATGATGAATAAGTATGTCTCGTTTATTGCTGTTGTGATGTTGGGTGTGTGCACTATGCAAGCGCAGGAGAAGGCAGCGAACCCATTTGTTGGTAGTTGGCAACTGATTGCGGCGGATAAGTTGCTGCCGAACGGAACGCGTGTTTCTGACTATGGCGCCGGGCCGCACGGTATGGCAGTGTTTACTGCCGATGGCCATTTCATGATTGATGTGTTTCGGAATGTGCGAACGAAGTTTGCCAGTAAGGATCGTGAGAAGGGGACATTCGACGAGTACAAGGAAGCACAACTGAGCAGCAGTTGCAGCTTTGGCACTTATACCGTGGATGCTGCTGCCAGCAAGATCACTCTGCATATCGATCGCAGCACGTATCCGAATACGGATGACACAACGCAGGTCCGTGAGTACGAAGTGGAAGACGACACGCTTAGCTGGAAGGTGGCTCCGCGACCGGATGGCTCGATTCCGATTACGGTGGTGCGTCGTATCGCACCGTAGATGCTCGCGCTTTAGAAACGGTCATGGGCACGCATTTCGCGTGCCCATGACTGTTCTGTGAAGAAGTTCGTTTTGTTCACTAATCGTGGGTGTGGCCTATGGCTTGCCAGTGTAGGCAATGCGCCAGATGCGGCCTTTGTTGGAGTCGGCTACGTAGAGAGCGCCGTCGGGGCCCACTGCTACGCCGACGGGACGGTAGGCCGCGGTCTTGACGTTTTTATCCGCAGCGGCAGGGCCGGCGAAGCCGTCTGCAAAGACAACCGGTGCGCCTGCCTTGTTGCTCTTGAAGGGGACGAAGACGATGTTGTAACCGGCCTGTCCTGATGGACCCTGCACATCGGCGGCTCCGTGCATGGCGAGGAAGGCTCCGCCACGGTAGAGGTCCGGAAACTGCTTCGCCTGGTAGAAGACAAGGTCAAGCACGGCGGGACGGCGCGGCTGGAAGAATGCGGCTGCCGGTGTGGCGTAGTGGCCTTCAGTGGGTGCGGTTTTGCCGTTGCCACCGTATTCGGGTGCGAGAAGGCGAAGCTTCCGAGCGCCGTCGTAGTAGGTGTAGGGCCAGCCCATGTCGGTGGATTTTTCAACACGGAACATCTCGTCTGCGATGACGTTGTCTTCGTCTTCGGTGACGAGGTCGGGGAAGGCGTCGTGGGTGGCGTCGCGACCGTGGGTGGCGCTGTAGAGTGCGTCGCCGTTGCGCCAGTCGAGGCCGCTGAGGGTGCGGATGCCGGTAGCGAAGTGTTCGCCGTCGCTGAACTTCTGGCCGGTGCGGGAGTCGTCAAAGCTCCAGATGCCTGCCCTGGCTGCGAGGGCCGGACAAGGCTTGAGGCCGGTGGGCTTTTCTCCTTTGGGCATGTTGGGCGTGGCGCAGATGTTCATGCCGGCATCGAAGGAGACGTAGAGTTTTCCTTTGCCGTCGAAGGCGATCATGTGGCCGGAGGGTGCGAGGCCTTCCACGATGGTTTGCGGTTCGGCTATGGGTACGAGCGCATTGCCTTCGAGCGGGAAGCGATAGACGGCGGTGTTGGAAGAGGCGTAAAGCGCGCCGTTGTAAATGCGGATGCCGGTGCCCTGATCGACGGTGCTGAAGTGTTCGATCTGCGCCTGTTTGTGGTCGGGGTCCAGGCGTAGTGCGAGGATGCCCGCAGAGGGCTGCTTGGCGCCGTGGCGCGTGGAGATGTAGATGTCTCCGTTGCTGCGGATGGCCATGTGGCGGATGGGGCCCAGGCCTTCAGCGACTACCGTTGCGTGAAAGCCGCGAGGAAGCGTGAGGCCGTCCGGCTCTGACGCGAAGAGGTTTCCGGCTGCGACGACCAGCGCCAGCGCAGCAAACGTAAGTTTTTTCATGGTGACAACCAGTATGGCTGTTCATGGTGTGAAGACGCGCGGAGTGAGTGAGTTTTTTTGTGAAGTATGGATCACAACGTATGTCGGCGTGACACAGCCCGCTGATGAGCGTGAGTTTTACTAACAATCCAAGCTCATCAGCGGGCTGCGGTCGGTCTTCTTCTCAAAGCGCATTTTTACTGTTTGACGGCGCCGGTGTAATAGCCGTCGCGGTATTGCAGGATGAGTTTCTTCTGTTTGGGGATGTCGACGGTGAGGCGGTGGTAGCCGTCGTCGTTGTTCACGGGTGAGAAGCCGAGGCGGTACTGGCTGCGGAGTTCTTCCGCGATGTCCTTGTAGATGTCGGCGACGGTGTATTTTTTGGTGACTTCAAACATGCGGCCGCCGGTTTCTTCGGTCATGCGCTGCAGGATTTTTTTGCCGTCGTTTTTGTCGCGCTGGTCGGCACCGCCGCCCATGCGCCCGCCACCGCCGGGGAAGCCACCGCGTCCGCCGGGGAAGCGTCCGGGAAAGCCGCTGCCGCCGCCGTGGTCCTGTTCGCCTTTGTAGTAGATGGCGTAGACGGTGAAGTCGGCGCGCTGGGCGGCTTCAATGGCGTCGGTGAGGGATTCGCGGGAGCCGCGGTCGTCGCCATCGGTGAGCAGGATGAGCGCGCGGCGGTTGGGGCCGGTGGGTTTGGCGTCCTTTGCAGGTTTGGGGATGACTTCGGTGGAGGCGAGGTAGACGGCGTCGTAAAGGAGGGTGCCGCCACCTGCTCCTCCGCGCGGGGCACCGCTTCCGCCGTGACGGCCTTGTCCGCCGTAGCCTCCGTTGTTACTGGTGTTTCCGCTGTTGCCTGAGTTGCCGTTGTCGTTGCGGTCATCCTGATTGAACTGGGGTTTGTCGCGGTCGGCGTCGATCTTTTGCAGCGCTGCCTGGAGTTTCGGCATGGAGCTGGTGACGTCGGCGAGGAGGTCTGTCTGACGGCCGAACTGGATGACGAAGGCATTGTCGCGGTCGGGCTGGAGCATGTTGTCGAGGAAGGATGAGGAGGCGGTGCGCTCGGCGTCGAGGACGGTGCGCTGGCTGCCGCTGACGTCGACCATGAGGCCGAGAGTGAGGGGCAGGTTGTTCTCCTTGTCGAAGTAACGGATGTTCTGCGATTTGGCGTCGACGGTGAGGGTGAAGTCGTCCTTGGTGAGGGTGCGGACGAGCTTTTCCTTGCTGTCGCGGACGGTGACCGGGACGACGACGAGACGGGCATCGACGTTCAGGGTTTGCGTCTTCGTTTCCTGCGCGAGAACGGGCAGGGGGGAGGCGAGTAAAGAGGCGCACAGCAGGGCGGCAACAGGCGCGGGGTATCGCATGAACGATTGGACGTGGGCGGGGAGGGGAAGGCTACAGGGGGCTTGCTTGTTGTCGTGTTGTTGTGCCAGCCATGGTCGTTCCGTGGGCGCGCGGGGGGTTGCTTTGTGCTCCTGTTTGTCTTGGTGACCGCGCGGTCGTTGGGGTCGCGCTCAGAATGACGGCTTGTGAAAGGCAACGGATTGCCTGCGGCATTGTAGAGGGTTGAGGGGAATGCAGGTCCTTCGACTTCACTTCGTTTCGCTCAGGATGACGGTCTTTCAGACCGTTTGATCGCGCGTGGCGCGATAGCCCAGGTTAGCTTCGCGAACCTGGGGCACCCGGCTTTGCGAAGCTGGTTTGGTTCGGTGGCTGGAACCTTGTGGGGCCTTGGCACGATGGGAGTCGTTGGGATTCTTCGCTGCGCTCAGAATGACCGGCTTGCGAAAGGCAATGGCTTGCCTGTGGTCTTGTAGAGGGGTGAGAGGAATGCAGGTCCTTCAGCTACGCTTCGCTTCGTTCAGGATGACGGTCTTTCAGACCGTTTGATCGCGCGTGGCGCGATAGCCCAGGTTAGCTTCGCGAACCTGGGGCACCCGGTTTGGTGGCTGGAAGGGGTTTGCGGTGTTGGTGCGGTTGGAGTCGTCGGGATTCTTCGCTTCGCTCAGAATGACAGCGTGTGAAGTTGTTGGTACAGCGTGTGACGTTGTTGGTATGGATGACCGCTGTGGAGTTTGTTGCTATGAACGCGCGGTGATGGTGTTGGCGATGCCGTTCCAGAGGGTTAGGCGCGACTGGAGGGCGAAGGTGGCGGCTTGTTCGGCTTCGTGCCATTTTTGCTCGTCGTTGCCGCAGAGTTCGGCGATCATGCGGAGCGCCATGGGGCCGTGTTCTTCGCCGTCGACTTCGATGTGACGTTCGAGGTACCAGAGGAAGGTGTCGAGGTTGCCGCCGAGATCGCGGTTGAGGTCGCGTACGAAGCCTTTGAACATGGCCGGGATGAGGTCTTCGCGGCCGAAGGTGAAGGCTGCGGCGGTGGCGTGTAGTTTTTCTTCGCTGAGGATGTGGAAGGTGTCGCGGACGAAAAGTTTGGCTGGTTCGGGTGCGTGGCTGCCGCGGACTGCCTGGTGCAGATCCGCGCCGTCGCGCAGGGCGAAGACGAGGCGGTCGATGGCGGTGGTATCGGCCCCGCATTGTTGCATGGCGAGGAGATATAGCTCGAAGTGGCTGAGGGATTGGCCCTGGTAGACATCCGTCTCTTCGCCGAGGACGATCTCGTTGACGAGGCGGCGGCTCTCTGGAAATGTGCTGGGCACCCACGGCACGTCGATGCAGGTGAGGCCGCGTTGGAGGGCTTTGAGCAGGCTCATGAAATCCCAGACGGCGAAGACGTGCGACTCCATGAAGGTGTGCAGGTCCGCGAGCGTGCGGAAGGAGCTGTAGAGGCGATGGTTGGCGAGCTGGTCGTAGAGTGGTTTGAGCCTGGCTTCGAGGGTTTCGATCTGGGACATGGGTGCTGTCATTTGGGGGCTACCTTGAAGGGCAGTGCGTCCTGATCGAGGCGGCGGAGGAAGTCCCAGGAGTAGATGCCGCTCTCGTGGCCGTCGGCCCATTTGAACTTGATGGCATAGCGGCCGATGGGTTCCGCGCTGAGCGGCTTGGCGGGCGGCGTGTAGATGGGGAAGAGGACTTTGGGCGTGGGGCGGGGTTCGCCCAGGGCGCGACCTGTTTTTTCGCGTTCTTCATGGCAGGTGGCGCAGGGGCAGGCGTCCCGGAGGTAGGGGAAGCTCCATTTGGATTGATGGCCGTCCTTCCATGTGATCTCCATGCCGGTGCCTTCGGTGAGCGCGACCTTGATTTTGGCGGGGGCGGTGGCGGCGGGCGGCAGCGGCTGCTCGAACGTCGCGGTGCGCTCGCTCTCCTCGCGGCTGATCATGCGGATGCCTTCGTGACTCATACTTCTAATTCTCTTCCTTCAGTGAGACGGATGCAGGTTGCGGTAGAAGAAATAGCCGCTGACACCGAATCCGACGAGGATGACTACGATGCGCATGGCGCGCTGCGGTAGTTTGCGGGCGTAATGCGCGCCGATGTAGCCGCCGATGCCCGCGGCGATCATGGCGATGAAGCAGTAATGCCAGACGACGGCCCGCTCCACGATGAAGGTGACGACGGCGGAAAAGTTGGAGAGGCAGGCGACGAGCACCTTCATGCTGTTGAGCTGGTGCATGTCGTCCACGCCCAGGAGGGCGAGCAGCGCCATGACCATGAGGCCGCCGCCCGCGCCGAAGTAGCCGATGTAAAGGCAGACGGGAAGCAGCAACGGTAGCAGAAGCAGCGGCTGGACGTGGCGATGGGCGTGGGGATGGTTCGTTTCTTTCCGTAACCATCCACTGATGCGTGCGGAGAAGAGGAACAGAAGCGTGGAGGCGAGGATCATCCAGGGGAGGACGTACAGGAAGACGCGCTGGGGTAACCACAGCAGAATCAATGCGCCACCGACTCCCCCGATGACCGATGCGATGAGCGCGACGATGATGAGTTCGCGGCGGAGGTCGTTGCGGAGTTTCAGAACGCTGGTGAGCTGTCCGGGCCAGATGGCGACCGTGTTTGTCGCGTTGGCCTGCACCGGAGGGATGCCCATGCCGAGCATGGCGGGGAAGCTGAGGAACGATCCGCCTGCGGCTGCCGCGTTGATGGCGCCCGCTGCCAGCGATGCCACCACCAGCAGGATGTAATGGGCGTGCATGGACAGCATTGTGGGCATCACTTTCCATCTTATTTGCCGAATGAAAAACATCTGGCCGGTAAACGACAGTAAGGGATTTGCAGGTGAGGGAGGTTGGTCCCAACAGGCTCCACAGGCGCATTTTGAGGGGTGGTCTATAGACTTTCAGGGTTACAGGCCGCCCGTATAATTAGCCCCATGCTGCCAACTGATGACCGACTTTCCGGTCTTACGGAAGTCCGGAATCCTGTCTCGTCGTCAACGCTGAAGCGACCGCCGCACCTGAAGGCACTGACCAGCGTGCGTGCACTGGCGGCGCTGTACGTGGGTGTGTACCACATGGTGCGCCCCTTTGAGCAGTGGGGACGGTTCACTGGCTTTTGGGGCGCGGGCTACTCGGCTGTCAGCTTTTTCTTTTTTCTTTCCGGCTTCATCCTGGTTTATACGCATGGCGTTGAGTTTGCGAGCGGTAAGGGAGATACGAAGCGTTTCCTGGTGGCGCGATTCGCGCGTGTGTACCCGCTGTATCTGCTGGTGACCATTGTTGCGGGAATCCTGGGGTACAAAGCTTTCCACCCTGCGTACCATGTGATTGCCTATGTCGCACAGGTTTTCATGCTGCAGTCCTGGCATATCCGGCTGACACCCTTTTTCAATATCGTTGCGTGGAGTCTTTCAGAAGAGGCGTTCTTTTACTGCTGCTTTCCATTTGTTGCGGCGCGTCTACAGCCACGATCGCTGCGCCACGGGGTGGTGCTGTTGCTGGGGCTCTGTGTGCTGGCGCTGGTCCCTGGCCTGATCGCGATGTACTTTGACCCGCTCGCAGCGTGGCATGAAACCGCTGCCACGAGCGGGTCGCACCATATGTTGTATTTTGTGCGCCGGTTCCCTCCGTTAATGCTTCCCCAGTTTCTTTGTGGAATTGTGGCTGGCTGGATCTATCTGCAGCGACCCGTGAGCGAGGGATGGGCAAAGCTGGCACTGGTTTGTGGTGGTACGGCACTCTTCAGTGCGCTTCTGCTGGCGAAACACCTGCCCTTCATCCTGCTGCATAACGGGCTTCTGATTCCTTGCTATGTGCTGATCCTGTATGGCCTTACACGTCCGAACCTGGTGTCGAACGTACTGTCCTGGACGCCGTTTGTGCTGGCTGGCGAGGCAAGCTACGCGTTTTACCTGATTCATTTCATGTTCAACGACTGGGCAAAGAGTCTGTTTCACTGGCCGGACACCATTGCCGGCCTGATTCCGCGTTTTGTCGTTTTAATTCCACTGAGCATCTTGTTGCACTTCTTCGTCGAGCGACCAGGCCGAAGGTGGGTGATGAGCTGGTGGGATGGCCGAACGGCGGCCCGAGCATAAGACTGCAAGGTGTTTGGCCGTAGCATCCACGAAGCGATTTCCACATCTAATCCGGTGTGAGCAAAGTTCAGGAACATCCGTCTGTTTGGCGTAAGCTGCGGCAGCTCTGGAATGTTGTTCGTGAGAGCCACCGCCAACCGATGCTGGGCAAACCGAATCCGCCGCGACTGGTGGACCCGGAACAGCTTGGCATTACCTTTGTGGGACATTCTTCGTTTCTGATCCAGATTGCCGGGCGTAATGTGCTGGTGGATCCCGTATTTGCAATGCGGCTGATCCTGCTGCGGCGGGCGCGACTGCCGGGAATAGATATTGCGCATCTGCCGCCGATTGATGCAGTTCTGTTGACGCATGCGCATATGGATCACCTGAACCTGCCGTCGCTGCGGAAGATTGTTCGTCATGCGAAGAAGCTGACGGGCGTGGCACCGGAGGCGATTGTGCCTCGCGGGGTAAGCGATCTGGTGGAGAAGGTGGGCTTTCGTAAGGTGACGGAGCTGGAATGGTGGGAGGCGACCGCGCTTGAGGGCGACGATGTTCGCGTGACCATGACGCCTGCGAAGCACTGGGGAGCGCGCATGTTCAAGGATACGCACCGGCTGTTTGGCGGGTATGTGATTGCGGGTGCCGGACATAGCGTGTATCACTCGGGCGATACGGCCTACTTCAACGGCTTCCGCGAGATTGGGCGCAGGCTGCGTCCAGAGATTGCGTTGCTGCCGATAGGCGCTTATTACCCGGATAGCTACCGCGCGGTGCATACTTCGCCGGAAGAGGGGCTGCAGGCGTTTCTTGATCTTGGCTCGGCAACCACGATGATCCCGATGCACTATGGCACGTTTCCGCTGGGCAAGGAGCCGATGGAGGAACCTCCGGTGCGGCTGATGGCTGCGGCGAAGCAGGCCGGGGTGGCGGATCGTGTGGATGTGATGGGTGAGGGCGAGACGTTGGTGGTGAAGACGGTGGCGCTGCAGTCGGCTTAGGGTTTTCTGCTCTCCGTTTGCATCGGAGTGATGCGAGAGGAATGCAGGTCCTTCGGCTTCACTTTCGTTGCGCTCAGGATGACGATTCTTCGAATCGGATGAGCTTCGCTGGTCGCGCTTTCGCGCGATGGAGCGGCTGAAGCCGCTTCCCACCTTAGCTTCGCGAAGGTGGGGCACCCCGTTTCGCGAAAGTGGGAACCCGGTTTGCGTTACAGTCGCATTCTTTTGAAATGCGTTTAGACGGCCGCTGTGGGCGAGAGCCTTGCCGCGGTTTCTTCATTTGTGATGCCGATGACACGGATCACTTTGGAGCGTGATGCGTGGCCGGAGGCGATGGTGATGCTTGTCTTCGGCACGTTGAGCGCTGTGGCGAGATAGCGGACGAGGGCTTCGTTGGCTTTGCCGTCGACGGCGGGAGCGCTCAGGGCGATCTTGATGGCGTCGCCATAAAGGCCGATAACGCCTTCGCGGGATGCGCCCGGTTGTACGCGAACTGCGAAGCTGACACCGCCGTCGATGCTGCGGATGTTCATTACTACGACTCTTCTTCGTCCTCTTCGTGGTATTTGGTGCGGGTGCCGAAGATGGCGGAGCCTACGCGGACGCAGGTGGAGCCTTCTTCAATGGCTACGGCGAAGTCGTGCGACATGCCCATGGAGAGTTCGGGGAGCGAGATGCCTTCAATGGTGGCGACGGCTTCGTCGCGAAGTTCACGCAGGCGGCGAAAGTAGGGGCGTGCGCCTTCGGGATCGTCGGTGTACGGGGGGACTATCATCAGGCCGCGGACTTCCAGACCATTCATTTCTTCAAGGATGTTGCGCAGCAGGCCGGGGAGGGCGTATTCGCCGATGCCGTGCTTGGTTTCTTCTTCGGAGAGTTTTACTTCGACGAGAATGGGGAGGACTTTGCCGACCTGTTCGCAGACGTCGTTGAGACGGCGCGCGACCTTGACGCTGTCCACGGAATCGACGGCGCTGAAGACCCATGCGGCCTTGCTGGTTTTATTGGATTGCAGGTTGCCGATGAGGTGCATCTCAAGCTGGCCCACGTCTTCACCGAGGATGGTGTGGAGTTGCTGCTGCTTGTGTTCCCACTCCTGCAGGCGGTTTTCACCGAAGAGGCGCTGACCTGCGCGGAAGGCTTCGGCAACGACGTCCGGACCCCAGGTTTTGGAGACGGCCATCAGCTTCACGTCTGCGGGGTTGCGGTTGGCGCGGGCGCAGGCGGCTGCGATTTCCGCGCGTACCTGCTCTAAATTTTCTGCAATCGACATACTTCCAGCTTAGTCGAACAGGGTTGGCTTATCGAATTGATTTGCTTTGGTGGGTACGGGATAGCCGAAGTGTTCGTACGCGAGGCGGGTGGCGACGCGGCCGCGGGGCGTGCGGTCGAGGAAGCCGATCTGCATGAGGAAGGGCTCGTAGACCTCTTCGAGTGCGTCCTCTTCTTCGGCCAGCGCGGCGGCGAGGGTGTTCAGGCCGACGGGGCCGCCGTCGTACTTTTCGATGATGGTGCGGAGTAGTCGGCGGTCGAGTTCGTCGAAGCCGTGTGGGTCGACCTCGAGCATTTGCAGCGCGGCCTGCGCGGTGTCGCGATCGATAATGCCGTTGGCGCGCACCTGTGCGTAGTCGCGCACGCGGCGGAGGAGCCGGTTGGCGATACGGGGTGTGCCGCGTGAACGCATGGCGATTTCGGCTGCGCCGTCTGCGTCGATCTGCACGCCGATGACCTCTGCGCTGCGTTCGACGATGAAGCGGAGGTCGTCGTCGTTGTAGAACTCAAGCCTTAAGAGGATGCCGAAGCGCGAACGCAGCGGAGATGAAAGCAGGCCGGGACGCGTGGTGGCGGCGACGAAGGTGAAGGGACGAATCTCCATCACGTGCGTGCGCGCGGCGGGGCCCTGGCCGATGATGATGTCGAGCTTGTAATCCTCAAGCGCAGTGTAGAGCTTTTCTTCCAGCACCGGTTGCAGGCGATGGATTTCGTCGAGGAAGAGCACCTGCCTTTCGCGCAGGTTGGTCAGGATGGCGGTAAGATCGCCCTGGATTTGTAGGGCGGGGCCGCTGGTCTGCTGGAAGCCGACATCCAATTCATTCGCGATGATGGTGGCGAGCGTGGTTTTGCCGAGTCCCGGCGGGCCGTAGAGCAGGACATGGTCAAGCGCTTCGCCGCGTGATTTGGCTGCTTCGAGGGCGATGGCGAGCTGCTCTTTGGCCTTGTGCTGGCCGATGAATTCGCCAAGGCGGTTGGGGCGCAGCTTGAGTTCAAAGGCTGCGTCCTCGCCCATGCTGCTGGCGCTGACCAGCCGCTCCGCATCTGCAGAGGGTGTGGAGCGATTGAGGTCGAAGCGCTTTTTGTTGAGGAAGTCCATCGTTAAGTCGCTAAGGCGATGGTACGGCGAAGATGGCGCTGTGGCAACGATGGTGCCTGATAGGCTGTGGCCCATGACCAGAAAGCATGAAAGCACGTCGCGATCTCTCGTCATACTTGCTTTTGCGTGCGTTTATTTTTTCTGGGGATCGACGTTTGTTGCGATTCGCGTGGGTGTGCAGTCGCTTTCGCCTGCGTTTGTTTCCGGATTTCGTTACTGTGCGGCGGGCGTGATTATGCTGACGGTGCTTGCGCTGCGTGGGGTAAGGGTCGCTTTGCCGCGTGCGGAGTTTCAACGTGCGTTGCTGCTGGGCATGGTGATGCTGACGGGCAACAACGTAATGGTGAGCTGGGCGGAGCAGACGCTTTCTGCTGGTCTTGCCGCGTTGCTGGCGGCGGCAATTCCATTGCTGATTGCGTTGGCAGAGACGTTTATTCCTGGCGGTACTTCGCTGAACCGCCTGGGATGGGTGGGTACGGTGCTTGGGTTTGTGGGGCTTGTTGTGCTGCTGGCTCCGCTGCTGCAAGGCGGTGTTGGTTCTGCATCGACTGGTGTGGTGATCATGCTGGTGGCGAATTTGTTATGGGTTGCGGGTTCGCTTTATTCCGGGCGCAGGCCTTCGAAGATTGACCCGTTGCTGGGGGCCGGGTGGCAGATGTTGCTGGGTGGCACGTTGAGTATTGTGATGGGTTCGGCGCTGGGTGGATGGCAGACGGCGCATTGGAGCAAGAGTGCACTGCTGGCGGTATTGTGGCTGATCGTCTTCGGGTCGCTGGTGGGTTACACCGCATACATGTGGCTGCTGCATCATGTGCCGGTGGCAAAGGTGGCGACGTATGCGTATGTCAATCCGATTGTGAGTGTGGCTTTGAGTTCGGTGCTGCTGCGTGAGTCGCTGCATGGATCACAATGGATTGCGATGGCGATCATCCTGGCTTCTGTGGCGGTGGTGACAGCGAGTAAGTCAACGCCGAAAACGGCTTAGTGTAATTCCAGCATTTGTTGCGCGGCACGAATGCCACTGCGGAGTGCTCCGTGGACTGTGCCCCAATGGCCAGTGATGTCGGTGTGTTCGCCTGCAAAAAAGAGTGTGTTCTCGACGGGATGGGTCATCTTTTCCGAGGCGTCTGCTGCGCCTGCGGGAACCCATGAATAGGCGCCGCCGAAGAACGGATCACGACTCCAGTCATGGCGGTGATGTGTGACGAGTTCGTCGAGTATCTGCTGTTTTGGAATGCCGAAGATGCGCGAAAGGTCATGGCATGCGGCTTCGGCAATTTCGTGATCGTCTTTCGAAGAGAAGGCTTCAGCAGATGGGCCTCCTGCCCACGCCGTGAGTACAGGGTTGAGCGAAGGATAGCTGGTCCAGAAGACGCGGAAGTTGAGGTCACTTCTCTGCCGTTCAGGCAGGATGAACGAGAGTTTCTGGAGCGCCTTTTTCTGCGGGTGATCAAGCTCTGCCCACCAGCGGGAGCGGAAGACGAAGCTCATGCGAAGGACGGCACCCATAGGCATGCGGCTGGCGTGATGAAGAATGTCCGCAGGTATGGGATGGAACAAGACGCTTGAGGATTGCAGGACGCTGAGCGGCAGCGTGATGATGGCGGCGTCGGCGTGCAGGGATTGGCCTGTGGTGAGTTGGACGTGGACCGATCCACACGACCATGTGATGGATTTCACATGCGACTGCAAACGGAGCGTGCCGCCCAAACGCGTGAATCGCGCGGCAAGTTCTTCGGGCAGGCGATGATAGCCGCCCTTTATATGACGCAGGGCGTCGCCCTCGATGCTGTCTTCTGCCTGCTGCTGGATGGCGAGTGAGCGCACGGAGATGCGCGATGCATCGGCGGCGTTGAATCCTTCGACATAGGCGCGAGCACCGGAGCGGATGTCGGGCGCGATGTTTTCATGTTCACACCATGCATCGAATGTCAGGTCTTCGGTCGGGTGCTTTTCGCTCCATTCCGTCATACGTTCGAGAACGCTGAAGGGGGAGGCTTCGTCATTGTGTGAGCCTTCGTCCTGCGGATGCAGGGAGTCATCGCTGCAGTCGTAGTTGAAATCTTCGCCCGCGAGTTCGTAGGTTTCGAGGTTGAGGTCTTCCAGCAGCGCCAGTAGTTCCGGCGGTTTGCCGTGCACGAATTCTGCGCCGAGTTCGATGGGCGTGCCGTTCTGTTGCACGGTGCGGATGCGACCGCCGACGTGATCCTGTGCTTCGAGAAGCGTCACGTTCAGGCTGCTGCTGGCACGCAGTTTTACTGCAGCCATCAGGCCTGCGACTCCTCCACCGATGACAATGACGTGTTTCAATGGACAGCCTCCGCAGGAGTTTTTGCGAGCAGGTCGCGCAGCAGGTTGATGGCTTCTTCGCGTGTGTGGATTGCACCTTCGAGTTGGGCGTCCTCCAGGTCTTGCAGTAGTTGTTTGAAGCGCGGGCCGGGCTTCAGGCCTGCGTCGATGAGGTCGCGCCCGGTGAGCAGCAGTGTGGGTTTGTAGACTTCTTCGGGCGCTTTCTCGAACTCTTCTTTTGCGTAGCGGTACAGGTCCAGCAGGTTGTGCGAACTGGTGACGTCGAGCTTGTGCAGTGCCAGATGCTCAGGGAAGTCGTGCAGGCGGAAGAAGCGTTTCAGCGTGCTCTGCTTCATATGTCTTACGTCGCCAAAGCGCATGTGATTGGCTACGAGTGAGACGACCTGGTCTATGTCTGCGGACGAAAAGCGTAGACGGTTCATGATGGCGCGGGTCATGGTGGCACCCACTTCTGCGTGGCCGTTGAAACGGATGCGGGGCTTTGGGTCTGCTGGATCGGGTGCGCGAAAGGTGGGCGGTTTGCCTACGTCGTGCAGTAATGCGCCCCATGCCAGTGTGCCTTTTACATCTGCGGGGAGTTTGTCGAGCAGCAGCAGCGTGTGAATCCAGACGTCGCCTTCGGGGTGCCATTCGGGCGGTTGCTCTACGCCCTTCATCGCAGCGACTTCAGGGAGGACATGTTGAAGCAGACCGGATGCGTCGAGTAGTTCGAAGGCGTGTTTGGCGTGGCCTTCGGTGAGCATCTTGGTTAGCTCGTCGCGGATGCGTTCGTTGCTAACCTGTGTGATGGTGGTGGCCTGTTGTCGTATGGCGCGCAGGGTTTGTTCTTCGATGGTGAAGTCAAGGCGTGCGGCGAAACGGACCGCCCGCAACATGCGGAGTTTGTCTTCTTCGAACCGCTTTTGTGGATCGCCGATGGCGCGAACGATGCGTGCCTGCAGGTCCTGCTGGCCGTTGACGAAGTCGAGCAATTTCTCTGCAATGTTGTGTTCTGTCAGGCCGACGGGGTCGAGCAACATGCCGTTGATGGTGAAGTCGCGGCGCTGTACATCGTCTTCTGGTTTTTCTGCGTATTCCACTTCCACGGGGCGGCGACCGTCGACGTACTCGCCGTCGCAGCGGAAGGTTGCGACTTCGGTTTGTATCTCGCAGCCTTCGTCTTTGTCTGCGTTGCACACGATGACCACGCCGAAATGTGCGCCGACACTGAAGGTGCGATCAAAGCCCATCATGACGGTTTCCGGTCGGGCGTTGGTGGCGACGTCGTAGTCCTTGGGGGCGATGCCCATGAGCAGATCTCGCACGCAGCCGCCTGCGAAATAAGCGTGGAAGCCGCGGTTGCGCAGCTCTTCCACGATATGCAGCGCTGCCTGAAATGCCGGTGTTGCCTTTGTGTTTTCCAGTGCCTTCATCTCTCTTCCTAGGATGCGCCTGTTTGTGCGCAGATGTCTTTGCGGCAGCAGTGACACGGAAATCTGCATCAGAAGTGTGAAGAAGATGAGCACTTCCTCAATGGGACCGGGTACAGGGTATATGCAGTGGCGGACGACGGCGCTGTTTACGCTGACGACGCTGTGTCTGGCAGCGACGTTGTTGTTTGCCCACACGCTGATGTTTCCCATCATCGGCGCAGTCACGCTGGCTGTGGTGACGCAGCCGATGTCTGTGTGGTTGCGCAGGCGTTGGTCGCCCACGCTGGCTGGGATTGCGATGGTGGTGCTGGTCAGCGTGGTGCTGTTTGCGCCGATGTATCTGCTGATCAAGCATCTGGTGGTGCAGGCGATTGCGATGGCTCGCTATGTGGAGTCGGGCGGTGTGGACGACTTTCTGGCAGAGCTTGCAGTGAAGCATCCGAAGCTGGGTGATGCGCTGCAGAATGCGATTGCGCAGTTTGCGCCGGGCATGTCAGGCCGTGCGATTGCGGGTTGGTCCGCGCCGAAGCTGGGGCAGGCGTTTGGCGCGATGATTCACGGCATTGTGAGCATTGTGCTGCTGCTGTTTTTTTACTTCTTTCTGGTGCGGGATGAGGTGGCGGCGCTGCGGGCGTGGAAGTCGGTGTTGCCGCTGCGTGAGGATGAGACGTTTGATTTCAGCCGTAAGCTGCGCGACATTATCGAGGCGATTTTTGCGGGACGTCTGCTGATTGCCATGTTGCAGGGCGTGGCTTCGGGCGTGGCGTACTGGCTGGTGGGTGTGCCCGGCGCGCTGCTGTGGGGATTTGTCACGTTTGTGTGCTGCCTGATTCCCGCGTTTGGCGCATTTCTGGCGTGGGTGCCGATCTGCTTGTATGTGGGACTGGTGCTGAGTTGGACGAAGTGCCTGATTTTGGCAATCTGGTGCAGTGCGGTGGTGAGCACGATGGATAACTTTCTTTACCCGGTGTTTGTGGGGAAGAAGACGGACCTGCATACGGGCGTGGTGTTTGTTGCCATCTTTGGCGGGTTGGCTTTCTTTGGGATCAGCGGGTTTATTTTGGGGCCGGTGCTGGTGGCGTCGGCGATTTTGTTGTTGCAGATATGGAAACAGCGGCTGAGCGAAGCGGGTGGTCAGTAACACTGCCTGGATATTGTGGTGCCCTGCTTTCTGGAACTTTTCGCCATTATTCGCGTACAAGCAGGTATCCATCGGAGGAACAGCTTGATACGGATCGTGCGCTTGATTGCAGCTTGCGTAGTTCTTACAAACGTCATCCACGGCCAAGACGTTCAACGACCAACGACTTCGGTAGCTTTCCACAACGTCGACGTATTTGATGGAACCCGAAAGCTTGCTGGCGTCACTGTACTGGTCGAAGACGGGATGATTCGAAGCGTGGGGGCAGAGATTACGATTCCTCCGTCGGCAGAGGTGATCGACGGACGTGGAAAAACCCTTCTCCCGGGCCTGATTGATTCGCACACACATCTAGGAGAACATCTGGTTCGAGAGTTTCTGCAAGATGCCCTGGCTTTTGGGGTGACGACCGAACTGGAGATGGGTGGTTCTGCCGCGAGCCTGAAGATGCGTAAGGAAGGATGTTCCGGCTGTGCCGATTTTCTTACCGCTGGAACGGTCATAACCGCGCCTGGCGGGCACCCGACACAAATGGCTGGCTCTCCAATGCCTATGCTCTCACCCACTGCAGATGTACAGGTGTTTGTGGATCAACGCATTGCGGAAGGCTCTGACTACATCAAGATTATTGATGAGCATCAGTTTCCGACGTTTTCTCCCCGGCGAATTGAAGACATTGTGATCGCAGCTCATCGGCGCAACAAATTGGCTGTAGCGCATGTGGGGTCTCAGAAAGAAGCGGTTGAATCATTGCAGGCTGGCGTCGACGGCATTGCCCATGTCTTTGCCGACTCTCCTCCTGACCCGAAATTTGCGCAGATGGTCCTCGATCACCACGCGTTTGTCATTACAACACTCACAGTTTTCGAGTCGTTGAGTGCAGGGGGTGGCAAGCGCTGGTGGGAACTGGAACCTAATCTGAACGCCCGCCTTACCCCGTCGATGAAAACCATGCTTGCGATTCGGCTACCCGCTTCGCCGACGATTCATCTGGGCTACGCAGAACAAACTATTGCTCTGCTAAAGAAAGCTGGAGTGCCGTTGCTTGCAGGTACAGATTCACCTGTGCCTGGAATTGCGCATGGCGTGAGTCTGCACCGTGAACTAGAGCTTCTTGTGCAGTCCGGCTTATCGCCATCGGAGGCGCTGACAGCGGCGACGTATACGCCAGCTACGCCAGCGCGGCAATTCGGCCTTCATGACAGAGGGAGGATCACCGTGGGACTGCGCGCGGACCTGATCCTGGTGGGTGGCGACCCAACCACTGATATTCAAGCTCTGCGCAACATCATAGGTGTTTGGAAACTGGGTGTACGTGTCCCTCGCTGATCAAACCGCTATGTTCCTTCATCGATTTGAAGTGCGTGGCGATCTCACATTCATCTCTATACGATAGAGAGATGGGCAATGGCCTGATTTTGGGGATCGAAAGCTCTTGCGACGAGACTGCGGCGGCGGTGGTACGTGCGGGCAGCGATGTGCTGTCCAACGTTGTCGCGACGCAGATGCAGATGCATGCGCTGTATGGCGGCGTGGTGCCGGAGCTGGCCAGCCGCGAACACCTGCGGAATATTGTGCCGGTGGTGCGGGAGTCGCTGCGGCAGGCTGGCATTGAAGCCAAGGATGTGGATGCCGTTGCCGTGACTGCGGGGCCGGGGCTGGCGGGTGCGCTGCTGGTGGGGATTTCGTATGCCAAGGCGTATGCGTATGCGCTGGGGAAGCCGTTGATTGCGGTGAATCATCTGGAAGGGCATATTCATGCGGTCTTGATGGAGAGCAGCGAGTCAATCCATAAAAGCAGCGAGTCAGCGAGTCAGCGGGTTAGCGAGTCAGTGGGGTCGGTTGTCGGTGACGCGGCTGGGAATACGCTGGCGCTTGTTGTGAGTGGTGGGCATACGCATCTTTATCTGGCTTCGCTCGATGAGGGAGTTTGGCGCTATCGCAATGTGGGACGCACGGTGGATGATGCGGCTGGCGAGGCCTATGACAAGGTGGCGAAGCTGCTGGGATTGGGGTATCCCGGTGGCCCGTGGATTGACCGGTTGAGTGCGTTTGGGAATCCGCGTGCTGTGCCGTTCCGGTTTGTGGAGATCAATCGCGGGACGGTGGACGAGCCTTCGTTTGATTTTTCGTTCAGCGGGATCAAGACGGCAGTGCTGCGGTACATCGAAACGCATGGGATGAAGGGTGCGATTGAGGATCGGCGGGCTGCTCTGGAGAAGATTGCTTCGCCTGCACTGGACGATGTGCGTGCGCTTTGCGATGCTGCGACGCTGGACCTGATTGCGAGTTTTCAGGCGGCGGTGGTGGGGAACCTGATCCGGCAGACGATGGCGGCGGCGCAGCATTTTGGAGCGAAGCGGATCGTGGTGAGCGGCGGTGTGGCGGCGAATCGGGAGCTGCGGGCGCGGTTTGAGGCGGAGGCGGGGAAACGCGGTCTGACCGTTCGTTTTCCTGCAGCGGACCTGTCCACGGACAACGCGGCAATGATTGCGGCGGCGGCATGGTCGAAGTTCGCGCAGGGTGAGTTTGCGGGCCCTACCTTGAATGCCACGCCGCAGCTTCGCCTCGGATAAGATTAAGAACGACGGAATGCGGCGGCGGGGCGATGGCCCGGGCGCGCTCGCAAGTCCCGGAAGGCACGCGAACGCGCCGGATGCCCATCGAACTCTTTAATACTCTTGGCAGCCGCGTGGAGCCGCTGACTGCGTCGCGGGACAACACGCTGCGTATGTACTGTTGCGGCCCCACCGTGTATGACTACGGCCACATTGGCAACTTCCGCACATTTCTGCATGTGGATGTGCTGCGGCGCACCGCGCGGCTGAACGGCCTGGCGCTGAAGCACGTGATGAACATCACGGATGTGGATGACAAGATCATCCGCAATGCAGGCGCGGCGGGCATGCCGATTGCCGATTACACGGCGAAGTACGAGAAGGCTTTCTTCGAAGACATGGATGCGCTGGGCGTGGAGCGTCCGGAGATTGTGGCGCATGCGACGGAAAGTATCCCGGAGATGGTTGCGCTGGTGGAGCAGCTTGCGTCCGAAGACATTGCCTACAAGACCGAGGATGGCTCGTGGTACTTCCGCATTGCGAAGTTTCCGGATTACGGCAAGCTGAGCGGCAAGGACCTGGAAGGCATTGAAGACGGCGCGCGCGTGGACGTGGACGAGTACGAGAAGGATGCCGCGCGCGATTTTGCCCTGTGGAAGGCGACCAAGCCCGGCGAAACATCGTGGCAGACGGCGATTGGTGAGGGGCGGCCGGGGTGGCACATTGAGTGCTCGGCGATGGCGCTGAAGCACCTGGGGCCTAACTTCGACGTTCATGCTGGTGGCGAGGACCTGACGTTCCCGCACCATGAAAACGAAATTGCGCAGAGTGAGTGCGCTACGCATCAGCCGTTTGCGCGGCACTGGTTTCATGTGCGTTTTCTGCTCGTTGAGGGCAAGAAGATGTCCAAGAGCGAGGGCAACTTCTTCACGCTGCGCGACCTGCTGCTGAAGGGCTATCGCGCGTCGGCGATTCGTTTTCTGTTGATCAGCGTGCCGTATCGCAACCAGATGAACTTCACGTTTGAAGGTCTGACGGAGAGCGCGAATGCGATTGAGCGTCTGCGGACGTTTGTGCGCAGGCTGGATGCCGCGGTGAAGAATCCTGCTTTGCCTGAGGTGGCAAACGAAGAACTGCTTGCCTTGTCGATTGCCAAGCGCGATGCGTTTCATGCGGCGTTGCGGAACGATCTGAATACCGCGGAGGCGCGCGCTGCCGTGTTTGACATGGTGCGTGCGGCGAATATCACGCTGGATAACGGCACGTTTGGCTGCGGCAATGTGGATGCAGTACAGAAGCTGCTGAACGACTTTGATGCGGTGTTTGATGTGTTGACGGATCGCGATGCGGCCATCAGCAAGGCTGCTGTGGCGTGGGCGCAGGCAGAGGGCCGCACGGATATTGCGGCGGAACTGCTGACGGCACAGAGCATCACGGACGAGGAGATTGACGCGCTGATTGCGGAGCGTACAGACGCGCGCAAACGGCGAAATTTCGCTCGTGGAGATGCCATCCGCAATGAGCTGCTGGAAAAAGGCGTCGTGATTGAGGACGGTAAAGACGGCGTGACCTGGAAGCGCAAGTAGTGTCGTGAAGCGGCGGGGGTAGCCGAAGAAGATACCCCCAATGCGATTTGCTATTCGGCATTCACAAATCACCAACCTATACTCGCGGAAGCGAGCGAATCTATTTCGCAGAGGAGTACCGGATTTATGGCCACCACCACTATCAGCGTTGACGAGTTTCAGGCGCTAGAACAGCGCGTCCTTCGCACCGTGGAGCTGATCCGGTCAGAGCGCGAGGCACGTGCCACGGCTGAGGCTGAGGTTGCGGCGCTGAAGGAATTGCTGGACACGGCTTCTGCGGAGAATTCGCAGCTTACCGCGGAGATGCATTCGTTGAAGAGCGAGCGCGCGCAGGTGAAGGGCCGCGTCGACGCCATGCTGAAACAGCTCGACGAGCTGGTGTAACCGAAGAAAAGAAGAGAAGGCATGCAGAATTCCGTCCCCCAGTCCGTAACGGTTGCCATCTACGACCAGAACTACCATCTGCGCGGTGTGGACCCGCAGCACATTGAAGCGCTGGCGCAGCTGGTGGACAGCAAGATGCGTGCGGTGTCGTCGCAGGGCGCCACGGTGGATTCTCTGCGCGTGGCGGTGCTGGCGGCGCTGAACATTGCGGATGAGTTGATGGAACTGCGTGAGCGGCACCGGGAATTGCTGGATTCGCTGGATCATGCGGAGACGGCGAACCGGGATCGGGCGCATTCGCTGGCGTCGATGCTGGATGAGGCTTTGCGGGACGAGTATCGCGTGGCCGTTTAGTTCTACTTAACTTTTTGCTTGTAAAGGGTGCGGCTTCGGCTGCGCCCTTTTGTCATTCTGCGCGTAGGCGAATAATTTTTGCAACGGTGCATTTGTCGATGCGCTGTTTGATTTCTTGCGAGAAAGCGGATGCTGCGCTGGCCAGTGAGGGGTTCGTAGGGATTCCCGTTCGCTCTGCTCAGGACATGCTTCGCTGCGCTCAGAATGACGGGCCTGTGTGGTGACGGATGCGGGCGTTTGCAAACGCTTCCAACCTCGCGATACCATGCCGCCGATGTGCTTCTGTTGGTTTGCGGAGGCGCGAAAGGATTGTCCACGCGATGAAATTTCTTCTTGCCCTGTTGTTGCTGTGCTCGTCTGCTGCGGCGGTTGCGCAGGATCGCATCCTGATCTACACGCGCAGTTACACGGCGGATGGCAAGGGCTATATCCACGGGAACCGCGCGAGCAGCGTGGTGGCGCTGGAGAAGATTGCGGCGGATTTGAAGATTCCTACGGACAATACGGATGACCCCATTGTGTTCACGCCGGAGAATCTGAAGAAGTACACGGTGATGGTGTTCAGCAACAGCAACAATGAGGCGTTCAGCACGCAGGCGCAGCGCGATGCGTTTAAGGGATGGATTGAGCATGGCGGTGGTTGGGTGGGTATTCATTCGGCGTCTGGCAATGAGCGCACGTGGGACTGGTTTGCGCAGATGGTGGGCGGCCGCTTCCTGATGCATCCGAAGAAGCAGCAGTTCACGGTGAAGGTGGTTGATCCGAAGTTTCCCGCGATGCAGGGAGTGCCGGCGGAATTCACCGTGAATGACGAGTGCTACTTCACCAAGCGCTTCAGCGATACGATTCATCCGCTGCTGACAGTGGATACGTCGAAACTGGATGTGACGAACTTCAAGCTGGATCGCAAGGATTTTCCGAATCCGCTGCCGATTGCGTGGTGGCAGGAGTTTGATGGCGGGCGTGAGTTTTATATCGCGCTGGGCCATGACAACTCGTATTACGAAGACCCTGTGTTCGATGGGATATTGAAGCGCGCGATTTTGTGGGCGGCAAAGAAGTAACGGCCTCCGATTGGCACTGCAGTGGGCAGGGCGGAAAGCAGGTCCTTCGGCTTCGCTCAGGATGACGGCCTGCGGTCGTATGCGCTTCGCTGATTCGCGCTTTGCGCGAATACCCAGGTTAGCTTCGCGAACCTGGGGCACCCGGCTTCGGATTCTTCCCTTCGACAAGCTCAGGGCCAGAATGACCGCCCGTTGTGGCTGGGAAGGCAACATTCCGTTAGCACAAAATTGGATTGTTGCTCAACTTGCAAACGCTTCGTGGATTGCGTAGCATCTGCTCCTAGATGACCGACCTGCAAAGCAGGTGGGGGAACAACGTCGGTTGAACCAACATTCATTGAACAGGGGTTCGGCTCGTATATATGGTTCGGTGTGCAATGTCCGCCAGTCCGGAATGCCTAAAGAACCACGGCTGAATCCCACCGCTTATTGGCGGGTTCACCGGCGCTTCCAACACGGCCCAGCGGGTCGGTCCTCGCACTCTTCTTTCTCCAAAGGCTTTTAAGAACGAACGCAGCGATCGCGGCGACTCCGCTGCGACGCTGCGTTCGCTCTTTCCGGCTACTGCCGGTAGCGCCTTTCGCCTGCAGGGATGGCGATGGGCAGGCGGTTCTGTTGTGGCGGCATGGGGCAGGAGGTGTGCGAGGAAAGGCGCACAGCGGGTTGCTGGGCATGGCGATGTCGGGGAAGCGGCCACCTAGATAGGCTTCCTGCTTCCGGGTATACCGGCGGTGAGGCCGTGTCGTCCCGTTGGAAGCCCTTCGATGGAAACGCTGAAGAGCTTACCCACGTATTCTTACAGAGAGCATCTTATGCATCCACACCTGTTCCGTATCGGCCCGGTCACTGTCCCCACGTTTGGGGCGATTGCGGCGTTAGGTCTGGTGCTGGCGATTTCGCTGGCGGCGCGCGGCGCGCGGGTGATGCGGCTGAATGAGGACGCCGTGTGGAACCTGTGCCTGTGGATGGCGGCGGGAACGCTGGTGCTGTCGCGCCTGATTATTGTGGCGCAGGTTTGGAAGTCGTTTGCGAAGTATCCGTTGTACATCCTGACGTTGCCCACGGTGACTAAGTGGGGGCTGCTGCTGGCGCTGGGTAGTGGCGCGGTGTACGTGCTGGTGAAGCGGCTGCCGTGGCTGCGCACGCTGGATGCGTTGGCTCCTGCGGCGTTGCTGTTGCAGGCGTTTCTGCACCTGGGAACGCACTTTTCCGGCGATGATCTTGGGTTGGCCACATCGTCCCGGCTGGGCGTTGTGTTTGGCGATCAGGGGTATCACCCGGTGGCGTTGTATTCGGCGGTGCTGACGCTGGTGGCGTGTGCGGTGGCGTTTGTGTGGCTGCATCGTGAGTCGCAGCCGGGCGAGACGTTTGGGCTGAGCCTGACGCTGGCGGCGCTGATTCGGTTTTTTGTGGATACGCTTCGTCCGGGTTGGGTTCTACCCGCGACGATGATTGGCAACCTGCTGCGGGTAGACCAGCTTGTGCTGGTGCTGCTGGCAGTGGCGGGTTTGAGTTTTTTCTTTCAACGAAAGGGCGTGCGTTATGCCCAGTAAAAATATGTTGCCGAAGGGCAAGCGGCGGCACTCTGTGAAGGCGGACTACCGTACGCAGCGGGATGCTGCGCGCGATGCGGTGGCTGCGGAACTGGCAGTGACGGAAGCGGTGCTGTACGGCGAAGAAGTTCCCGTGGTGAAGCCTGCGATCCCGAATACTGCTGTGCCGGACAAGCGTGGCAAGGGATATCAGAAAAGCGGCAAGCGGCAGCAGCGGACTGTGGAGACGGTAGCAAAGGAACTTCCTCCGTCTGCAATGGATGAAGATGACGAACTGATTGTGCCGCTGGACGTTTTGGCTTCCCCCGGAGGATTGGCGACGCGAACGCTGGTGGCTACGCCTGAGTCGCGTGGGATGCGGCTGGATGCTTATCTGGCGTGGGCGTTGCCGGAGATCAGCAGGGCGCGGGCGCAGTTGCTGATTGAGCATGGGCAGGTGCGGGTGAACGATTCGCCTGGGAAGGCAAAGCACAAACTCAATGGCAATGAGCAGATTGTGGTGGAAGGCCAGCCGCAGCCTGCGCCGCTGCGCGCGACGCCGGAAGACATTCCGCTGAGCATTGTGTATGAAGACAAGCACATGGCCGTGATTGATAAGCCCGCGGGCATGATGGTGCATGCGGGCAGCGGCCTGACCGATGATGCGCGTAGCAGTGGCACGCTGGTGAATGCGTTATTGTTTCACTTCAAAGATAAGCTGAGCGATGTGGGCGGAGCGCTGCGGCCGGGCATTGTGCATCGTCTGGACAAGCAGACCAGTGGCCTGATCATGGTGGCGAAGAGCGATGCGGCGCATCGTGCGTTGGCGGAGATGTTTTCCGAGCGGTCGCTGGAGAAGCGATACATTGCGCTGGTGCATCGGCATGTGAAGAGTGAGCGTGGATTGATCGATCTGCCGATTGCGCGCGATCGCCTGCGCCGCACGCGCATGACGACGCGTGTGGGGAACCGGTATCTGACCACGGCGAGCCATGGCACGCCCGCTAACCGTCATCCGGATGAGCCGGAAGAGCGTACTTCACGCAGGCCAAATGATCCGCGGCCAGCAAGGACGCATTACACCGTGCTGGAGCGGCTGCACACGACGGCGGGGGATTTCACGCTGCTGGATCTGAAGATTGAAACCGGACGCACCCACCAGATCCGTGTTCATATGCAGTCGCTGGGGCATCCTGTGGTGGGCGATACGCTGTATGGCGCGCCTGCGAAGATTCCGGGCCTCAAGGCAGAGGGAACCGGGCCCACGCTGCATCGGAATTTTCTTCATGCGGCGCATCTGGTGCTGGATCATCCGATTACAGGAAAAGAGCTGGATTTGGAGGCTCCCCTGCCGGTAGAACTTGCGTCTCTCTTAGAGCAGCTTCGTGCGTTGGAAATACCGGCAGCGCCCGCCAAGCCAAAACACGCCGAGGATTGGTAAACTACGCCCCGTATGGCAGTTTTTCGTAAGTTCGCAGTTCGAATCGCAGGCACCGTTGCACTGGTGGCGGCTTCGATCACTTTGTCCGCCCAGCAGCAGTCCACACCGCTTCCACCGGCGAATACGAATCCCCAACCCGGAGCGAACCCTCCGCAGCCGAATCAACCCACGGGCGATGCCCAGGGTGGCAGCTATACGCTGAAGGCGTTTGTGCCTGAGGTGTACCAGGTGTTCACGGTCACGGATAAGAGGGGCCACTTTGTCACCGGTCTGAAGCAGCAGGATTTTGGGCTGCTGGATGACGGCAAGCGCCCTGAGCGCGTGATCAGCTTTACGCAGCAGGCGAATCTGCCGCTGCGCATCGGCATCATGCTGGATACGTCCAACTCCATCCGCACGCGCTTTCAGTTTGAGCAGCAGGCGGCGACGGAATTTCTGTTGCAGGTGCTGCGTCCGCGGCAGGATGCGGCGTTTGTCAGCGGATTTGATGTGCGGCTGGACCTGGTGCAGGATTACACCAATTCCATTGACAAGCTGAGCACGGCGATTGAGAAGCTGCGGCCCGGAGGCGGTACGGCGTTTTTTGATGCGATCTATCAAACGTGCCGCGACCAGATGTTGACGGTGACCAGCAACGAGACCATTCGCAAGGCGCTGATCGTGGTATCGGACGGCGAGGATAACTACTCGCGCGTGCAGGAGCAGGAAGCCATCAAGGAATGCCAGCGTGCGGATACGCTGGTGTACACCATCTCCACCAATGTTTCGCCATCGCGCGATAAGGGTGATGATGTGCTGATGCGTTTGAGCGAAGCGACCGGTGGACGCACCTTTTTCCCCAACAAGATTGAGGATGTGGCGCGTGGATTCCAGGACATTCAGGAGGAACTGCGCTCGCAGTATTCGCTGCGGTATCGCCCAGCCGACCTGAAGCAGGATGGCGCTTTCCGTACGATTTACCTGACGACGCTGGACCAGCGTTACCACGTGCGCGCACGTAAGGGATACTTCGCGCCGAAGCCTCCGCAGTAAGGTACTTCGTACTGTTCTCGACGCCTTCGGCGTGTAAGACAGCGAAAGGGGATGCGATATCGCATCCCCTTTTCTTGTTTGGTCAGGATGCGCCATGGGGCCATCGTTGGGATGTTACATGGGCATCCCATAAGGTATGCATGGCCATGTTCGTATCGGCATTTCCGGGTGGCGTTACAAGGGCTGGCGAGGGAAGTTTTATCCGCCGAAGCTGCCGCAACGGTGCGAATTACAGTTTGCTGCGGAACGTTTTGGGTCCATTGAGATCAACGGAACGCATTACTCGTTGCAACGGCCACAGAGCTTTGAACAATGGCGCGATGAGACGCCGAGGGGTTTTGTGTTTGCGGTGAAAGGATCGCGCTTTATTACGCACATGAAGAAGTTGCGCGGTGTGGACGAGGCGCTGGCGAACTTCTTTGCGCAGGGTGTGCTGGCGCTAGGAGAGAAACTTGGGCCAGTGCTGTGGCAGTTGCCGCCATCCATGAAATTTGATGCAGGGCTGCTGTCAGATTTCCTGGAGAAGTTGCCGCACACAACGGAAGATGCTGCGGCGCTGGCGCGTGACCATTCGCCGAGGTTAAAAGGCCGAAGCTTTCTTCAGGTTTTGAAGAAGCAGCCGGTGCGGCATTGCCTGGAGATTCGACATGACTCATTTCAGTGCGAGGAGTTCATTGCGTTGTTGCGCAAACATGACGTTGGCCTGGTGGTGGCGGATACGGTGAAGTGGCCGCTGCTGTTTGATGTGACGAGTGACTTCGTCTATTGCCGCCTGCATGGTTCTGAGGAGCTATATGCTTCCGGCTACAGCGATTCGGCTCTGGATAGTTGGGCAGATCGCGTGTCGTTGTGGGCCACGGGGCATGAGGCGAAGGACGAGTCGAATCATAGCCGGTTGCATGGTCATCACGCTGTGCAAAAGAATGCGCCGAAACGGAAGAAGCGCGATGTATATGTGTACTTTGATAACGATGCCAAAGTACACGCGCCCTTCGATGCGCAGGGATTGATGGAACGCGTGGATGACCGGCTCAATGCAAAGGCGAAGGCTGCTTGAGCCTTCGCCTTTGTTGATGAATGAGGCTTGTTTATGCTGCGCGGTGTTTGCCGCCGAGCTGGATAAGCGCGGCGACGATGGCCTCCTGCCATCCGGCGATCTCCTCTTCGCGCAGCGTGCGTTCCGGGGATTGGAAGACGGTGCGCAGCAGGAGCGAGGATTCGCCTTTGGGGACGGCTTTGCCTTTTGCATCACGGAAGATTTCGATGGGTTGCAGCGAGATCATCTCCGCGATGTTCAATGCGGCAATTGCCTTTGAAACGGCAGCCCACGTGATGTTGTCTGCGAAGAGGAACGAGAAGTCGCGTTCGACGGCCTGGTAGCGCGAGGGTTCTTTCGCCGCGGGCTGCTTCAGGTCGAAGGCGAAGAGTGCGGGGATGTTCAGTTCCGCGAGGACGACGTTTTCCTTTAGCTTGCGGCGGTCGCGTTCTTCATTGGTTAGTTCACCGAACCAACCAATTGTCTTGCCTTCGAGCGTGATGGCTGCGCCGCGACCGGATGCGACCCATTTCGGCAGGTTGTCAGCGGAGAAGGTAAGTACGTTTGCGACGAAGCGTGAGAGCAGTTCTTCCACTGCGCCTTTGACTTCGAAGAAGAGCGCGTCTGCGACGTCGATGGTGCGTGTGGCGGATGCGTTGCCGTATGCGCCGAGTGTGAGCGATGGATGCTCGTTCACTTGCGCTGTTGAGCCGGTGAATACGGTTCCGTATTCGAAGAGGCGGACGGCTGCTACGTCACGTGTGCTGTTGAGCAGCAACATGCCAGCCATACCGGGCAGCAGTGATGGGCGCAAGTTGCCCGCTTCCGCATTCAACGGATTGCCCATGGGGACTGCGGATTCGGTGGTGAAGAGAGCGGAGTCGGTTTCGGACGCGAAGGTGCTGCTGATGGCTTCTGTCCAGCCGAGGGCGCGCAGCGTGGTACGTACGACTTCTTCCTTTGCGGCGTGCGGCAGTGCGATGACGCCACCGGAGAAGCTGGGCAGCGTGTCTGCGAAACGGTTGTAGCCGTAGACGCGCGCGATCTCTTCAATGAGGTCGATTTCGCGTTCCAGGTCGAGACGCCACGAGGGCAGTGTGACCTCGTACGTTGCGGCGTCGGCGCTGGGGCGCAGATGGCAGCCAAGCGCCTGCAGGTACTGCTCCACGACATCTGCAGGGACGAGATGGCCTGCTGTGCTTTCCTCAATGGTGGTGCCGAGGAGGCGCTGTACCTGCTCCGCTGAGAGAACGACGTGCGGGCGTTTGGTGGTGCGGAGTTCCTGCGCTTCCACAATGACATCGCTCATGGTGCCGATGGCTTCGCCGCCGCAGGCTGCGATGACGCCACGTGTGACAAGGCGATTCGCAAGAGCGCATGCGCCGAGGTCGGCACCGCGTTCGTAGCGATGCGATGCGTCTGTGTGCAGGCCGTGACGACGGGAGGTGGCGCGGATGGTTGCGGGATCGAACCACGCGGCTTCCACGAGGATGTTCTTCGTCTCTTCGGTGACGCGTGAATCCCATCCGCCCATCACCCCGGCGAGGCTGAGCGCCTTCTTCTCATCGGCGATAACGACGTCGTCTGTGGTGAGCGTCTTTTCGCTGCCGTCGAGCAATGTGATCTTTTCGCCTGCATGGGCGCGACGCACGATGATGCTGCCTTCGATGGTGTCGAGGTCGAAGACGTGCGTAGGGTGGCCCATGGAGAGCCAGTTGTAGTTGGTGATGTCGACTGCGTTGGAGATGGGCTTTTGGCCGATCTGCGCGAAACGCTCAGCAACGATGCCTTCACTGGGCTTCACGGTGACGCCACGGATGACCTGTGCGGTGAAACGGCCGCAGAGTTCAGGCGCGTCAATGCGTGCGGGATACGCGCCGTTTGCCTCTGCGGGAAGTGAACCTGCGGACTCGCCTTCTGCGTTGAGAACGCGGCGGTCTTCCAGTTGCAGCAGCGGCACGCCGTAAATGGTGGCCGCTTCGCGCGCGATGCCGTAGTGGTTCATGGCGTCGACGCGGTTGGTGGTGATGTCCATTTCAAAGAGATGGCTGCCATCGGGCAGAGCATGGACACCTTCGACGGCGATGCCGCGGAGGGTGAGGTCGTCCGCCAGTTGGCGGTCACTAACTTCGAGGGCGGGGAGATATTCCCGGAGCCAAGTCGACAAGATATTCATGTTAAAAGCAGCGAGTCAGCGGGTCAGCGAGTCAGCAAGTCAGCTTTCGTCGCTTAGGCTTCATCGACCTCCAGGGTTCTTAAGAGTCCGTTCAGGATGCGGGCGACTTCGGCGGTGAGTGTGAGCACGGAGTCGGCATCTTCCTTCTTTAAATAGGTGAGGTCCGTTGCGAGCAGAGTCTGTGTCTCTAACTCGAAGAGTGAGCCTCGTGCATTGCCTAGAAACATACGCAATGCGCGATCGCTTAGTCTGCCGTGGCCTTCTGCAATGTTGCTTGGGACGGAGACTGCGCTTCTACGCATTTGTACGGTCAGGCCGAATCGCTCTTCAGCGGGAAATCTCTCTGTTACCAGATACACCTGCTTCGCAAGCTGCATGGCTTTCTGCCAGGCAATCAGGTCGCGGTAGCTTCGCGTACGCGGACCTCGCTGGCTTGCTGACTCGCTCATACAAACTGGCTCAGGAAACGGAGATCGCCGGAGTAGAACTGGCCGATGTCGCCTACGCCGTACTTCATCATGGCGATGCGTTCCACGCCCATGCCGAAGGCGAAACCGCTGATCTTTTTGGTGTCGTAGGCGGGTTCGAGTCCGTTTTCAATGCGGCGCTGATCCACGGCGGCGAAGACTGCGGGATCGACCATGCCGCATCCCAGAAGTTCAATCCAGCCGGAGTATTTGCACTTGCGGCAGCCCTTCTGTCCGCAGAAGGGGCAGGAGATCTGGACGTCGGCGCTGGGCTCGGTGAAGGGGAAGAACGATGGGAAGAAGCGTGTTTTCACGGACGAGCCGAAGAAGGCTTTCATGGCGTGATCGAGCGTGCCCTTCAGGTCGCTGAAGGTGATGTTGGTGTCAACGCAGAGGCCCTCGACCTGATGGAAGATGGGCGAGTGGGTGGCGTCGCTTTCGTCGTTGCGGTGCACCTTGCCGGGGATGACGATGCGCAGCGGCGGTGGCTGCGAAATCATCGTACGAATCTGCACGGGCGAGGTGTGCGTGCGCATCAACAGACGTTCACGCAATGGCTTCTTGTCCTGATCGGCGACGACGAGGGTGTCCTGCGTGTCGCGCGCGGGATGGTTTGGCGGGAAGTTCAGCGCCTCAAAGTTGTAGAAGTCGCTTTCGACCTCCGGGCCGACGCCGACGGAGTAGCCTAGCGCGGCGAAGACGGCGGTCATCTCGCGCATGGTGCGCGTCAGCGGATGTTCCGTGCCAATGGCGCGGCGGATGCCCGGGAGTGAGAGGTCCAGCGATGAACCTTCTGCCGCCGTGCTGATAGGGCCTGCGAGGAGAGCGGCTTCAATCTCGTTCTTGAGGGCGTTGAAGCGCATGCCGAGTGACTTCTTGGCTTCGGGCGGCGCGGTCTTCAGCCAGCTTTCGCTGAGCAGTTTCAGGCGGCCCTGTTTGCGGCCAAGCCAGTCGAGGCGGAAGTTTTCCTGCGCTTCGGGCGTGGTCAGTTGCGCGGCTGCGGAGCGAACTTCGTCCGTGAGTGCGCGGAAAGCCTGGTCGAGCGAGGCGTCATCGAACGCGCTCAGGGGTGTGATGGTATCCGTCATGATGCGTCTTTACAGGATAAACGACTGCGGGTGCTACAGCGCGAGCCAGACGATCAGGGCGCAGAGAGCGCCCAGCAGCCAGCTCATGCGATCGGTGATGGCGTAGACGACCGGGTCTTCGTGCAACTGGCCGCGACTGGCCAGCAGCCAGACACGGCTGATCCAGAGAATCAGTACCGGTTCGACAAGCCACAGGCGGCTCATGTGGGTATAGAGGTGTGCCGCTGTGAGGTTGGAGATGTACATGCTGAGCACGACAACTGCAGCAAATGCGCTGGAGGTGCCGAGTGCGCGCAGTTGTTCGATGTCGCCGGTGCCATAGCCGCGTCCGGAGGCTTTGTCGCGTCCGCTGGCGACCATGAGCTCAAGCTCACTGAAGCGCTTGACGAAGGCGAGGGAGAGGAAGAAAAAGATGGAGAATGCGGCCAGCCATTCAGAGATGAACACGCCGCTGGCAGCGGCACCCGCCAGAAGGCGGATGGTGTACAGGCCGCTGAGTACGATCACATCGACCAGCACCATTCGCTTCAGGACAAAGGAATAAGCCAGCGTGGTGACGGTATAAATGCCGAGCCATAAAACGAACCCGCCGGGTGCGGTCAGGAAGCCGGTGGTCTGTGTCTGGCCAGAAAAATGGGTGGCGGCGTGAGGTACCAGAAGTGCAAGTATCAAAGCGATGACGAAAAACACCGCCACAATGGCCACACCGGCGATGGGCGAGAGGTCGCCGGCGGCGAAGGGTCTGCGGCGCTTCCGCGGATGGCGGCGATCTGCCTCAATATCCAGTAGATCGTTGATGATGTAGGTCGCGCTGGCGCAAAAAGACAGGGAAAAGAATGCCAGGAGGCAGGCGATCATGCTGCGCGCTGAGAAATCGTGCGCGAGGATGGCGGGCAGGAAGATGAGGGCATTCTTCGCCCATTGGTGCGCCCGGATCGTTTTGAGAAACACCGCGAAGGTGGAGCGACGGTCGATAAATTCCCGGTGAATGGTGATCCGGTCGCGTTGGAGAGCCTTACGCAGTTTTCGATGAGGATTGGCGACCATGGGCAGGACGCTTTCGCGCAGCAGCGTGCGATCCGGGATGGCGTTGCCGATATAGGTGAAACCCTCGGGGAAGAGATCCTGGAAAGCTTTCAGCTTGTTGGCTCCGGCCAGGTTCAGGGTGCCGTCGGAGGCGAGAACGCCGGTAAACAGATCGCCAAAGTGGGCTGCTACCTGTAGCGCAAATCCAATATCTGCCGCAGTTGCGAGGTAGATGCGGCGGCCGAGCGCGTGCTGCTCCCACAGGTATTCCAGCAGCGGTTGGTTGTAGGGAAGGAATTCGACATCGACCTGGGCGCGGCCGGTGATTTCGCGTTTGAAGCCTGCGCGTCCCTTGCTGACCCACCGGGGCCAGTGCAGAGGGGAGGTGGGCTGCTGGCGTACCAGGAGCAGAACGGCGTCTACAAGAGTGTCGCTTTTGACCAGGGTGCCGTCCAGATCGACGCACAGGGGCACATCCGGGGCTGGTGTGAACTCTGAATATACGGTTGCGGCGACGCCGGACAGGCGATCGTCTTCCATAACTTGCGACTCCCTGTCTCTGTTCGGTTATACGGGATGCCGGGAGAGAAGCCCGGCAACAAGGCGATTATAAAGACGCGCTATTTGCGTTCAGGGGTGCCTGGGATGAATTCTCACGAAACCTTCTGCCAAGGCTGTCCGTCATTCCTTATAGTCAAAGAGAGTATGCCGGACTTACGTGCATCCCGGTGACACACCTCATCTGAAAAAATCAGGACGGTTCTACGCAAACGTATGTCGCTTTCTGCCAGCGAGCACCCAGTCTCTTCTTCGCATCCGGCGCTGCCGGATCACGCTTCGCCTTCTTCGACCGGCCTAACCAATGATGCGTCTCAGCATCCGGAGGAGCCGAAGAAGCGCGGTTCGTGGCTGCGCGTCCTGATTCTTATCCTGCTGGTAGGCGGTGCGATTGGTTTTGTTGTGTATCGCATTGTGACCAACAAGCCGAAGGATGCAGCCGGACCGGGCGGTCGTCGCGGAGGCGGTGCGGGACAGATCGTCCCCGTGGCCTATGACGTGGCCACGCTGAAGACGATGCCGATTTCGCTGCAGGCGCTGGGCACGGTGACGGCATACAACACTGTGACACTGCGCAGCCGCGTGGATGGACAGATCACCCGCGTGAACTTCACCGAAGGTCAGCGTGTGAAGCAGGGGCAGTTGCTGATTGAGATTGATCCGCGTCCGTATGCCGCCGCGCTGGAACAGGCGAAGGGCAACCTGGTTCGCGACCAGGCAAATGCCGCGTATGCACAGGCGCAGGCACAGCGTTACGGTCAGCTTTATGCCGCGGGTGTTGTCAGTAAGGAAAGCACGCAGACGCAGGAGTCGACCGCCGGGCAGGCTGTGGGGACTCTGGCTGCGGATAAGGCTGCGATTGACGCTGCGCAGGTGAACCTGAACTACACGCGCATTACGTCGCCCATTAATGGTGTGGTGGGTCTGCGCCAGGTGGACGTGGGTAACATTGTGTCAGCTTCGGCGACGACTGGCCTGGTGGTGATTACGCAGGTGCAGCCCATTGCCGTGATCTTCACGCTGCCGGAAGACCAGATTCCGCAGGTGTTTTCGCATATGCGTGGTGGTCAGAAGCTGGTGGCGGAGGCATGGGACCGCTCCAACTCGCAGAAGCTGGCGACCGGTACGCTGCTGACGGTGGATAACCAGATTGACACAACGACCGGCACGGCAAAGCTCAAAGCCGTCTTTCAGAATGAGAGCAACGAGCTTTATCCGAATCAGTTCGTGAACATTCACCTGATTCTGGAAAATCGTCCGAATTCGCTGGTGATTCCGGCTGCGGCGATTCAGACCGGCACCGGCGGCAGCTTCGTTTACCTGATCGATCGCACAAAGGGTCAGGCCAATCCTGTGGCGGGTGGTGGCACCGCTGGTGCGGGACGTGGTGCCAATGGCGGTGGCCAGAACAGCGGCGCGACTACCAATAGCGGCAACGTGAATGCCGCGGCTGGCGCGAATACCGCAGCGGGGCCCGGATCGCCGGACGCGAACGCATCGGGTGGAGCGGGTGGACGTCGTGCTGGTGGCCAGGCTGGCGGCGGCGCTCGCGGCAGCAACCAGAACTTCCCGGTCCAGGTGGTCCAGGTGGTCGTGGACAGCACCCAGGGAACGAATGTGATTCTGCGCAGCGGCCTGAAGCCGGGTGATCAGGTGGTGACGGATGGCCAGGAGAAGTTGCAGCCGGGTAGCCGGGTGACACCGCGTCCGTCGGACGATATGCAGGCTGCGCGCAAGGCAGCCCAGAACCCGGGCACGCAGAAAGCTAACCCGAATCCGGGTGCTGGGGATTTCAGCAACGGTCATGATTCGGATGTTTCTCCGGCCATGACGCCAGGTCGCGGTCGCGGACAGGGAACGGTCGGCACGGATAGCAGCGGCCTGGGTGTCAGCCAGAACCCGAACCAGAATCGTGAGGGCGCGAATGGCCAGATGGGCGGCCCACAGCGCGGTTCAGGCGGTCGTCGTCCGCCGCAGTAATTTTCCGGCAGATGATGCCGGTCACTCAGCGGCCATGCCGCTGACAACTGATGTTCCAGGCCGGAACGGGCTGCTTAACGCCCCGTCCCGGCCTGTTTACCCTTTCCGGAGCCTCCGCGCATGAGTCCGTCCCGGCCATTTATTCTTCGTCCGGTTGCCACAGTTTTGCTGATGGTTGCCGTTTTGCTGGCGGGTGGCGTTGCCTATACGCAGCTCCCGGTGTCGGCGCTGCCTCAGGTTGATTACCCTACGATCCAGGTACAGACCTACTACCCCGGCGCATCGCCCTCGGTGATGACTTCCGCCGTTACCGGTGCTCTGGAACGCCAGTTCGGCCAGATTCCGGGTCTGACGCAGATGACGTCCACATCGTCCGGTGGCGGGTCGATCATTACGCTGCAGTTCAACCTGTCCGAATCCATCGACGTGGCACAGCAGGATGTGCAGGCGGCGATTAACGCTGCCAGCAGCTACCTGCCCCAGAACCTGCCGAACCCGCCGATTTACAACAAGGTGAACCCGGCGGATGCGCCGATTCTGACGCTGGCTCTGACGTCGAAGACGCTGCCGCTGACGAAGGTGGAAGATCTGGCCGATACGATCCTGGCCAATAAGATCTCGCAGCTATCCGGCGTCGGTCTGGTCTCGATTGCGGGCGGACAGAAGCCGGGTGTGCGTATTCAGGCAAATCCGACGGCCCTGGCTGGCTACGGCATGTCGCTGGAAGATTTGCGTACGGCGTTGGCGGCGGCGAACGTCGATCAGGCGAAGGGCAATCTGAACGGCCGTCTGCAGAGCTACACCATCGGCGCGAATGACCAGTTGCTGTCCGCGAAGGACTACCAGGATGTCATCGTGGCGTATCGCAACGGATCTCCGGTGCGCATGAGTGACATTGCCAATTCGGTCGATGGTGCGGAGAACGCCTTCCAGGCGGCATGGATGGGACGTCGTGATGATGAGGGCAATCCGAATACGCAGCCTGCCGTCATTATCAACATTCAGCGCCAGCCGGGCGCAAACATCATCGGCGTGGTGGATCGCATTGAGGCGCTGCTGCCGAAGCTGCAGGCGACTCTGCCTGCCTCGGTCAAACTGGAGACGCTGACCGATCGTACCGGCACCATCCGCGCTTCTGTGGAGGATGTGCAGTTCGAACTGATGCTGACCATCGGCCTGGTCATCCTGGTGATCTTCCTGTTCCTGCGTTCGTGGCGCGCGACGGTGATCCCTTCCGTTGCGGTGCCGCTGTCCATTGTGGGCACGTTCGCGGTGATGTATCTGTTGGGTTATTCGTTGAATAACCTATCGCTGATGGCGCTGACGATTTCGACCGGCTTCGTGGTGGATGACGCCATCGTGATGGTCGAAAACATCGACCGCTATCTGGAAGAAGGGCATACCCCGCTGGAAGCGGCCTTGATGGGATCGGAGCAGATCGGCTTTACGATTCTGTCGCTGACCATTTCGCTGATCGCCGTGTTGATTCCGCTGCTGTTCATGGGCGATATCGTGGGCCGCCTGTTCCGCGAGTTTGCCGTGACGCTGTCGGTGACGATTCTGATGTCCGCGGTGGTTTCGTTGACGCTGACGCCGATGATGGCGGCCAAGCTGCTGAAGCATACGCCGGAGCACGAGAAGGGCAGGTTCTACAAGGTCAGCGAAGACTTCTTCAACTGGGTCATCGCACGGTATGCAACGGGTGTGCGTTGGGTGTTACGCCACCAGACGCTCACTCTGCTGGTGACGGCGGGCACGTTCGTCCTGACCCTGCTGTTGTACATGTGGGTGCCGAAGGGCTTCTTCCCGGTGCAGGATACGGGTGTGATCCTGGCGATTACGGATGCGCCACAGGACATCAGCTTTAATGCGATGAGTCAGCGGCAGCAGGCGCTGGCGAATGCCATCCTGAAGGACCCGGATGTGGATTCGCTTTCGTCGTTCATCGGTATTGATGCGACGAATCAGACGCTGAATTCCGGACGTATTCAGATCAACCTGAAGAGCCGTGACGAACGCAAGGAGAGCGCAACGGAGATCATCCGTCGCCTGCAGCCAAACCTGGACAAGGTGGAAGGCATCAAGGCGTACATGCAGCCGTTGCAGGACCTGACAGTGGAGAACCGTACCGCGCGCACGCAATACCAGTACTCCGTGGAAGATGCCAACAGCGACGAACTGGTGCTGTGGTCGACTCGCATCCTGCAGAAATTTCAGACATTGCCCGCGTTGGCGGATGTTGCTTCAGACCAGACGACAGACGGCCTGGAGGCATCGCTGGTCATTGACCGCGATACGGCGTCACGATTGGGCATTACGCCGCAAAACATTGATGACACGCTGTACGACGCGTTTGGTCAGCGGCAGGTGTCGACGATGTTTACGCAGCAGAATCAGTATCACGTGATTCTGGAAGTGGCTCCGCAGTATCAGAAGAGTCCGAAGGCGCTGGACAGCATTTATGTGAAGTCGTCCAGCGGAACGCAGGTTCCTTTGTCTGCCTTCACGCATTTTGAGCCGAAGAAGACAACGCTGGCGATCTCGCATGAAGGGCAGTTCCCCTCGGTGAATATCTCGTTCAACCTGGCGCCGGGATACTCCATTGGCGACGCGGTTTCGCAGGTGCGCAAGGCGGAAAAAGAGTTGAACATGCCGCTCAGCGTGAACGCGAATTTCCAGGGGACGGCGGCTTCGTTTGAGGCTTCGCTTTCGAATGAGCCCATCCTGATCCTGGCGGCGCTCATCACGGTGTATATCGTTCTGGGTGTTCTGTACGAGAGCTATATTCACCCCATCACGATTCTTTCCACGTTGCCGTCGGCAGGTGTGGGCGCGATCCTGGCGCTGTTTGTCACCGGGACGAACCTGTCGGTGATTGCGTTGATCGGCATCATCCTTTTGATCGGCATTGTGAAGAAGAACGCCATCATGATGATCGACTTTGCGCTGGAGGCTGAGCGCGAAGGCGGGAAGACACCGGAAGAGTCGATTTACCAGGCATGCCTGCTGCGTTTCCGTCCGATCATGATGACGACGATGGCCGCACTGCTGGGCGGTGTACCGCTGGCACTGGGCACCGGCACCGGATCGGAGCTGCGCCGTCCGCTGGGTATCACGATCATTGGCGGACTGATTGTTTCGCAGGTGTTGACGCTGTATACGACGCCGGTGGTGTACCTGTTCTTTGATCGCATTGGGCGCAAGTACCTGGGCACAGAAGAGGGAGACCGCGAACGGCTGGCCCATCTGCATGAAGACGAACCGCACTATGCGACCGGAGATTAAGCATGGTCAAGACGATCCGGAAGGTGACCTCATTCGAGGAGTTAAAGCGTGATGAATATCGCTATTGGCAGTCCGTTAGCCATGAGGAGCGAGCCGCTGCAGCCTTGCAGATGATCCTGGAAGTTTTCCGGGGGAAAGGACTCTACCAGGATGGACAAGGACTGGATCGATCTCTTGTCTCTTTTCGACCGGCACGGAGTTAAGTACCTCATCATCGGTGGTTGGGCAGTTACGTTTTATTCGCAACCTCGCTTCACGAAAGACCTTGATCTTTTTATCGACTCTTCGAAGGAGAATGCAGAGGCGACATACCGTGCACTGGCGGCGTTTGGTGCTCCACTGGAAGGCATAGAAGTTGATGACTTCCGCAATGCAGATGCCATTTTTCAGATGGGTCAGCCACCACTGCGCATCGATATTTTGAATGCTGTTCCTGGCCTGAACTTCAGTACGGCATGGGACTCCCGCTGTGACTCAGAGATAGAAGGCATCACGATCCACTATGTTGGAAGAAATGATTTGATCCGGAGCAAGCTAGCCGCGGGACGGCTTCAGGATCTTGCAGATGCGGAAGCAATTCAAGTGGCTGAACAGGCTGCAATGCTCAAACCATCAGGAAATTGACATGAATACAGCACCCGAACCCGGCGATAAGACACCCACGGAGCACGTGCATCCGGAGGATCGCGCCCGTCTGGATGATCGCGTTCCGCGCGGCGGGGACCACGATCCGCATGAGAGAGCCACCGCGGAGGAAGAACGCCGGAATGCGGCTTCTGCCGAGGGCGAGTCCGATCCGCTGGGCGGGATTGCGGGCGTCCATTTTTCCAAGCCGTTTATTCAGCGTCCTATTGCGACGTTTCTGCTTTCGTTCGCCATCATTCTTGCCGGTGCAGTGGCGTACAAAATGCTGGCGGTATCGTCGCTGCCAAACGTAGAGTTCCCGGTGATCAGCGTGGGCGCCAGTGTTCCGGGTGGTGATCCGGAGACGATGGCATCATCCGTGGCAACGCCGCTGGAGCGCCAGTTCTCACGTATTGCAGGCATCAACCAGATGACGTCGACGTCGTCACAGGGATCTGCAAACATCACGATGCAGTTCGACCTGAACCGCGATATCAATGGCGCTGCGCGCGATGTGCAGGCTGCTATCAGCGCGGCGCGTGCGCAGTTGCCGGCGAACATGCCGCAGAACCCGAGCTATCGCAAGATCAATCCTTCGGAAGCGCCGATTCTGATTCTGGCGATGACCAGCGACACGCTGACCGTGCCGCAGATTTATGATGCCGCCGATTCCATCCTGGCGCAGAAGATTGCCGCGATTCAGGGTGTGGGCCAGACGTTTGTGGGCGGCTCCGCAAAGCCGGGTGTGCGCGTTGAGGCGAACCCGAATCAGCTTACGTCGTACAACCTGTCGTTGCTGCAATTGGCGGCTGCGATCCAGACCATCAATGTTCTGGAACCGACGGGCTACCTGAACGGCGACGAGAAGCGCTGGTCTGTTTCTACGACAGATCAACTCTTTGGCGCGAATGCCTATCGGCCACGGATCGTTGCGATCACCGGTGGTGCGGTCACGAACGCCACTGCAAATAACGGGCTGCAATCGAATGTATCCAGTGCGATCAGCAGCGCGAATTCCGCGACCGTGGCGGGCACGAACGCGAACATCAATAGCGGTGCGGGGTATACGTCCGCCTCCGTCAGCAACTTTACTTCGAATCAGATCGCGCCAACTCCTTCGAAGGGAGTGGGTATTGTTCGCATTGGCGATGTGGCGGAGGTGGTGGATTCCGTTGAGAACAATCTGACCTATGGCCAGTTCAACGGTAAGCCCGCCATCCTGCTGACAGTCTTCAAGTCGCCGGGTGCGAACGTGATTGAGACGGTGGACCGTGTGCTGGCGCAGCTTCCCTTGCTGCAGGCTTCGATCAACCCCGCGATCAAGCTGGAGGTATCGCTGGATCGTACGCAGACCGTGCGTGCATCGGTGAAGGACATTACCCAGACGATGATTCTGACTATCGTGCTGGTGGTGCTGGTGGTCTTTGCGTTCCTGCGCGAAGTGCGTTCCACGCTGATTCCATCGGTGTCGGTGCCGCTGTCGATCCTTGGCACGTTCGGCATCATGTATCTGCTGGGGTATACGCTGGACAACCTGTCGCTCATGGCGCTGACCATTTCAACGGGCTTCATCGTGGACGATGCAATTGTGGTGATTGAGAATATCTCGCGCCATCTGGAAGAAGGACTCGATCCGTATCACGCGGCGATGGTGGGTTCGAAGGAGATTGGATTCACCGTGTTGTCGATGAGCATTTCGCTCATTGCGGTGTTCATTCCGATCCTTTTAATGGGCGGCATTGTGGGCCGCCTGTTCCGCGAGTTTGCCGTTACGTTATCGGTGGCCATCCTGATGTCGCTGGTAGTTTCGCTGACCACCACGCCGATGCTGTCCGCGAAGTTCCTGGAGCCGCATAGTAAACGGAAGCACGGCAAGCTGTACCTGTGGAGTGAGAAGTTCTTTATCTGGCTTCGCGAGGAATACGAGCACGGATTGAGCTGGGTGCTGCGTCATCAGCTGCCGGTGCTCATCATCTGGCTGGTTACGTTCGGACTGAATATCTATCTGTTCGCCATTGTTCCGAAGGGCTTTTTCCCGCAGCAGGATACAGGGCGTTTGGGCGGCCGTATTCAAGGACAGCAGGACGTGTCCTTTGGTGTGATGAAGCAGAAGATCATCGACATGGCCACCATCATGAAGCAGGACCCTGACATTCAGAACGTGATGGCGTTTGTGGGCGGGGGCGGCCCCGGTGGTGGTGCTTCAAACCAGGGCAATCTGTTTGTGTCGCTGAAGGCGTTGGATGAGCGCAAGGACAAGTCAAATGCAGACGACATCATCAATCGTCTTCGTCCGAAGCTGTCGCGAACGCCGGGTGTGATTGCGTATCTGCAGTCGCAACAGGAGTTGAATATCGGTGGCCGTCAGTCGGCGACGCAGTATCAGTACACACTGTCTGCAGATTCGGTTTCGGATCTGAATCATTGGGCGCCGTTGATGATGGCACAGATGATGAAGACGCCACAGCTTCGGGACGTGGCGACGGACCAGCAGGACCACGGACTGGAAGCGAAGTTGGTGATTGACCGTGATACAGCGTCGCGGCTTGGTATCACCGCACTCACGATCGATCAGACACTGAATGCTGCCTTTGGTCAGCGCCAGGTTTCTACGACCTATAAGCCGTTGAACCAATATCACGTGGTGATGGAAGTGGCCCCTCAGTGGCAGGCCACACCGGAACAGTTGCGCGAGATTTTTGTGAAGACCAGTAATGGAACGCAGGTTCCGTTGTCGGCCATTACGCACTTTGAGAACCAGCGTATTCCGTTGCAGGTGAATCATCAGGGCCTGTCGCCCTCGGCAACGCTTTCGTTCAACCTGGCACCGGGAGTGGCGCTTTCGGATGCTGCGCTTGCCATTGAGACGGCGCGAAACACCATCGGCATGCCGGCAAATATAACCGGAGGATTCCAGGGAACCGCGGCTGCTTTCCAGGATTCGCTTTCGACTGTGCCAGTGCTGGTGTTACTGGCGCTGACGGCGGTGTATATCGTGCTGGGTGTGCTGTATGAGAGTTTCATTCATCCGTTGACGATTCTCTCCACGCTGCCTTCTGCCGGTGTGGGCGCTGTGTTAGCGCTACTGCTGACGCAGGTGGATATGTCGGTTATTGCGATGATCGGCATCCTGCTGTTAATCGGCATCGTGAAGAAGAACGCGATCATGATGATCGACTTTGCGATTGTTGCCGAGCGTGAGCATGGCAAGACCGCGGAGCAGGCGATTTATGAAGCGTGCCTGCTGCGTTTCCGTCCCATCATGATGACGACGATGGCGGCGCTGCTGGGCGGCGTTCCGCTGGCGTTTGGTACGGGCGTGGGTTCGGAACTGCGGCGACCTCTGGGTATCACCATCATCGGTGGCCTGATTGTGTCGCAGTGCCTGACACTGTTCACCACGCCGGTGGTTTACCTGTACTTTGATCGCTGGCGCGAACGTGTGGAGCGCTGGGGCCGCAAGTTGAAGCGCAAGAAAGTAACACAGCCGCATGGACAGTTGGAGCCGGTTGCGGGTGACTAATCTTTTGCTGTGATCAGAAACAGGAAGAGGATGCCATCTGTGGCATCCTCTTCCTGTTTTGCGAATAAGTTAGTGTTCTGAACTTACTTGTTCGCGGTATCGCTTTCCGATAAGGCATGGAGGAGTTGCGCATCATTTGTGTCGCCACTTAGTTCCCAGACCATGATGCCGCCGAGGTTGTTTTCGCGAGCGAAAGCCGTTTTTGCCTGCAGAGAAACAGCATCTTCAAAGGTGAGGAAGTTGTCGCCGTCGTAGATCCACGGTTCATGCGATTGCGGATCGCGATAGAGATGCGCACCTGGATTCTGCATAAGTGTGGCTGCGGTGGATTGGTTCAGATTGCCGTGGACGGGATCGCCCTTGCTGTTGAGTCCATAGCTGCCACCTTGTGCAACGTTGTGCCATTGATAGGCATAAAACGGAACGCCCAGCAGGAGCTGCTTTGCGGGTGTGCCGGCGGCAAGATAAGCGTTGATGGTGGTGGAAACGGTCTCTGCCTTTGGATTGGCCGATGTGAGCGGTGCATGGAAGCCGGTGTCGCGCGCCCAGGGACCGTAGTAGTCATAGGTCATGACGCCGATCTGATCGACGCTGGCAGCGACGCGTTTCCAGTCGATGGGGGTGATGTGTTTCTGCCCAGCGCCGCTGGCGATGGAAAGTGTGAAGCCGCGCTGCGCAGTGCCGGCGCGCAGTGCTGTTGATTTCAATTGGATGGCATCCATCTGATGGCGAAACTCTGCCATCAGTGCGTAGAAGTCGTCGGCGTGGTCTGCGTCAGGGTATTCCCAGTCGACGTCAATGCCGTCGAAGAGATGCGGCGCTTCCATGCCAGGAGCGAGATGGCCCTCCAGGAATCGTGCGATGCAGGAGTGGACAAAGGCCACACGATTTTCCGGTTTTGCAGCCTCCGCAAAAAGCTCCTCTTTGCCTTCGATGGAGATGAGGATGCGCAGTTTGGGATAACGCGCTTTAAGCAGTTGCAGTTGATGGAAGTTACCGCGCAGAGGGGTGTCTGGCTCATCGGCCACGCCGTCAATGGAGTCTTCTGCCTTGAAGACAATATCGGTATCTGCCTTGGGATCGGCAACGATACATGCGTTGTTGCTGATGTTGGTCTGGGCATAATTCAATTGCGTAAGAGAGCGCACCGCACCGCTGCGGATGAGATCAAGGGGTACGTAACGGCGGTTATAGATACCCCATTGCGGGAAGTAGCCGACGATTTCCGTTCGTTGTGCGGGGAGTGCGCGTCGTGGTGTCTTCGCGTCGCGCGTTGTTGGAGATTGCGCGGCGCAGAGTGAGGCCAGCAGGCACGTCATCGCCATGCCGTTGCAGAGTGCTGTAGGGAAACGCATCATTCACAGGCTTAGACGCGCGCTGCATGTGGAACGGCGCTTGTTTCTGCGCCGTTGCTACAGATTGGCATGTTCTGCCGTCTGGAAGCGCGGTAGAGTGGGGGCATGATAGACAGGCGGGAGTTTCTGGAGCGGTGCGGTGCCGCAGGACTGGGGCAGACGTTGTTCCCCGGTGCTTTGCTGGGGTTGATGGCGCAGGGTGCGTCTGCGCAGGCTACGACGAAGTATGAAGCGCCCGCGATCAGCGAGTCTCCTGCAATCACAACAGAGATGCTGGATGCGGCCGCGGCGATTGCGGGCATCACGCTGACCGACGAGCAGAAGAAGATGATGCTGGGTGATGTCATCAACCAGCTCAAAGGGTTGCAGGCGATCCGCGATCTGCACCTGCCGAATTCGGTTGCGCCTGCGGATGTGTTCGATCCGCGTCCGGTGGGATTTGTGCTGCCGAATATGGCAGGCAACCATCTGATCGCAGTGGAAACGCCGAAGGGTTTTGAAACCAGGCCCGCGGAAAACCTGCACAACCTCTTAGCTTCTGAGGATGCGGAACACGAAGCGATGTTTGCCTTCGCGGGGATTGTGCAGTTGGGGGATTGGCTTCGGCATCGCGCCATCACTTCCGTGGGACTCACAAAGCTCTACCTACGCAGGCTGAAGCGGCTGAACCCGAAGCTGCTTTGCGTGATTACGCTTACGGAAGAGAGAGCGCTGCGGCAGGCGGAGCAGGCGGATCAAGAGATTGCCGCCGGGAAATATCGCGGGCCGTTGCATGGCATTCCGTGGGGTGCGAAAGACCTGCTTGCTGTGAAGGGATATCCCACGACGTGGGGTGCGGGCGGGTTTGAGCACCAGGTGATCGACGAAGATGCGGTGGTGGTGCAGCGGCTGGATGCGGCAGGTGCTGTGCTGATTGCGAAGCTGACGCTGGGTGCGCTGGCGCAGGGTGACCTGTGGTTTGGCGGCAAGACCCGCAATCCGTGGAATGTGAAGCAGGGTTCGAGCGGGTCGTCGGCTGGGCCTGCATCGGCTGTGGCTGCGGGATGTTGTGTGTTTGCCATCGGGTCGGAGACGCAGGGTTCTATCTCATCGCCGAGTACGCGTTGCGGGGCGACGGGGCATCGGCCTTCGTTTGGATTGGTGCCGCGCACGGGGGCGATGGCATTGAGCTGGAGCATGGATAAGCTTGGGCCGATCTGTCATCGAGCCGAAGACGCCGCGTTGGTGATGGCTGCGATTGCGGGCGCAGATGACCAGGATCTGTCGGTGCGTTCTGATGTTCGCTTTATGCAGGCAGGCGCGATTGAGATGGATTCGCTGCGTGTGGGCTATCTGGAGAGCGCGTTTGCAGAGCCCACACTGCGTGCTGCCGCGAAAGATGAGACGGCAGAACAACGCGCACAGCGTGAACGTAATTTTGAGCAGCAGCGGTATGACAGTCGTTATGACCGCGCCACGCTGGATGTGTTGCGCGGCATGGGAATCAAGCTGATTCCGGTGAAGCTGCCTGCGCTGCCGTTTTCTTCCATCAGCAAAGTGTTGGGTGTGGAAGCTGCGGCGTCGTTTGATGAGATTACGCGGAATGGCCGGGTGAATCTGCTGACCGAGCAATCGCCCAATGACTGGCCAAATCAGTTTCGTACGGCGCGTATGTATAGCGGTGTGGATTATGTACAGGCAATGCGCGCGCGTTCTGTTGTGATTGCGGCGATGGCAAAGTTGTTTTCGTCGGTGGACATCATCGTTACGCCCAGCAGCGGCGCACAGTTGACGGCGACGAATCTCAGCGGGCATCCGGCGGTGATTCTGCCGAATGGATTGCGTGGTGACGATGCGCCACAGCCGCTGGATAGGAAGGATGGCAGCCGTTTCAATGTGGGTGGGCCGGGAACGCCGGTAAGCATCACGTTCCTGGGGCAGCTTTATGACGATGCGCGGTTGCTGGCGTTTGCGCGGATGTACCAGGAGAAGACGCGCTTCCACCTGGCACATCCTGCGCTGTAACTTATGGCGTTTGTATTGCTGCGGCCATGTTGCTGTGCCTGGTTTCGCGGATGGAGAGCAGGCCGATGATGGTGAGCAGAGCCGATGCGGTGAGGTAATAGCCAACGTACTTCAGGCCGTAGTGCCTGGCCAGCCACAGTGCGGCATAGGGTGCGAGGGATGCGCCCGCAATGCCTGCAATGCTGAAGGCAAGGGAACTGCCGGTGTAGCGGACGGGTGTCGGGAATAGCTCGGAGAGAACGGTGCCGAGCGGGCCGTAGACCAGCCCCATCAGCGTGAGTCCCAGGATGAGCATGAGTTGTGCGCCGCTGTGGCCGGCCTGAAATAGCGGCGCGAAGACGAAGCCGTAGACCGCAATGGCGACGTTGATGGCCAGCATGACGGGCTTGCGTCCTTTTTCTGCAAGCAGGGCGGCTGCGGGAATCGCAAGCGCGAAAAAGATCACGCCGACCAGTTGCATCTTCAGGAAGTCGGGCTTGGAATAGCCAAGGGCAGTGGTGGCCCAGGTGAGCGTGAAGACGATCATCAGATAGAAGGCAACGAAGGCCGACAGGCTGGTCAGGATGCCTGCGATGAGAACTCCGAAATGATTTTTCACCACGGAGAAGATCGGCACTCGCTGGGCTTCGCGGCGTGCCAGGGAAGCGGCGAAGACCGGGGTTTCCGTGATGGTGAGGCGCACGTAGAGACCCAGCAGAACAAGGACGCCGCTGGCGAGGAAGGGCAGACGCCAGCCGTAGGAGAGGAACTGCGCAGGTGTCATCCATTGTGACAGTGCGAGGAAGACGGCGCTGGAGAAGAAGAAGCCAATGGGCGCGCCAAGCTGCGGGAACATGCCGTACCAGGCGCGTTTGCCCGGAGGCGCATTTTCCGTAGCCAGCAATACTGCGCCACCCCATTCGCCGCCGAGTCCGATGCCTTGTCCGAAGCGGCACAGCGCCAGCAGGAGCGATGCGAAGACGCCCGCTGTCTTGTATGTGGGCAGCAGGCCCACGCCCACGGTGGACAGGCCCATCGTGGAAAGCGCCAGAACGAGTGTCGTCTTGCGCCCGATGCGATCGCCGAAGTGCCCGAAGAGTGCCGATCCGATGGGTCGGGCGATGAAGGCGATGGCGAAGGTGGCCAGTGATTGCAGTGTTGCCGCTGTGGGGTCTCCTGCAGGAAAGAAAAGCTGCGGAAAGACGATTACGGCGGCGGTGGCGTAGATGTAAAAGTCAAAAAACTCTACGGTGGTGCCGACGAGTGAGGCAAACAACACCTGCGCGGGCGTATTGATGGGCTTGGTGGATCCGGCGCTTGTCATGGATGCATTCCATGATGCTTGTCAGAGTGTGCGCGATTCAAGTGGGAAGATGATTTACATGTGCCCAAAGAGGCGCACGAGTAACGGGGCGAGCAGGGCGGTCTTCAGGCCGTTGACGCCGATGGCGCTGCCGGCGAAGGCTGCGAGGACGGGCCGAGAGGGATAACACTGGCCGCTGCGATACCGCTTCCGGCGGTTCCCGCGGCTAATCCTGTGACTACGGGATGGTGGACGCGCGGGTTCGGAGCAAGGCGGGCAGGGCAATGGCTGTGAGGATGACTGGCGGTTGCGCGGCGAGCAGTATCAGGAAAGATCGAAGCGTGGCCATACGCACACCAACGTAGCGCGTTTGATAGCATCCGCACTATGGGTACTCCGCTGCTGGTTGCCGAAGGGCTGACAAAGGAATATGGCAACAGCCGCGTGGTCAGCGGTGTTTCGCTTTCGATTGCGCGAGGAGAGATCCTGGGGCTGGTGGGCGAAAGCGGCAGCGGCAAGAGCACCGTGGCTCGCATGGTGTTGCGGTTGATTGAACCAACGCAGGGTGCTGTTCGGTTTGATGGTGTGGATGTACTGAAGGCTGGGCGTGGTGAGATAAAGGCACTTCGCCGCCGCATGGGTGTCGTGTTCCAAGATCCTTTTGCGGCTCTGGATCCGCGGATGTGCGTGCGCGACATACTCGCGGAACCGTTTGCCATTCACGGCGAAGATGCGCCGCAGGGGCAATCGATGGAAGAGACGTTGACAGCGATGCTGTGCGAAGTGGGATTGGATGCTTCGGCGCTGGACCGCTATCCGCATGCGTTTAGCGGAGGGCAGCGTCAACGCATCAATATTGCGCGTGCGCTGGCGTTGCGGCCGGAGTTCCTGGTGCTGGATGAGCCGGTGAGTGCGCTGGATGTTTCGGTGGGGGCGCAGGTGATTAACCTGTTGCGTTCTCTGCAGCAGACGCGTGGATTGACGTGCCTGTTCATCTCGCATTCCATGCCGCTGGTGCGCTATCTGTGTGATCGCGTTGCAGTGATGCGTCGCGGTGAGCTGGTGGAGGTGGGTGATGCGGTCAGCATCTGCGAACATCCGCGCGAGGCGTATACGCAGGCTTTGATTGCGGCAACGCCGGAGTTTGCCGGGCTCTAAGCCTCTTCTGTTGCGCGGACGACAGTCTGACGCCTTCCGGCATCTGAACAACGCAGGCACTCGAATGCCCACGGACCTCTTCGTCCGTTTTTGCCATGTGGTCATGGCGTGCGAGGAACCTGCAATGGCGCAGCCCGTGAGACACATCCCGGAAAATTTGCAGGAGCAGGCAGCCGAACAAGGCGAGGGCGTGGGTTCGATGGAGAAGAATGCGTGGGCATTGGTGCAGAGTACGCCGTTGCACTGCATGTGGGACCTGCGCGGCGTTCCGCTCAAAGAGATTGTGAAGCAGACGTGGAAGGGCATTGATGACGACAACCTGTTCGGTCGTGCATCGCAGCTTTCTTATGCTTTCTTCTCAGCGATCTTCCCCGCGTTGATTGCAATTTCATCCTTAATGGGATTGGTCGCGAAATCGTCGAGCCATTTGTACTTTGCACTGTTGAACAAGGTGGGACAGTTGATTCCGCCTTCTGCGTTTGCGCTGGTGACGGACACGTTTCGCCAGACGACGAGTGCATCCACTACGGGGAAAGTTACGTTCGGGTTGTTGTTCGCATTGTTCTCTGCAAGCGTAGGTCTATCCGCATTGCAGGACACACTGAACTCTGTGTATCGCGTGCGGGAAACTCGGCCTTTCTGGAAGGCGCGTGTGGAGGCGATGGGACTTACGCTGGTGGTGGGCGCACTGATTCTGGCGTCCGTGCTGGTTCTATTTGGCGGCGGTATTGCGGCGAACCATCTGACTCATATGTTTCGCGGCGCTTATGTGCTGGCGATGATTTTGCGTGGGTTGTACTGGATTATCGCGTCATTGTTGATGATCCTTTCATTTGAAGTGATGTATTGCTTCTGCCCGGATGTGCAGCATCGCGTATGGCGGTGGTTTACGCCGGGTGGCCTCGTCGCATTGCTGGGATGGATTGCGGGCTCTGTGGCGCTGCGTGTGTATCTGCATTACTTCAACAGCTATTCAGTGACCTATGGATCGCTTGGGGCCGTAATCATCCTGCTGCTGTGGTTTTATCTGTCCGGTGTGATGATTCTGCTGGGTGGTGAAGTGAACTCGAAGATTGAGCACGCGGTGGCGGAGAAGAAGATCATCCGCGGTGAGCTGCCTCCGGTATCGGCGATCGAGAGGGTGATGTGAATGCGGGGAAGGCGGCAAGTTGAGTCGTGCCGATTTCCCAGAGCTTCTGCCGGAGTAGACTCATTCGCACATGAGTCTTTATGGGATTGTGATTGGGCTGATCGTGGTGACACTGCTTGCGGTGTCGCTCTCGCGCGTTCGGCAGGTGCGTACGAAAGCGGATTACCTGGTGGCGGGGCGAACACTACCTGCGGTTGTGCTCGTCTTCACGCTGCTCTCAAGCTGGATCGGTTCAGGGTCGCTGCTGGGCGGCGCGGAGAACGCGTATCGTCATGGCTTTGCGGCGTTGTGGCAGGGCGGCGGCGGATGGGCCGGGTTGGCCCTGATCTTCTTCATTGCACCGCGTGCGCGCAAGTTTGCAAAGTTCACGATTCCGGATTTGCTTGAGGCTCGTTATAACCAGACGGCGCGCGTGCTTGGCGTGATTGCGGTGCTGTTCACTTACACGGCCATCACCAGCTATCAGTTGATTGGTGGCGGCGACATTCTTCATCTCATCTTTCCGGACCGTGTAAGCGCCGTGATGGGGCGCTACATTATTGCTGGCTTCGTCATTATCTTTACGGCGATTGCCGGCATGGGGTCCGTAGCGTATATGGATGTGGTGATTGGCTCGTTGGCAACGGTAACGATCCTGGTGTCACTCCCGATCCTGATTCATCTGACGGGCGGATGGCACGCGGTTCATGCGGCGCTTCCCGCAACGCACTTCATGGTGCTGGGTGACATTACGCCGGTGCAGGCGGTGGAATTGTTTCTGCCTACGTGCCTGTTGATGCTGGGTAATCAGTCGATGTATCAGAAGTTCTTTTCCGCGAAGAGCGAACGGGATGCACGCAACGCCGTGGTGGGGTGGGTGATTGGCACGGTAATTCTGGAGACAGCAATTGTGGCGCTGGCACTGGTTGGCTCCGCGATGTTCCCCACGGGAGAAGTGAGCCAGCATCCGCGTGAGATTCTTGCGTATGTAGCGATGAACGGACTGCGCGGCAACGCCATGCTGGAGTTCCTGGGGGCGCTGATGATGGGTGCGATCTTTGCCAAAATTATCTCCACGGCGAACAACTATCTTTTCAGTCCGGCGACGAATCTGGTGAATGATGTGTTCGTTCGTTATGTGCGCCCGACGGCGGGTGATCGCGAAGTTCTGCTGGTGTCGCGGTTGATGGTGGTGCTGCTGGGCGTGTGGGCGTTGTGGCAATCGCTGGGCACAGAGAGTGTGCTGAAGAAGAGTCTTTATGCCTACACGATTTATTCGGCTGCGCTGACGCCGGTGATCCTGGCGGCGTTCTTCTGGAAGCGAGCCACGGCTGCGGGTGCGGTGACTTCGATTGCGCTGGGAACTGTGGTGACGGTGGGATGGGATAGTGCGTGGGTGCATCGTGTGTTTCCTGCTGTGATTGCAGAGCGCGATGCGATTCTGCCGGCGCTGCTGGTGAGCCTGTTGGCACTGCTGATCGTGAGTTTGATGACGCCGAAGCCAACGGAGGAGCAGTTACAGCCGTTCCAGGTATGAGGACCTGAAGTTTGCGCTGCAGTGTGTCGATAAAGGACACATGCGGCGTTTTCACCTGAGTCTGTGCGGCAGGGCCTTCATCATGGCCGGGGTATGTATGACGCTTGAGGCGTCAATGCATGCGCAGCAAAGTATAGATGCATTGCGTTCCGCGGCGATGGCAAACGGGGCCGTTACCGTTGTCGATACAAATGGTTTGCCGTCTCCGCCATCCACCCTGGAAGATGCTCTGCATCAGCTTTACGCGAGCGCAGATGTGGTCTTCACGGGCGAAGTGACTGCGGTAGAACGCAATGGTGATGCCGTCACGGTGCGCTTTCAGGTGCTGGAGGGCATTCGCGGTGTGAGCGATGGCGCGACGTATGTGTTGCGCGAGTGGGCCGGGCTTTGGGTGGATGAGCCTTCACGCTACATCGTGAAAGAACAGCGGTTGATGCTGCTGCATGCGAATTCTGCATGTGGCTATGCGTCGCCTGCTGGCGGCGTTGGCGCATTCCCATTGCATGGCAATCGTGCGCAGGGAAACGTTGATCTGCGATGGCTGGCAGCGCAGGTTCCAACTTCTGCGCAACCTTCTATGCAGCCTGCGGCGCAGACTTTTGCAGCGGCTGATTCCGTCACAGTGGGCGATGTTTCGCAGATGGATCGCGTGATGGTGACCTCCATGTTGCGTGCGTGGCATCGCATGGAGATGGCTCAGTGAAACGGGCGGCACTGCTTGTTTTGTTTTTTTGTGTGGGCATTTTGCATGCGGCCAACCCGCGATGGGTGGCGGGATCGCAGTGGACCAATGCGGGCAAGCCGATGAGCTGGTATCGCAACGATGTGAAGTATTTTGTCGATGCGGGGCCATTGAGCTCTGCTGTGAATCACGATGCTGCCGTGTCGCTGGTGGATGCTGCGGCGTCTGTATGGAATCTCAGCGCGTTGCCGTTCACGTTGAAGAATGGTGGAGTGCTGGCTGAGGATGTCAGCTCGAGCAATGTGTACATGGGGTCAAGCGGACTGGTCTGGCCCACGGATGCTTCCAGCAGCAGCTATGCGTCGACACAGATTGCCGTGGTGCTTGATGCGGATGGCTCCATTACGGATGCGCTGCTGGGTTCCGGCGCCAGCGCGCCTGCCAATTGCCGCACGAATGGTGTGACGGAATCGGTGGATCTGTTTATTCAGCCGGGCAAGATTGCACATGCGCGCATTGTGGTGAATGGTCGATGCAGTGGAACTGTCGCGGAACAGCAACTGCAGCTTCAGTATCAACTGATGCGAGTCTTCGGCCGCGTGCTGGGGATTGGCTGGTCGCAGGTCAACGACAACGTTTTTACAGGGACGCCGGCGCCGACTTATGCACAGCAGATGCACTGGCCCATCATGCACCCGTTGGATATTATCTGCGGGCCATATACATACCAGTGCCTGCCGCAGCCGTTTACGCTGCGTGAGGATGACATCGCGGCCATGTGGCTGCTGTACGCGGATAGTACAACGTCCTATATCGCCGCGAACATGATCAAGATGAATGGCAATGTTTACTCTGCCGGAGCGCGACCCCTGGGTGGTATGAACCTTACCATCACGCGTTACCAGAGATGGGGAAGTTATGGCGTAGATGCTTTTCAGTCCGTCTCGAATGTCACTGGATTCAATATGTCTTTTGATCGGGGAAACCCGGTCACCGGGGCATCCGGAGATACACAGGGCATCTACGGGCCAATTCTGGGCGATGTTATGTCGACGTTTAATTTTGGCGCTATTCCACTCACGACCGGAACCTACGTCACGCTTTCTTCTGAGCCTGTGAACCCGCTTTACAAGGGGGCATATGCCGTGGGCCCGTACCAGATGGGAGGCCCTTCTCCTTCGGGATCGGCCATCTCCATTAGCAATGGTGCGTATTCGCCAGGCGCGAACGTCTACGTTTCGTACATGGTTCCTGACGCGGCGGCGGATTGTTCGGTTGCGCAGGATGGGACGGAGAGTGCGCCGGGGAGGGTTCCATCGAATGGCACATGGTCTTCGCGGCTTTGCGGTGTCGGTCATTCCTCATGGATGGGTTTTGCGGTGAAAGCAGGCCGGACCGCAACGGTGGAAGTAACGGCGACAGACGAAGCTGGCAATGCGACCAGCAGTAAGGCGATGCCATTGATCGGCATGTGGCATGGATCGGATGCCACGGGGACATTACCCGGACTTGCCGCACAGACAGTTGCTTTCAACGGCGCGCGTATCGGGATGTCGCAGTTGCGGGCCTCGTTTTCTGCAGCAGAGAATATTCGTTTTGTGATCACCGATGCGCGTGGTGATGGTCGTCCGGATTACACCTATCGTGCGCGTGTTCTTTATGCGGATGCGGTTTCGCCGACGCGGCTCTCCTCCTCTGGAGGAACGGTGGTCATCACGGGAACGGGGTTTGCGGCGGGAAACGTGGTCACCATTGGTGGCGTGGCTGCGAACGTTGTCAGTATTTCCTCCACTTCTATTCATGTGGTTGCGCCTGCGCTGGGTTCCAGTGGGGCGAAGGATGTTACCGTCACGGATCTTTCTACCGGCGGTTCCACCACGATCACCGGTGCGATCACTTATGGCGGCGCTTCGTCTGATGTACTTGCGATAACTTCGCAGCCCGCTGCTTCGGTTGTTGTGGGAGCGCCCACACTTCTCTCGCTGCAATTAACAGATGGGAGTGGTGCTGCTGTTCGTAACGGTGAGATTACTGTCTCGGCACCTGCGGGAAGCATCGTTGTGGGGGTATGCAACCTTGCGAAATGCGCGTTGGTGACGGATGCCAACGGTGTGGCGCAGACCTACATTACACCCAGCGCGGCTGGCGCCATCACGGTGCGTGCTGTTTCTTCGGGTGGCTCGGCGGTTCAGGCTTCGTTCACTGCGACGGCGGTATCGCGGGCTGTGACGTTGCTGCGGCCCACCGAGTATGTGGCCGCCGGTGCCGGGGCTGTCTTTACGCCTGCTGTGGTTGTTACGGAGAATGGTGCGGCGGCTGCCGGCACATCGGTCATGTGGACCGCGTCCACAACGCGCGCGGGATTTACTGCCTCTGTTTCCATGGCGAATGCATCGGGATTGTCGAATATCGCCACGACAGGATCGTTACGTGATGGTGAAGCGGCCACGGTGCAGGCGTGCGCGTGGAGTACGGTGTGCAGTATGCAGAACCTTATCGGAGTTGCCGCTGCGAATCTGCGTGTGGCGGTGGTCAGTGGCGATGCGCAGAGCCTCTCCGCGACGGATTCCCTCAGTAGGGTAGCTCTGCGCGTTTTGGATACGTACGGGAATCCTGTTGCTGGTGCAACGGTTGCGGTGTATCAGGCGGCGTCGGGATGGCAGCCCCCCTGCACCACCGGCAGATGCGCTACTGCTCCGGTCTACGGCACGATGGCATCCAGTGTCGTCAGTGATGACGATGGACTGGTGACGGTGTTGCCACTGCAATACGCGAATACCGCTGCGGTGACAAAGATCACGGCGTCTGTCGGGACGCAGGGAGCCATTACGATTACGCTGGTGAAGACGCCCTGATGCTCCCGGTAGCGACCAAGGCTTATCTTCGTGCATCAGACAGAGTGACCAGCAAGAAGGAGTGGCCTGAATGTCAACAGGTGGTGTGCGCAAACGGGTATTGATTGTGGGCGGCGGCTTTGCCGGATTGAAGGCCGCGGAAGCATTGAAGAACGCGGACGTCAGCATCACGCTGGTGGATCGTCGCAATCACCACACATTTCAACCACTGCTCTATCAGGTAGCACTTGCAGTGCTATCGCCGAATGAGATTGCACAGCCGATTCGTGCGATTCTTCGTTCGCCGAATACGCAGGTGTTGATGGATGAGGTGGTGGGTTTTGATACAGCAGCACAGCGCGCTTCGCTGAAGAGCGGCGTGCTGCTGGAGTATGACTACCTGATCCTGGCCACAGGCTCGACACATTCCTACTTTGGCAGGGAAGACTGGGCTCCGCTGGCGCCGGGGTTGAAGACGATTGAAGATGCGGTGGAGATTCGCCGCCGCGTGCTGCTTGCCTTTGAACTTGCTGAAGGCGAGATGCAGGAGACGGGGCGACATCCGGCGTTGAACTTTGTCGTGATCGGTGGCGGCCCTACAGGTGTTGAACTTGCCGGTGCGATCTCTGACATTGCGAAGCTGTATATCCGCCGCGACTTTCGCCACATTGATCCGGCAAAGGCGCAGGTGGTGATTCTGGAAGGCTCGCCCACCATCCTGGGCCCGTACCCGCCTGACCTGCAGAAGAAGGCGGTGGAACAGCTTGCGGCGCTTGGTGTGCAGGTTCGCACCAATACACGCGTGACCGACGTGAAGCCTGGTTACGTGATGGTGGGCGACGAACGCATGGATGCCGTGGTGACGTTGTGGGCTGCGGGTGTGAAGGCTTCCCCGCTGGGTGCGCTGTTGGGTGTACCGCTGGATAAACGCGGCTGCGTGATTGTGGATGGACAGCTTCATCCGGAAGGGCATCCCGAGATTTTTGTCTGCGGCGATCTTGCGGCTGCGAACAGCGAAGGGAAGCCGGTTCCCGGAGTGGCGCAGCCGGCCATGCAAATGGGCGAATATGCGGGACGGTCGATTGCCCTGGAAGTGCGCGGGGAACAGATGAAGAAGCCGTTTATCTATGCGGATAAGGGCGACATGGCCACCATTGGTCGCAGCGCAGCCGTGGCCAATGTGAAGTGGCCGTTCAAGGGTCACCTCAGCGGATTTCCCGCATGGCTCACATGGCTGCTGGTCCACATCTTCTTTCTCATTGGTTTCCGCAATCGCTTTTCGGTCTTCCGTAACTGGGCTTATACGTATGCGTTCTTTGAGGAAGGTTCTCGTCTTATCGTGGGCGACCAGACGCTGCCGGGATGGGATGCGCAGGACCACCCTGAAGGTGATCTGACGACGAAACCCATTTCGCAGTCCTGAGGGTCGGGCGGCCAACATTTTCCGCGCATCTTTACGCCGTATTGCAGCAGAGGGCATCTCCGTTTTCTCTGCTGCCGTCCCATCCCACCGAAAGGACGGATGACGATATGGCAACAGCGAAGAAGGTGGGGCAGGGAAGCAAGGTGCGGTATGCAGTGGTGGGTGCGGGATGGATCTCGCAGACAGCGCTCCTGCCCGGCGTGGAACACACCGGAAACTCTGAAGTGACGGCCATTGTGACTGGCCATGAATACAAGGCCGAAAAACTATCGGAAAAATACCCCACCATCCAGCACAGCTATAGCTACGAGGAATATGACCAGTTTCTGAAAGACGATGTTGCGGATGCGATCTATCTTGCAACTCCGAACTGGGATCATGTGGAACTTGCTGTCAAGACACTGGAGGCAGGGCTGCACCTGCTGTTGGAAAAGCCCATGGCTGTGAGTGTGGAGCAGTGCCAGCAGATCATTAAGGCATCGCAGAAAAGCGGTGCAAAGCTGATGGTGGCGTATCGATTGCACTTTGAGCCCGGCACGCTGAAAGCCCTGAAGATCGCGCGCTCTGGGAAGCTGGGCAAGCTCCGTTACTTCAACTCAAGTTTCTCGCAGCCGGTGAGCCGATTCAATCATCGTGCGAAGAGTGGCTACTGGGCCGGTCCGATTCCGGATATGGGCCCCTATCCCATCAATATGGTGCGCACGGTCTTTGGCGCGGAACCCATTGAGGTGTATGCAGCGGGATGGAAGACGGACGAGAAGTTCAACTTTGAAGATACCGTCGCTGTGACACTGAAGTTTGAAGAGGGCCGTATCGGCTCATTCGTTCTAAGCTACAACGCACAGGACCTGGATGATTTTCGTATTACGGGCGACTTGGGGTCGTTGTTCAGCAGTCCGGCATATGCCATGCCCGGCGGCATGAAACACACCCTGATGATCGGCGAGAAGGAATCAAACGAAAGCTTTGGGAAGACCGACCAGTTTGGCGGTGAATTGAAGTACTTTTCTGAGTGCGTGATCGAAGATCGTAATCCCGAGCCGGACGGGGAAGAAGGCATGCTGGATGTGCGCGTGCTGGTGGCGTGCGAACAATCGTTGAAGACAGGAATGCCTGTAAAGCTGCAACCCTATCGCCGTACGCGTCGCGCAACATTGGATCAGGAAGAAAAGCTGAGCCCTGTGAAGATTCCGGAGTTGGTCGGCGCGAACAAACCCAGTGAAGGCGGGAGCAATGGTGAAGAGCAGGAAGCTCCGCAGGAGGCTCAGCGCGTCGCGTAAGGATTCATGACGAGCGCAGTGATGAAGGCCCGCGAATTACGCGGGCTTTCTAGCGATGACGACTTTGAGTGGAGGGAACGTGGTGAGGAAGCTGCCGCGCTTTGCTGTGACTTCCAGCCCGTTGCGGTGGAAGTAATCTGCGTATTCGCTGGTGAGTTTGTAGTCGCTGATGAGCGCAATGCCGCCGGGCTTCAACACGCGCACAATGTGGTTCAGTGCGTAGGTGCGGTGCGACTTGCTATAGATGTTGTGCAGGCAGAGGTTCGACACGATGACGTCGAAGCTTTCCTTCGGGAAGGTTATGTCCTGTGCGGGTACGCTGACCAGCGTGCAGCGGTCGGCGATGCCTTCGAGTTGCAGGTTGTGCAGCGTGGCAGCTTCCGCATTGCCGCCCATGTCTTCGGTCGACCAGATGTCGATACCGGTGGCATGGCCTGTGGTGAGCTTCTTCGCAGCACCTGCAAGCAGAAGACCCCGGCCGCAGCCCACGTCCAGCACTTGCTCGTCACCACGCCATGTGTGCATGCGGAGGATGAAATCGCGATGTCGGAACTTGCCATACTTCACATAGAGCAGGAAGAGTAGAGCTTCGCCAATGAGAAACGCTGCGGGCCAGAGGAACATTGGCCGTGTTTCCAACGCAACCGGCCCAAGATGCAGCACGGGAGGAAGCAGCAGTCCCGCTAACAGACAAGCAAAGCCGATGAGAAACAGGTTGCGCATGACGGCAGGTGCGTCAACGCCGTAGTCGGTTCCGGGAGCGTGAGTTGGGGACATAAAAGAGACTCGTGTGCGAAGTGGCTACGAGTCTAGCAAACACAAGAAGGGCAGCCGTGCTGGCTGCCCTTCCTGAAGCTTTAGTTACGCTGCAAACTTCTATCGACCGGCGATCACGTCGATCTCAACCAGGCTTTCGCGCGGGATGATGGCTGCGATGGTTGTGCGGGCGGGGGGATCTTTGGGAAAGCGCTCGGAAAATATCTCGTTCATTGCGGCGTAGTCATCCATGTTGCGCAAGAAGACCTGCACTTTAAGCACGTTTTCCATAGACGATCCCGCGTTCTTCAGTTCTGCTTCCACCTGGTCAAAGGCATAACGAACGCACGAGCGGATGTCTTTCGGGTCTGCTGCGTTATAAGAGGCTTTGCCGGAGACGAAGAGCAAAGCTCCGAAGCCGACCGCAGGTGAGTACGGCGGCTTCGGAGTTGCGTTTGGATTTGCAGCAAAAATCTGCTTGGCAGATTTCGCCGCGGCTTTAGCGGCAGGGATGAATGCTGCAAGTGCAGTTGAGGTAGCAAACAAGCGTCGTGTCAGCATTACATCCCCTGAGTAAAGGTTCGTCTTACGCCTGAGTCAACTCTGCGCTTCGCACCTTGACCGGCGTGAGCCAGTTGTAGCGATCACTCTTACCGCCGTTGACCAGCGCGAAGAACTCATCGTGCAGCTTCTTCGTGACAGGGCCCATCGAGCCGTCGCCGATAAGGATGCGATCCACCGAGCGCAGGTGCGAAACCTCTGCGGCTGTGCCGGTGAAGAAGGCTTCATCGCACAGGTAGAGGAGTTCGCGCGGCATCGACTGCTCCACGACTTCAATGCCGAAGTCCTTCGCGATCTGAATGACCGAGGCGCGCGTGATGCCGTTGAGCACACTGTTCGCCAGTGGTGAAGTGAAGAGCTTGCCCTCGCGGATGAGGAACAGGTTCTCGCCCGAGCCTTCTGAGAGATAGCCGTTGCGATCGAGCGCGATGCCTTCCACGTAGCCGTTGATCTCGGCTTCCATGCGGATCAACTGCGAGTTCATGTAGTTGGCGCCGGCCTTCGCAAGCGACGGCATGGTGTTTGGCGCAAGGCGGTTCCAACTGGACACGCAGACGTCTGCGCCCTGGTTGCCCGGAACATACTTGCCCCAGGGGAAGTTTGCGATGTAGACCTCAACCGGCGACTTGAGCGGGTTGACACCGATCTCACCGTATCCGCGGAAAGCCACGGGACGGATGTAGCAGGGAGCTACGTTATTTACATCGACCACATCGACAACTGCCTGGCAAAGCTCGTCAAGGGAATAGGGAATCGGCATGCGATAAATGCGCGCGGAATCAATAAAGCGCTGCATGTGCTCACGAAGTCGGAAGATACCCGCCTTCTCGCCTTGTGTATAGGCGCGAATCCCTTCAAAAACGGACGAGCCGTAATGCACCACGTGCGACATCACGTGGATGTTGGCGTCCGCCCACGGAATCAGTGTTCCGTTGTGCCAGATTTTGTCTGTGGTTTGGATGGGCATTGGTTTGCTCCGGTTCTGCGCCGCAGGTTGCGGCGAGTTTTTAGTATAGCTTTCGCCCTTTGCAGGACTTGCTGATACGGTGTTACGCATGCGATTTTCCCTGCTTTCTCATCACCTGGCGCTGGCCGCTGTACTGTGTGTTTCTGCTTCCTGCTTTGCCCAGGAACACGGCGATGAACCGTCGCAGGGAACTCCTCCTGCTGCAGCAAAGGATGCAGCCAAGGATGCCAAGGACAAGCCATCGTTTCCGCCGTTGCCTGCAGATGCGCATGTGGACCAGAGCATTACTGTGGACGGTAAGCCGCTGAAGTACACCGTGACGGTGGGCACGCTGCCGGTGCGTAATGCGGACGGCAAAGTCGCGGGGCAGGTTGTCTTCACCTCCTATACAGTGCCGGGTGCGAATCGGCCTGTGACGTTTGCGTTGAATGGTGGCCCTGGCGCTGCCAGCGTTTACCTGAACTTTGGAGCCATTGGCCCAAAGCGTGTTCCATTTGGCGAGGACAACTCTTCGCCCTCCGATACGCCCACGCTGGTGGACAATCCTGGAACGTGGCTGGACTTTACCGATCTGGTCTTTATTGATCCCATCGGCACGGGCTTCAGCCGTTCGGAGGTGCCGGAGGCCGAAGCGAAGAAGTTGTTCTATGCACCAACCGCGGATGTGAACTACCTGTCGCGCATCATCTATGACTGGTTGCTGAAGAACGGCCGGATGATGTCGCGGAAGTATCTGATCGGCGAAAGCTATGGCGGTTTCCGCGGTCCGCGCATTACCCGCTATCTGCAGACGGAGCTGGGTGTGGGGCTGAACGGCGTGGTGCTGGTATCGCCTTATCTGAATCCGAGCATTACCGATAACGGGGACCTGTCACCGCTCCCGTGGATTGTGACCATGCCGTCGATGGCAGCTGCGAACATGGAGCGCCAGGGCAAACTGACGTCTGCAGCCATGAAGGACGTTATTGATTACGCCGAGGGGGAATATGCCACCGATCTGATCCGTGGCAGCTCTGACCCCGCGACGAAGGAACGCATGGTCACGAAGGTGACGCAGCTTACCGGACTGGACCCTGACTTTGTACGTGCCGAGGGTGGCCGCATCGAGCCGGACGTCTTTCTGCGAGAAGTTCATCGCAAGGAAGGCAAGCTGGGTAGCGTCTATGACTCGAATGTTACGGCGATGGATCCGTTCCCATATAACCGCGACCAGAAGACCGGCGATCCCATCCTGGATACGATCATTGCTCCGCTGACACAGAGCATGGTTCATTTCGTGACGCAGACGGTGGGATGGAAGGTGGATGCCCGATATAACGCGCTCAGCTATGACGTGAACCGTTTATGGGATCGTTCTGGCCGGGATGAGCGTAGTGGATCGGGAACGCAGCTGCGGCAGGCGGTGGCAGCCGACCCGAAACTACATGTTTTGATCGTTCACGGATGGAATGATCTGTCCTGCCCGTTCATGGGATCGATCGTTACGGTGAATCAAATGCCGGTAATGGGGTCTCCAAACAGAATTTCTATCAAGGAATACCCCGGAGGACACATGTTCTATACACGTCCAGCAAGCCAGGCGAGTATGAAACACGATGTTCGTGAACTTTTTGTAAATCACTGATGGATCAGTTACTTAGAAAAGGCTGCGGAGTGGTTTTCCGCAGCCTTTTCCACGTTTCAGGTTGCACTTGGTGGAGCCGCCCTGTAATGTCAATCAAGTCGAGCGCAGTTGTTGAGCGCGAAACGAAAGAGCGACGAAGTTAGTCGCTTGACGCAAACCGAAAAGGTTTGTATAAATGAAAAGTCAACCGGCAAGCGAACCGCTGCTAGTTGACACAAACCGAAAGGTTTGATATAACAGAAAAGTCGACAAGCGGTCAGTATGAAGCGGTCGAGTGGGTAGCCGGAATAACAGGCAGCCTGCAGCGTAAGTCTCGAAAGAGCAGCAAATCAGTCCAAGCGTTTGTCACGCGAGGTCAAGCTAAGAGCGAAAGTTCTGGCGGCCCATTCGACAAACCCAAGCACTGTACGAAAAGATTGGAAGGGGCTGAAGCCCCGAGCCAAACGTTTGTGACGTAAGTCCGCGATTTGCGCTTGAGATGTTTTGAGATTTTGTGAGCGGTAAATGTCTACGCGATATTTCGTAGAGTGCGTCTTCGCTAAGTAATGCTAAGTCGCCGCCGACTCCATACTGATAAGTAATCGTTGCCCGCGGGGCTAGCATCGACCAAGAGGATCGAGCAGGCGAGCTTAACAGTATAGAGGTGAGCGGGTTGACAAGCAAGCGAAAACGCGGTACTCTTAAGAAGTTGCAGCGAGGCAGTCGAGAGCGAAAGCGACGCGGTCCGGCGGTTAAGGATACGGCGAGCGAGTAGACGGGACGCGAAAAGCGTATAAGACACCAGCTCATACAAGTTCGAGGACACAACTGTCGAGTCGATGACTGACAGCGTCCTTGATCCAAAGCAGACGGCTTAGGCCTGATCTGACCAGGATCTTTGACAACATGGTTGAACGTGCCAGTCGTGAGAATCATTAAACCTTACGGTTTAGTCATCTCACTAGTTTTATCCTCGCAGCCTTTTCGAGCGCTGCGAGGCGGCTGACAGCTACGGACCTCCGTCCTGTAGCGCAGCCAACCAGTATTCAAACGAGAGTTTGATCCTGGCTCAGAATCAACGCTGGCGGCGTGCCTAACACATGCAAGTCGCACGAGAAAGGGTCTTCGGATCTGAGTAAAGTGGCGCACGGGTGAGTAACACGTGAATGATCTACCTCCGAGTGGGGAATAACTGAGGGAAACCTTAGCTAATACCGCATAACACTTACGAGTCAAAGCAGCAATGCGCTTGGAGAGGAGTTCGCGGCAGATTAGCTAGTTGGCGGGGTAATGGCCCACCAAGGCGATGATCTGTATCCGGCCTGAGAGGGCGCACGGACACACTGGAACTGAAACACGGTCCAGACTCCTACGGGAGGCAGCAGTGGGGAATTTTGCGCAATGGGGGAAACCCTGACGCAGCAACGCCGCGTGGAGGATGAAGTCTCTTGGGACGTAAACTCCTTTCGATAGGGAAGATAATGACGGTACCTATAGAAGAAGCCCCGGCTAACTTCGTGCCAGCAGCCGCGGTAATACGAGGGGGGCAAGCGTTGTTCGGAATTATTGGGCGTAAAGGGCGCGTAGGCGGTTTGGCAAGTTTGGTGTGAAATCTTCGGGCTCAACTCGAAGTCTGCATCGAAAACTGCCGGGCTTGAGTATGGGAGAGGTGAGTGGAATTTCCGGTGTAGCGGTGAAATGCGTAGATATCGGAAGGAACACCTGTGGCGAAAGCGGCTCACTGGACCATTACTGACGCTGAGGCGCGAAAGCTAGGGGAGCAAACAGGATTAGATACCCTGGTAGTCCTAGCCCTAAACGATGATTGCTTGATGTGGCAGGTACCCAATCCTGCCGTGTCGAAGCTAACGCGATAAGCAATCCGCCTGGGGAGTACGGTCGCAAGGCTGAAACTCAAAGGAATTGACGGGGGCCCGCACAAGCGGTGGAGCATGTGGTTTAATTCGACGCAACGCGAAGAACCTTACCTGGGCTCGAAATGTACGGGAATCACTTAGAAATAGGTGCGCCTAGCAATAGGCCCGTATATAGGTGCTGCATGGCTGTCGTCAGCTCGTGTCGTGAGATGTTGGGTTAAGTCCCGCAACGAGCGCAACCCTTATCTCCAGTTGCTACCATTTAGTTGAGCACTCTGGCGAAACCGCCTCGGATAACGGGGAGGAAGGTGGGGATGACGTCAAGTCCTCATGGCCTTTATGTCCAGGGCTACACACGTGCTACAATGGCCGGTACAAACCGCTGCGAACCCGCGAGGGGGAGCCAATCGGAAAAAGCCGGCCTCAGTTCGGATTGGAGTCTGCAACTCGACTCCATGAAGCTGGAATCGCTAGTAATCGCAGATCAGAACGCTGCGGTGAATACGTTCCCGGGCCTTGTACACACCGCCCGTCACATCACGAAAGTGGGTCGTACTAGAAGTCGGTGCGCTAACTCGCAAGAGGAGCAGCCGCCCAAGGTATAATTCATGATTGGGGTGAAGTCGTAACAAGGTAGCCGTAGGAGAACCTGCGGCTGGATCACCTCCTTTCTAAAGAGAAACCGATCCGGAAAGAAGAAACGTCTCGCGTATCGCGAGCACCTTGAGTGAGTTTCTTCTGGGCCGGACACCTTACTGAGCTTCGGCTTGGTAAGAGTCTGAACTAAGCCTCTCTTTGGTTAATGACTATCTGCACGATGGTCAACGGTCGACTTAGTCGATCCGCACGTTCAACTGTGTCCTCGAAAATCTTTCGAGAGCCAACTGCTTCGGCAGGGAGCTCAAGGGAAATAGGGGCTGCACTTGATAGCGACTGCGCTATCAGGTGCAAACCTCTGACCTGGGCCTGTAGCTCAGTTGGCTAGAGCGCACCCCTGATAAGGGTGAGGTCGGTAGTTCGAATCTACCCAGGCCCACCATCCTCTTGACGAGCCTCCTTGACGGAGATACTCTAATCAAGTTGGTGCGAATGGGGCTGTAGCTCAGTTGGGAGAGCGCCTGCTTTGCAAGCAGGATGTCATCGGTTCGATCCCGGTCAGCTCCACCAATACTCTCGAAAAGATAAATATCTGGATGAGGTTGAGACTTTATAGTCTGAGCCTTGGACAGAGTTTCGTCCAGCACCCCAGGGTGCAGCACGCAAAGCGTGTGTGATGTTTGACAACTGAATAGATTGGGTAAACATAACTACAAGGCTGAGCCGTCAGCTTGCAGGTAGTCTCTGCAAGACATGACGATTTAGTGTTGATGTGTCTTTAGGATAAGTAACAAGGCGAATATAAATGGACACTCGCCGCAGAGTAATCTGCGTGCGAGTAAATTCTATGAACAAGCTACTAAGGGCGCACGGTGGATGCCTTGGCAGAATCAGGCGATGAAGGACGTGGCAAGCTGCGATAAGCTTCGGGGAGCCGCACACAGGCGTTGATCCGGAGATTTCCGAATGGGGAAACCCACATACGCAAACCGTATGTATGTCTCACTGAATAAATAGGTGAGAACAGGCGAACGGGGGGAAGTGAACCATCTCAGTACCCCCAGGAGAAGAAAGAAACCTCGATTCCGATAGTAGTGGCGAGCGAACTCGGAATAGCCCAAACCCGTTTTATTTCGGTAACACGGGGGTTGTAGGGCCTGCAACAAGTAGAGTTACCAATCCAGTAGATAGTCGAAGCCCCTGGAAAGGGGCCCCACAGAGCGTGACAGGCGCGTAAACGAAATTTATCTGGACTCGAAGCAGGTACCTGAGTAAGGCGGGGCACGAGAAACCCTGCTTGAATCCACGGGGACCATCCCGTAAGGCTAAATACTCGATTCTGACCGATAGTGAACCAGTACCGTGAGGGAAAGGCGAAAAGCACCCCATTGAGGGGAGTGAAAAGTACCTGAAACCGTGTGCCTACAAGCAGTGGGAGGACTATGCCCGTAAGGGAATGTCTGACCGCGTGCCTATTGCATAATGAGCCGGCTAGTTATTCTTGTCAGCAAGGTTAAGCGTGAGCGAGCCGCAGCGAAAGCGAGTCTGAATAGGGCGTTAAGTTGGCAGGAATAGACGCGAAGCGGGATGATCTACCCTTGGCCAGGTTGAAGATGGGGTAACACCCATTGGAGGACCGAACCGGTGTTTGTTGAAAAAAGCTCGGATGAGCTGAGGGTAGGGGTGAAAGGCTAATCAAATTCCGTGATAGCTCGTTCTCTCCGAAATAGCTTTAGGGCTAGCCTCGGGTGATTTGCGTTGGTGGTAGAGACATGATTGGACTAGGGGGCTTTCCGGCTTACTGAATCCAGCCAAACTTCGAATGCCAATGACAACCAGCCCGGGAGTCAGACTGTGGGGGCTAAGCTTCACAGTCGAGAGGAAAACAGTCCAGACCGCCTGCTAAGGTCCCCAAATTATAGTTAAGTGGGAAAGGAAGTCGGAACGCTCAGACAGCCAGGAGGTTGGCTTAGAAGCAGCCATCCTTTAAAGAAAGCGTAATAGCTCACTGGTCAAGCGGTCCGGTGCCGACAATACAACGGGGCTAAAACTATATACCGAAGCAGCGGATGCACACTTTTAGTGTGCGTGGTAGGAGAGCATTCTCGCGACAATGAAGTACGACTGAGAAGACGTATGGAGTTTCGAGAAGAGACCCTGCCGGCATAAGTAGCGATAATGAAGGTGAGAACCCTTCACGCCGAAAGTCTAAGGTTTCCTGAGGAAGGTTAATCCGCTCAGGGTTAGGCGGTCCCTAAGCTGAGGCCGAAAGGCGTAAGCGATGGACATCCGGTTAATATTCCGGACCTCCCAATATCTCGTTATTACGATGGGGTGACGCAGAAGGATAGGCAGGTCGTCATATGGCTATGGCGGTCGATGCACGTGAAGCTGGACCAGATAGGCAAATCCGTTTGGTCTTAACAGTGAGGTGCAAAGCAAGCCCTTTAGGGTGTAAGCTGCTGATTTCATGCTGCCAAGAAAAACCTCTAAGGAGAGAGATTGGGAACCGTACCCCAAACCGACACAGGTAGACGAGGAGAATATCCAAAGGCGCTCGAGTGAAGGCTTGTTAAGGAACTCGGCAAATTAGACCCGTAACTTCGGGAGAAGGGTCGCCACGTTAGGGTTAATAGCCCGAGGTGGCCGCAGTGAAACGCGTACGGCGACTGTTTAACAAAAACACAGGTCTCTGCAAAGTCTAAAACGACGTATAGGGGCTGACTCCTGCCCGGTGCTGGAAGGTTAAAAGGAGGGGTTAGCGCAAGCGAAGCTCTGAATTGAAGCCCCAGTGAACGGCGGCCGTAACTATAACGGTCCTAAGGTAGCGAAATTCCTTGTCGGGTAAGTTCCGACCTGCACGAATGGAGTAACGATCGTACGACTGTCTTAACGAGTTGCTCGGCGAACTTGTAGTACCGGTGAAGATGCCGGTTACCCGCAGCTAGACGAAAAGACCCCGTGCACCTTTACTATACTTTTACTATGGGTTACGGCAATTGCTGCGCAGGATAGGTGGGAGGCTTTGATACCGGGATCTCGGTTTCGGTGGAGCCAACGGTGAGATACCACCCTGCGATTGTTGTGACTCTAACCTCCTCCCCTGATCGGGGAGAGGGACATAGTAAGACGGGTAGTTTGACTGGGGCGGTCGCCTCCTAAATTGTAACGGAGGCGCGCGAAGCTACACTCAGGCTGTTTGGAAATCAGCCGTCGAGTGCAAAAGCATAAGTGTGGTTAACTGCGAGACCTACAAGTCGAGCAGATGCGAAAGCAGGCTTTAGTGATCCGGTGGTTCTGTATGGAAGGGCCATCGCTCAACGGATAAAAGGTACGCCGGGGATAACAGGCTGATCATTGCCAAGAGTTCATATCGACGCAATGGTTTGGCACCTCGATGTCGGCTCATCGCATCCTGGAGCTGTAGAAGGTTCCAAGGGTTAGGCTGTTCGCCTATTAAAGCGGTACGTGAGCTGGGTTCAGAACGTCGCGAGACAGTTCGGTCTCTATCTGCTGTGGGCGTAGGAGATTTGAAGGGGGCTGTCCTTAGTACGAGAGGACCGGGATGGACGAACCTCTTGTGTTCCAGTTGTCTTGCCAAAGGCACGGCTGGGTAGCGAAGTTCGGTTATGATAACCGCTGAATGCATATAAGCGGGAAGCATGCCCTAAGATGAGATCTCCCAACCCGTAAGGGATAAGAAGGGCCCTGGAAGACCACCAGGTTGATAGGCTGGATGTGGAAGCGCAGTAATGCGTGTAGCTTACCAGTACTAATCGCCCGTTCGGCTTGATCATAGAATTTACTCTGCGCAGAAACTCTGCGATCCAAGAGATAATTCAACGCAAGCCAAGTAGTTATTAAGACAAATCCAAAATTTGGTATATCGTCTACTCAATCTATTCAGTCGTGAAACCTCGCACATGCGAGTTTCGACAATTTGCTGGTGATAATACCGCGAGGGTCACACCCGTTCCCATCTCGAACACGGAAGTTAAGTCTCGCTGGGCCGATGGTACTGCACGGGTAGCTGTGTGGGAGATTAGGTGATCGCCAGCATTACATCGAAAAGCCCACTCTTCGGAGTGGGCTTTTTTGCGTCTGCCTTCTTTTATAGAGGTTCGTTCCTAACTTCTCGATCACCGTCTTGAGCAATCCGCTTCGGAGATTGTCTGGACACCTCTGGGTGTTAATGTATCGGTTGATTCGTTCCATATGGCAGCGCCGCCCGTCATCCAACCGGGCGGCGCTTTTATGTAAGTCTGCAATCCATCCCATGAATTCAGAGATAGTTTGAAGGACACGTGCTTTCGCTATTCGCGGATGATCTTCACAAACACGCCGTCCGGTAGTGACTTTCCACCCAGTAAATGAATCGCGCCGTCGCGGACGAACCCTCGCAGCATTTCACCTGGAGGAGGATTGACTGCGGCTGGTTCAGTGCGTCTGGCTGCAGGATCAAGCTGTCGCGGTGCCGGAGGCGCAGAAGATGTCTGCGGATACGGTGTCGCTTTGGTCGCGGGGGATGCCTTACCCATGCCACGATCCATGGCCTCATTGGCGAGGCGGTCCGCGGTTTTGTTTTTGTGGCGCAGGGCGTGCGAGATGTTGAAGAGTTCCAGGCGGGCAATCCGTCGCCTGGCTTCTTCGAAGAGCGGTCGTAGATCGGGACTGTTGACCTTGTACTTGCCCTGGATCTGTTTCACCATCAATTCGCTATCGCTCACGACTTTTACACGCGTGTAGCCGTTATCCAAAACCCACTGGAGGACACCGAGCAGGCCGCTGTATTCGGCAAAGTTGTTTGTTTTGAAGCCCAGGAATTCGCTTAGTTCTGCGAGGACAACGCCATCTTCTTTCGCGATAACCGCGCCATAGCCGGCAGGGCCGGGATTGCCTCGTGCTCCACCATCGCAATGGGCCAAGAGAGTAATGGCTGAAGTATTGCGGGGGGACGAGGGCTGGGTTGACGCGAATAGATCTCCGGTAGACATTCGTTTATTGAAACAGCGAGTCCGGGAGTCAGCAAGGTCTCTGGTGTTGATCTTGACCTTCGGCGCGGTTGGGCAGGCACCTTGATGCGTTCTTGTATCTGGAACGGGCCTGTTGCTTATAGGACGGTGGTTCCGCTGATGAAAACCTGGTCTGTCTTGTTTCCAAGGAGACGATAGAGAGCGAATTGTCGTGAGCTGCCGTGACGAAGTTCCATGAGGATTTCGGCGCGGTTGGTTGCATCGGCGTCGACTACGTCAATGGGGCGGTAACGCGGGATGCGGTCGAGATGAAGGTTGTCGGTAACGCTTCGCATGGCCGGATGGAGTGAGCCGTCCGGGTCGGTGTTCGCGACGACGGTGACAAAACGCTCTGGGTGTTCGTCCGTGGCTGGAATGCGGGCGAAGAAGGTATAGCTGACGGGCGCGCTGAAATAGAGCTGGTAGGCGTGCATCTGTTCGTCTGCGAATGAGACGGAAGGCGCAGGCGGGGCCGTCTTAGCGTTTTTTGCACTGTGGCTGCGGCCAGTGGATACCTTGCCGGTTTTCGCTGGCCTGGCTGAGGGCTTAGGAGTTGTAGTCGTCTCTAAAGCATCGGTTGCGAGTGCTGGGTTCAGCACGACCGCTTTGGCCAGGTCTTCCAGGGCACTGAGCGCCGCCGCGCGTTCTGTGTTGCTGCTGAATTTGTAGGTGAAGTCGTGTTGTGGGCGGTCTTTCGCATCGCTTACCGCAATGATCGATTCCAGAGGTGTCGAGAGCGTGGAAGCTGTCGGGGCTTTCACTTTTACGACCGCCTGAGTATCGTCCTTTGCTGTGGTGAGAGCGCCACGGCGCAGGACAGGGCCACCGGACATGGTGTCTCCACCGGATATGGTGGCACCTTCTGCCACGGTTTCATTCGCCGAGGAGCGGACGTCGGTGGGCCCGGCTGCGCGTGTGTCGGCGGCTTTTGCGGTGCTGCGGCTGGCCAGTTCCATGGGATCTGGCGGCAGCGTATTCGGATCATCTTCATCGACGGTACGATGACGGATGGTGGGACGATCGGGGTCGTCGGCAGGGGAATTGTTCTGCGTAACGGTTGCCTCGGGTGGCTTCTTGGAATCCTTCTTGTTCGGCTTGCCCTGATCTCCCGTGTTGTGCGCAGAGGATTCCGGCGAACGATGCAGCGTGGGGCGCTCCGGATCGACGGCGTCCTTGTCTTTCTTGCCAGAACCGTAATCGTCCAGGGATACCTTTGCGGGCGTGTCCTCTTCGCGGCATTCCTCGGGAATCGCGGCCGCGGCGGCTTTGGGGTCGGCGGCAGGTGGTTTGGACCCGAAGTGGGGCTTGCTATCGTCCTTGGTAGCTTCCTGTACGACGTGGGCATTACCGCAGTTGGGGCGGATGCGGCCAGCCTTGGGCGCCTTTGGAACAGAGACATGGCCGTAACCGAACCAGCCGTCATCAAAGGGGATGTTCGCGGCGATGGCGCTTCCGGCAAAATTACGCGAGGCGATCAGGTCGAACACATTTTGTTGTATGCCACTCTTTTGTAGGTCGTAGCGGATGCCGGATTCCAGGGCAAAGGGAACAGGGCGCGCCAGATAAATACCGGCGTCTTCATAGTGGCCGCCAATAAAAAGCGACACGGGGATGAGGCGGGCCGCCTTTGGCTTGATGGGGTCGTCGCCAACATATTCGTACAAGGCTACGGCGCGGGTGACCTGATCCGGTTTGGCAACCTTGTGCATTTGCGCTACCGCCGCCACGGGCAGGGAGCACAACACGGTTGCGGCAGAAAGCCATCGGAGGGCGGACGAACGGGCGCGCATACTACTCCATTGGACGGTGAAACGTTCTCAACAGCATACGCGGCGTAAGCTAGGAACTATGAAGATTGGCGACATCGTAGACTTTACGCTTCGGGATCAGGATGGCAACAGCGTCTCTCTTTCACAGTTTCGCGGATCGCCCGTGGTGCTGTTTTTCTACCCGCGTGCCGACACGCCGGGCTGCACCGTGGAAGCCTGTGAGTTTCGCGATATCTACGGCAAGCTAAAATCCGCAGGCGCGGTGTTGCTGGGGATTTCACGCGATACGGAGGGGAAGCAGAAGAAATTTGCCACAAAGTTTTCGCTGCCCTATACGCTGCTGGCGGACCCGGAACTGGCTGTGGCCAAGCAGTTTGATGTGGTTCGCGATGCCACCATGTATGGCAAGCCAGTGATCAAGATTGAGCGATCCACGTTTCTGTTTGATCGCGAGGGTAAACTTGCAGCCGAATTTCGCAAGGTGAAGCCGGAAGGGCATGCAGCAGAGATGCTGGAGGCTATTCGGAAGGCCTAGCTGCACGCGACGGCTTAGTAGGCAGGAAAAATCAGGGTTTGCTGGGGGACGACGGTCGCCTCTGTGCCCTTTGCAGGGGCAGCATCGGCTGTCAGCCGCAGACCCTGTTTGCCTTGTACGGTAATGACCTCGCTCAACTCATCCTGGCCGTTCATGCGGACAATCTGAAGACTTAGTTCGCCGGCGCTGGACATCTGCCCGGCCGCAGCAACAGCGACCACCGTAAGCTCGACGGGGCTTCCTGCTGGAGCGTTGCCGATAGCCTTGACCAATTTCCCGTGCAATCTCTGGCCGTTGGCCGCATGTGCGCTGTCCACAGCCTGATCCAGATGAACCTCAATGGGGGTTCCCGCGGCGACGCCCAGGTTATTGCGCATTGTCGCAATGGGAAGGGAAGCGCCGCTGCTTGCAGTTCCGTTGCTTCCCAGGATGGAGAGCGTATCCTGCGCAGGCGGAGCCGAAGCGAGAGGGCTGCTCTGCGCTGGCAGGCTGCATGCAAAAAACAGCAGGAACGCACTATGCATAATAATTCGCATCAGCAATTGGGATGAATTCTGTTAGCGGGTGGGTTGTCGCGCATTCTGGCGTCGTACCTGGTTTTGTGAGCTATCCGAACGTTCCGTAAACGCATCCGTTCTATAAAGATCGTGACGAAAATCCGGTCATGTGACCGTACTGTGAAATGTGCGAAGGGACCCGGGAAGTATGGCGACACGCATGGAAGACGTGATCATAGTTGGCGCGGGACCAACGGGACTGTCGCTGGCTGCAGAGTTGCGACGTCTCGGCATTGGGGCGATGTTGTTTGATCGGCTGGTGGAAGGCGCGAATACGTCACGTGCGACCGTTGTTCACGCGCGAACGCTGGAGGTGCTGGAGCCACTTGGCATCAGCGACACAATGGTCGCGCGAGGCATTCCATTGCGCGCGGGGCACCTGCGAGAAACAGGCGGCGCTATTAAAGCAACGATCGCGTTTGATGAACTGCCAACGAAGTATCCATTTGCATTGGCGCTACCGCAGAACCTGACGGAAGAAATTCTGGCGACGAAGCTGCGCGCATTGGGTGGATCCATTTTCCGCCCCATTGAGGTTACGTCTCTGACGCAGACACCGGATTGCGTCACGACAACGTATACCGCTGCAGGAACGCTTGTGCAGGAACTATGCGGGCGCTGGGTGGTGGGTTGCGACGGGATGCGCAGCACGGTGCGCCAGGCGGCGGGCATCGCCTTTACCGGTGGCGACTATGAGGAGTCGTTCGTGCTGGCGGATGTGAAGATGGACTGGCCACTTTCCTCGCACGCAGCGGCGAACACGCTGGAGTTATTCCTGGGGGACCAAAGCATCACACTGGTTGCTCCGCTGCCGAACAACATCTGGCGCATCATTGCCACGCAGGAAAATCCGCCACAAAATCCTGCGGTAGAGGATTGCCAGCGGATTCTGGATGCACGCACCGTTCCCGGCGCGAAGGTGCATCAAGTGGTTTGGTCTTCGCGATTCCACATTCATCATCGTGTGGCGAGCAAACTGCGGCAGGGGCGTGTGCTCATCGCTGGCGATGCGGCGCACGTGCATTCGCCTGCAGGTGGGCAGGGAATGAACACAGGCGTGCAGGATGCGGTGTCGCTTGCCAGCGCGCTGGTCGTAGCGATTCGCAATGGGGATGAATCGGAACTAGCTGCGTGGGAACAAAAGCGTCTGAAGATTGCGCATTCGGTTGTGAACACTACGGACAAGATCACGAAGTTGGCGCTGTCCGCGAACCCACTGACACACCTGCTTCGCGAGACTATGCTGGGGGTGTTCGGACATGTGCCTGCTGTGGGACACGCGATGGCGAGACGACTGTCGGAGATTGATAACCGTTAGGTAGGTTTCCTATCGAATGTTTTCGAAGGGAACATTCAGGATGGGGTACTGCTTCCAGTCGCGGTAATCGAAGTGCCACCATTCGGTGGGGTTTATCTCGAAGCCTTCTTTTGTCATGGCGTGGCGAAGGATACTGCGTAACTGGCGTTCTTCCGCAGAGCCACCAGAGTAATCTGCGTAGGCGCGCTCCGTCATCTCGTCGTAGCCGCTGGGCATGGTGACTTCTTCGCCTGTCTTCAGATCGTATAGAGACAGATCCACAGCGCATCCACGATTGTGTTTCGATCCGGCTTTCGGATCGGCGACGAACATCTTTTGATGATTCGGAGTGGCGTCCCAGAAGATTTTTGTCACGTACCACGGACGGTATCCATCATGAATGATGAGGCCGTAACCAAGCGGACGCAGTGCATTGCTGGCGCGTGCTAACGCTTCAGCAGCAGGGCGTTGCAGGAAGGCGCGTGCCTGTGTATAGACTGGCGTGCCAAGGAAGTTGTTGGTACTCGCATAACGGATGTCGAGCTTGATGGTGGGATCAAGTGTGATGAGTTCCACCAGATCCGGTGTGCGGAAGTCTCCGGCTTCTTTGGGTGGCTGTGCCTGAAGCGCCTCTGCGCGAAGCTCCTCCACGGGATGCAGCGGCGTGATGCGGAAGGAAGGCACCTGTGCACGCAGCATGGTGCATGCAAGAACCGCGCCGCAGAAGAAATGAAGAACTCGCTTCATGAGGTTGATGTTTGCATGAGATGGTTGCAGAATCAATCGTGCAGACCGCAGATCCATTCGCCTATGTTGTCTGAGGTGCGATAGCGGAAGGCGCCGCTGAGATGAGCGACGGTATCTGTTGCGAGTACTGTGTGCTCGTCCATCTGGCGCGATGCGAAGTCACCTGCAAGGCCGTGAAGATATACGGCGGCTTCTATGGCTTCGCGTGACTGGTGGGTTTTTTGCGCAAGACATGCAGCAATAATTCCAGTGAGGATATCGCCGGAACCGCCCTTTGCCATGGATGGATTGCCGGTGGTGTTCACAGCAACCGAACCATCAGGGTGTGCAACAAGTGTGCGCGCACCTTTCAGCACCAGCGTTACGCCATGCTGCTGCGCGAAGCTGCGTGCAAGGTTCAGCCGGTCTGCCTGTACTTGCTTTGCTGTGATGCCAAGCAGTGTTCCCATCTCACCGGGATGTGGCGTAAGAACAATGGTGCGTGTGCCGTTACGTGAAGCTTCCTTCAGCTTTTCTGTCTGGCCCTTGAATGCGTTGAGCGCGTCGGCGTCGAGCACGAATGGGATATCTGTTTCAAGAACCAGGCGGCGGACAAACTCGGATGCTTCCCCCTCTGTGCCCAGGCCGGGGCCAATGGCAAGAACGGAGATTTTCTTCAGCCATTGGTCTTTGGTGCCAAGGTTCGCAAGCGCAACGGAGCCGGTCGCATCTTCCGTGAGCGGATGTGTCATGAGTTCCGGCGTGATCAACGCAACGGTATTCAGGATTGACTGCGGCACTGCTGCTGTGACCAGTCCGGCACCCGCACGCAGCGCGGCCAGCGATGCCATGGAAGGTGCGCCTGCTTTGCCTGCTGCACCGCCGATGAGCAGTACGTGGCCGTACATACCCTTGTTGGATTCAAAAGGGCGTGGCGATTCGAAGATATGTTTCGCGGTGCCTGTCCATGTGAGCTTTTGCTCGCTTGCGATGGCTGCATCAGGAGAACCAATGGGTGCGATAACGACTGGGCCGAAGACATTCGGCGCGGTGAGGTGTCCGAATGCGTGTGCGAGCTTGGGGGCGGTGAATGTTACGACTGCATTCGCGCGGAAAGCTCCTTCGGCGTATGTCTCCGTAAAATTTGCATCCCATCCGCTGGGCAGGTCGACAGCGATAACGAGAATGGTTGTATCTGCAACAATGTCGCGCGCTACGGCTGCGGGGCCTCGCAACGGTGGCGTGAAGCCTGTGCCGACGAGTGCATCCAGGAGAACGTCCGCTTCACGAATCGCATTTGGTAAGGCCTCCTTTATTGCGGTCTTATCTGCAAGAATGCGAACAACCGAACGATCCAGCGATTCGTAGGCCGCAGCCGCATCGCCTTTCAGCTTCGCAACATCTCCCAGAAGAAACACTTCCACGTTGCAGCCGGATTGCAGCAGGACACGTGCTGCCACCAATCCATCGCCGCCGTTATTGCCTGTTCCGGCCAGGATGAGGATGTTCTTTGCTGTTGGGTACTGCTGCCGTGCGAATTTTGCCACGGCAGTTCCTGCGTGTTCCATCAGTTCGCCAAAGGGGACACCGAAACGCTCGGCGGTGGTGCGGTCTGCGGCAGACATCTCGGCAGCGGTCAGTATCTTCATGCTGGTTTCCATTCTAAGAAGAAGAGCCCGGCGATGTGCCGGGCTCTTCTTTCGATGCATTATGACCGATTAGCAGGTGGCTGCATTCACGGCGCAGGGCTTGGCAAATCCCGTTGGCAGCGGAGCCGTTGCAGGCGTTCCCGTTGTCTCGGTTGCAGGGATGCTGCTGGTCGGCAGCGCCGCAGGTGTGGGGCTTTGACCCGGGATTGCGGTGGTGGCTGCCGATGGATCGGTCGCCGGTGACGTCGCTACCTGTGGAACAGCGTGTTGCTGGAAGTAACTCTTGTCTGCAAGCGCACGGTAAAAGACGCCGGTCAGTTCCGCTGCCTTGGGGCCGAAGGTAGGACGTCCACCAGTGAGGAAGAAGACAGTGACGATACGGCCATTGGGACCATCGCCGTAACCCGCGAACCAACCGAAGCGGGTCCCATTGTCAGAGCAGGTGCCGGTCTTGCCGAAGATGGGGAATTCGCTGAAGTTTGTGCGAAGGCTGCGCGCTGTACCGTAGGAAGCATCCACCGCTCCCGCCATTCCCGGCAGCATGTCCGGGATGTACTTCTGGATGTTCAGCGTGCGCTTCAGGCGCGGCTGGAAGCTGGCAATCTCTTCCGGTGTGGTGGGGTGCTGCAGATAGAAGAGCGAACCGCCGTTGGCAATGGCGGACACAATCGCGCCAAGCTGGAGCGGCGTCATCTCAACGCTTTCGCCGAAGGAGCACATCTTGCCCACGCCGCCCTTGGATTCCGGCAGCGGATGGTCCGGGTAAATGCCAAGTTGTTCGCCCGTAATGTTGTATCCCGCAAGCTCGCCCAGGCCAAACTGGTTGGCGTAGTGCTTGACGGTTTCAAACCCCATCTGGCGGCCCAACTCTTCAAAATATGGGTTGATGGAACGGGCAAGAGCGTAGGTCAGGTCGACCTTGTAGCCGCGGCCCAGGTTCACAGGCGTGTCCTTGGTGATGAGGCCTTCGGAGAGCGCCGCCAGCGCCACCGTTAGTTTGATGGTGGAACACGGTTCCGCGCCGGGACCCAGCGCCTGCTTCTGATTGACCATGGCCAGAACGCGGCCGTTCTGCGGGTCAATGGCCAGCGCGGTGCCATTCATGTTGCCCAGCGCCTGGATCAGAGAGGCGCGGACAAGCGGATCTTCTCCGGCGGTAACGTCGCCCAGGGTGATGTTGTCTACGTTGGTGGTAAAGGAGGGTGCGTTGAAGTGTTCGACGTAACGGACACGGCGAACCACGCGGCGTTTGCCGTGGGTCACGACGACGACATTCGTGGCGGTGACCGCTTTACGAGTCTTCGTCTTCTTTGTTCCGGCGTGCGCTGTGGAAACATGCGCAAGCTGTGCCTTGCCGTGGTGGGCTTGTTTACTGTTCTTTGTCATGGCAGGCATGGCCACAACAGCGGAAAGAGCAAGCAGGGAACAGGCCGCAACACGCAGACGCGGGAAAAAACTCATCGGCACAAACTCCTTCATAGACTCGCCACGCGAGCAACGCATGGTGGGAAGGACTCCCGGTCCGCGGTTCCATTGCCGCCGATCTCCCGGTCCATGCTGATTTAGACGTCCTTCGCTGCAATCGGGACGGTTGAGTGGCTTCGTTACAGGCTTCCCCGGCGCAAAAATGCGGGAATGTCGAGTTCGTCGTGCTCTTCCTGCGGTTCGGCGGGCGCTTGTCCTGAAAAAGTCGGTACGCGGACGTCGGTGCGCAGTGTGGGTTCTTCCGTCGGGTGAGTGCCGTCTTCCGTGCGACGCGGGCGAAGGAAAAAGTCGTCGTCAAAGACGCTGGCCGGCACAGGCACCAGTTCCGAGGGGTCCTGCTGTCTGGAGAAAGTCTGCGGTGGCTCAGGCGAAGTGGTGAAGATCGGATTGGCGGTAGCGGCAGGCGTCTGCGGTTCCGCATGGAAGACAGGAGCAGATTCCGTGCGAATGGGCTGCGGTTGGGCCGAGAACGCTTGCGCCTGCGGCGTTTCCGCTGATTGCGGCACAAAATTCTGCGGTTGTTGCGCTACCGGAGTGGGCGTTCCAAAAGTAGGTTGTGCCACGGGAAATGTCTGCTGCGGAACTGTCCGAACCGGCGGTGCTGCAGGTTGCGGGGGCGGAGCCTGATGCTGGACGGGCGCAGGGGGCGGTGCCACGTAACGCGGCTGAATGGGCGGGACGTAACCCTGTTCCGCGGCGGCTACTGAACGGGCCGGGCCGGGTTCCAGAAGACGCTCACGACGCTCCAGACCGTCCTGCTTCGGCTCCTTGAAGCCGGTGGCGATGACGGTAATTTTGATCTCATCGCCCATCTTCTCGTCCTGTACTGCGCCGAAGATGATGTTGGCATCTTCGTGGGCAGCGTCCTGGATGAGCACGGCTGCGTCGTTGACTTCGCTGAGCTTGAGCGAGGACGAGCCGGTAATGTTGATGAGGATGCCGCGTGCGCCGTCGATGGCACCCGCCTCCAGCAGGGGCGATGCCATGGCAGCCTGGGCAGCTTCGCGCGCGCGGTTGTCGCCGCTGCGGACGCCGGTGGCCATCACGGCATATCCCATGCCCGCCATGGTGGTCTTCACATCGGCAAAGTCGCGGTTGATGATGCCGGGAATGGTGATGATGTCAGAAATGCCCTGCACGCCCTGACGCAGCACATCGTCGGCAATGCGGAAGGACTCGAAGAAGCCCGCGTCCTTTGCAACGGCCAGCAGTTTTTCGTTCGGAATCACAATGACGGTATCGACGGCTTCCAGAAGTTCCTGCAGGCCGCGTTCCGCCTGCATCATGCGGCGCTTGCCTTCAAAGGAGAAGGGCCGCGTGACGACAGCAACAGTGAGCGCACCCATTTCGCTGGCCAGCGATGCGATAACTGGTGCCGCACCGGTGCCGGTGCCTCCGCCAAGGCCGGTGGTGACGAAGACCATGTCCGCGCCTTCCAGGGCTTCGATGATCTTGTCTGAATCTTCCAGTGCGGCGCGGCGGCCCACGTCAGGGTTTGCACCTGCGCCCAGGCCGCTGGTGAGCTTCACGCCAAGCTGCAGCTTGACCGGCGCCATCGAAGTCTTCAGAGCCTGCACATCAGTGTTCGCGGCGATGAACTCCACGCCCTCCACGCCTGCGGCGATCATGCGATTGACAGCGTTGTTTCCGCCGCCGCCTACGCCGATGACCTTGATCCGCGCGCCGCGCTGCATGTCGTCGTGGTAGTGGATTCGCAGATCTTCATCGGGCATCATGGTGGGGACTCCTTCACTCCGGCAGGGGGAAAACACAATCGCAAATGCGAAACAGCTTTGCGCATTTGCACAATGCGCTTTTAGTGATTCTGTCACGTTGGGCAGTGAGGATGCTCGTGCAAAACTTCGCCGAAGTGCGCGCGGAGTTCCATACTTGATTCCTCCCATGCAATTTCATAAAAGCATGGTCTTTTAAGAGGCCTTACAGGAAAGACGACCCCGAAGTTTCGTGGAATGGGTTCGTCCATGTAGAGTGCGCTGTAAGCACTTTCAGGCAATTTTCGGAGGCGTATGCAGATCAATGCGCAGGTAATACGCGCAACAGCAGTGGCCGGTCTCGGCGGCTTGCTCTTTGGCTTTGACACGGTTGTAGTTTCCGGCACCAACGCCTCTTTGACAGCGCTTTATCACCTGTCGCCGAGCGGACTCGGCTTTACCGTAGCTTCCGCACTGATTGGCACCGTGATTGGCGCCCTGACCGCAGGTATTCCGGGCCAACGGCTGGGCCGCCGCGACAGCCTGCGGATCATGGCTGCGCTGTACTTCGTTGCCGCACTGGGCTGCGCCTTTGCGTGGAGCTGGCCCTCGCTGATCGTCTTCCGCGTCCTTAGCGGCCTGGCAATCGGCGGCTCCAGCGTGCTGGGTCCCATGTACATCTCTGAGCTTTCGCCGACGCAGTACCGTGGACGTCTGGTGGGATTCTTCCAGGTGAACATTGTCGTCGGCGTCCTGATCGCCTACCTGTCGAACTACCTGATCGGCGCGCTGAAGCTTGGTGCAACCGAATGGCGCTGGCAATTAGGCGTGGCGGCGATTCCGGCTGCGCTGTTCGTTGTGGCGCTGTTTGGCATTCCGCGCAGCCCACGCTGGCTGGCCATGATGGGCCGCAGGGAAGAAGCCCTGAAAGTGCTGAACCTGATTGGCGATCCCGATCCGGAAAAGCGTCTGCAGCGTATTGAACAGGAAATCAACGAAGAGCGCGCCGTGGCCCATATGCCGCTCTTCCGCAAGGCACACGCCCGCGGCATCTTTGTGGCGGTGACGGTTGGTGCGTTCACGCAGTTTTCCGGCATCAACGCCATCCTGTATTACCTGAGCGACATCTTCCGGCTCTCCGGCTCTACCAGCCTTTCGAGCGCGGGGCAGTCTGTGGCCGTGGGCGCGACAAACCTGGTGGCAACGCTGATTGCGATGTCGCTGATCGACAAGATCGGTCGCAAGAAACTGCTGCTGACTGGCACATTTGGCCTTGTGATCTGTCTGTTCCTGGTAGGCCTGGTCTTTCACATGGATTCACACAAGACTCTGCTGGTGTGGCTGCTGATGGCGTACATCGCATGTTTTGCGTTCTCGCAGGGAGCCGTGGTGTGGGTATACATCAGCGAAGTCTTCCCGACTGCGGTTCGCGCTAAGGGGCAGGCCCTGGGAAGCTCATCGCACTGGATATTCAACGCGATCATTTCGTACGCGTTCCCAGTGATGCTGCGTCGCTCCAGCGCCGCGACCTTCTGGTTCTTCTCGGCCATGATGGTGTTGGACCTGGTGCTTGTGAGCACCCTGTATCCGGAGACAAGCAATGTATCGCTGGAAGACATTTCAGCGCATCTGAGCCACTAGAGCAATGTGTATGGCAATGAAAGGAGGCCCGGCTTTTGCCGGGCCTCCTTGTGTCATCCATTCAATTCTTAGCGATTGCGGAGCGTGTGAAAGACGATACCAACGCTTACCGATTCCACAGTGTTGGACTTCACGCCACCCATGCCGATGTTCTGGCCAATGCCCACTTCAGGAAGGCGTACTGCCATAAACGGCAGCAGATTGATGTCCAGTCCGCCGACGACGCGATAGGCGAAAAAGTTGTCAATGCGATCGCGCCGATTCCATCCGAAGAGCACTTCGCCGTATGGCGTCAGGAAACCTTTGTCCGCGGAGAAGCTGGCGCGGACGCCGCCCAGCGCGCTGTCCATGCGGAATGCATTCTGGCCAGAGAGAACGTACGAGGCAGACTTGTTGCTCTTGTAAATATCGCCGCGTACGTCGACGCCCAACAGGGCCGGTCCCATCTGTTTCCACTGGTAGTACACGCCGCCACCGCCACCAATCGCGCGATCGACGCCATCGTTATACGAGCAGGGCAGAGGAGCGTCCTTGCAGGCCACACCCGCCGCACGTTCTGCGTTGATAGTGCCGTAAACGCCCAGCTGGGCATTTGCACGAACCGTGACGAGAGGCAGGGCAGCTGCCGCCAGAACCAGATGCAGGAACTTCAACTTCATATGCTATTGAGTTTACCGGACGGCTCCGCTATGGGCGGTTTTTCTCGAAGAAAGCCGCATAATCTTCGCCTCGATAAGCGATGTTCAGTACCTGCACCCTGGTTTCGCGTACGCGGAACTGCACACTTACGCTTCTTCGAAAGCCTATGACTCGGACGTCTTCGCCAAGCTCGGCATAGATGTTGCCTCGATGGGGAAAGCGGCTGAGTTCCATGCAAAATGAAACCAGATCCTCCATATAACGCAACACAATGCGCTCGTCTGTCTTTTGTAGGAGGAAGCGATATAGCTTCTCAAGCTGGCTGTCGGCACGCCTGGAAAATTCAACGGAATAAAGCTTCACGCAGTGAGTTTCTCGAGTGACTCACGGCGCGTGCGGAATCTTGCCGCAACGTCTTCTGCCGGAATGGCACTGGATGGGTCCTGATCCAACTCCTGCGCAGCTTCACGTACGGCCCGTACTGTCTCCGGTGTTAACGTCGATTCCAGAAACAGGGTGGTCTGCGCATGGGAACGCAGCGCCTCTACGATTGCTTCTTCCGCTGATTGAAAATGACCGAGCGCGATCTCGTCAGCGAGAAAGTGTTCAACGTCGTCTGGAAGAGTTAGCGTAATCGCCTTCTGCATAGGTATCCACCGTATTTGAAGGATACAACCGGCAGCTAAAAGCTGCCGGCAAACAGAGATTTCAGCTTCTGCTTCAAACCCATCTCTTCGCTGGCGCGGCGCACCTGTGTGCGATGGGTGTACAGCAGCATTCCGATGGCCGTAGCAAACTCCGGTCCGGCGAGTTCCTGCGGCATACGCGACAGCGGCACCGGTGATCCTACGCGTGCCGGTGTGCGTAGCAGGCTTTCGGCCACATCCAGCAGCCCTGCCAGTTTTGCACCGCCACCGGTCAACACGGCGCCGGTTCCAAGAGCTTCCAGCACGCCACCCTGGCGAAGATTGTCACGCAGCATGGTGAATAACTCGCGTGCGCGGGGTTCCAGAATCTCTGCCAGAAAGCGCTGGCGGACAAGCCGTGGCGCTGTCGAGCCGCCGGTAGACAGGTTGCCACCGACCTCAATCTCATTCAGCGAGGGGACGCTCGTCACAACGCAGTTGCCATACATCAACTTCAGCTGCTCGGCCTCTTCTGTGCTCACGTGCAGGCCGACGGCAAGGTCATTCGTAAAGTGATCGCCGCCAATGGGCAGGACGGCGGTATGTGCCACCGATCCCTCAAAGAACACCACCATTTCCGTAGTGCTGGCTCCAATGTCAGCAAGGCAAACGCCCAGTTCGCGTTCGTCGGCGCTGAGAACAGATTCAGCCGAAGCGATACCTTCATAAACCGTGTCCACCACTTCGAGACCGGCGCGGTTGGCACATGTCACCACGCTCTGGGCCACGCCTCCGCTGCAGGTGGAGAGATGCAGATTCACTTCCAGCTTGGTGCCCACCATGCCGATGGGATCGTGAATGCCGGGCTGATCATCCAGGATGAATTCCTGCGGTAACAGGTGCAGAATCTCGCGATCTGCGGGCAGTGCTACGGAACGTGCGCGATCCACGGCAGCGCGCACTTCTTCGCGCGTGATCTCTCGCATGCGGCTTCCCATGGAGATACCGCCACGTGAATTGATGCCCTTTACGTGCGTCCCGCCAATGCCGACGACGGCCGTTTCAATGCCGATCCGCGTCATGCGCTCGGCGGTCAGGGCTGCACGGTTGATGGCATCGGCCGCGGGGCCAAGCTCCGCAATCAGTCCCTTGCGCATGCCTTTGGAACGTTCAATCCCGTGGCCGCGATAACGCAGCACGCCGTCCTGCAACTCCGCCACCAGCACACAGCTCTTCTGGCTGCCGGCGTCCAGTACGGTGATCAGGTTGTCGTTCTTCTCTTTCACAGAACGGGACGGCTCCTATGTGCATGATACTTGGGTACTGCGACCCCTCTTGCGTTTGCAAAGGGAGATTATTCCTGACGGCTACTCAGTCTTCGCCGTTGTCTTTGTGGCGCTGCGGGCTTTCTCCCGCTTTGCCATCCATGCTTTGATCGCTTCCACACGTTTGCGCGTGGCGGCTTCCTTTTCCTGTGCCTTTGCGGATGTCTTGTGTGCGGCAGGCGCATGGGGCTTCGGCTCTACTGACTTTGCGGGCATGTTCACTGCTGGTGCTTTTGCCGCGGGAGCAGACGCTTTCACCGGAACATTGGCCTTCGCCACCTGGACAGGCACACTCTTCTGTGCGGGTGCAGCATCCTGTGCTGAAGCGACATTCGGAGCCGCAGGCCCGTTCACGACGGTAGAGTCCTTGGTTGGCATCTGCAGTACAACCTGCCGTTCGTAACGCATGTCCACACCATTCAGGCGGGGATACGTGGTGTGCCACTCTGCAATGTGTTCCTGAAACTTATGGAAGCGCTTCAGGAAGTCCTGCGTGCCAAAGTGCACCATTACATCCTGATTGCTATAGGGGATCAGCGCCTTCACATCCTCAGGATCGGAGAGGTCCACCTCGCTCAACTGCGCCGACGTATCCTTGCCATCCGAGTCCAGATCCTTCAGGAATGCCGCATAAAGCTGCATCTTCTGCTGGCGTGATGCTGCCGCATCCGCTGTTTTAATTCCTGTGATGACGGGGAAGGTATAGCGTGCGTTGCCGGGAGCGTCCGGCGGAATATCCAGCACCACACCGCTGGCATCGATCAAGCCAATATCCCCACCCTGTCGCAGGTAGGCAACAGGAACGCGCTCCGTGACATGCACTCGCAGGCGATTTGGCAGCAGCCGCATCACCGTGGCATGTTCTACCCACGGCATCTGCTCCAGTTGCGTCCGCCGTTCTTCGAGTGGAACGTGGAAGATATTGCGATCCACATCTTCACCAAAGACGCTGAGCATCTGGGCGCGCGAGAGATGGCTGTTGCCATCCAGCTCCATCTGCTGCGAGGAAGTGATGCGAAAGGTATCGCTGGTGGTCATGTAATGCAGGACGGCATAGCATCCTGCGGCAAGTACGCCCAGCGACAGACCGACGGAAACGCCCGCAATGATCCAGCCATTGCGTGTCCTGGGAATCAGGCCGCGACGAATGCGACGATTACGCCCGCTGGCGCGGAGGAAGGCCTCTGTGTCGGCGTCTTCGGCAAAGTCGTCCACCATCTCACGACGTGGACGCACGGATTCAACCGCAGGACGGCGGAAGGGGACGGGTTCGGGGCGCAAGGCCACGGCGTCCTCGTCATCGAGGACTGCAGCGACTGCGCCGCCATTCTTTTGAAGCTTCCGCATGCCTGAGCAGGGCCGCGGAGAATCGCCTGCGGCCATCTTACAGTGCTGAGATGTGGCATCCGTACGGAAACAGTGGTGTGCCGGAACCTAAGTGGGCAATCCCTCGGCGGCCGGTGACTGCGACCGAATACAATTTCGCCCATGCGACTTTCTCTTGCTGCGCCGTTGTTTGTCCTGGCCTCTCTTCTGCCTGCTGCTGGATTTGCTCAGAAAGATTCGGATTGGGTGGGTACCTGGACCAGCGCGGCGATGCCTCTGGCGCAGCCCTCTGACAAGGTCAAGCTGCCGCTGGGGTATGACGATGTGGCCGTGCGTCAAGTCGTACACATTAGTCAAGGGGGCAAGCGGCTGCGTGTTGCCTTTACCAACGAGTTCGGCACTACACCGCTGCACATTCGCGCGGCGCACATGGCGTTTCTGGCGGCGGGATCGAAGATTCTCCCCGCAACGGATAAGGCCCTTACCTTCGCGGGGAACCCGGAGATCACCATTGCTCCCGGCCAGTTTGCCTATTCCGATGCCGTTAAGGAGACGGTGCCGACCTTCTCCGATGTCGTGATCACGACTGCCATTCCGACGCAGACGATGCCGACGATTACTTATCACTCGCTTGGAATGACGACGACGTGGTTTGCGCCAGGCGGCGATGTGGCAGCGCCGGAGTTTGAGTCTCCAGACGTAGCGGTGCCGAGCGTTCTTAAGACGAGTTCCTGGTACTTCCTGAAGGACGTCGAAGTGGATAAGGCGAGGCATTCCGCCGCCATCGTTACCATCGGCGATTCCATTACGGATGGTGCGCGGTCTACTCCGGATATGAATCGGCGGTGGCCGGATCAGCTTGCTCCTCTGTTAGCTGCCAATAAGAAGACCAGGCGGCTTGGCATCCTGAATGTGGGCATTAGCGGGAACCGCGTGCTGAAGTTCGGCGCGGGGCCCAGTGCGCTGGACCGCTTTGACCGGGATGTGGTGAAGCAGCCTGGGGCGAAGTACGTGGTGCTGATGGATGGGATCAACGACATTGGCAACATGCATCGTGCGCCTGTGGACGCGATCACTGAGAAGGAGATGCTGGACGCTTATACGACGCTGGCCAACAAGGCGCATGCCGCGGGGTTGAAGATCATTGCCGCGACGCTGACGCCGTATGAAGGTGCGAAGTATTACAGCGAAGATGGCGAACAGATACGCGAGCATCTGAACACGTTCTTCCGCACCAGCAAGCTGTTCGATGGTGTGATCGACTTCGACAAGATCATTGCCGATCCGCAGCATCCGCTGCAGTTCAACCCGAAGTATGATTCAGGCGATCATCTTCATCCTTCGGACGCTGGTTATATGGCGATGGCTGCGGGAATTGACCTGAAACTGTTCCGCAAATAGCGATTGATTCGCTGTTTTTGCGCTGTTTCTGCAGCTACTTTTTGGCCAGCTTGATGGTCTGGTGCAGGGTCTTGTAGCAGGGGATGGGGTCTGCGGCGTGCGTGTTGAGCATGTCGCGGACGCTGCCGTCGTAGAGGACGGAGTCGCCGGGGCGGAGGAAGATCTCCGTGGCGCGGGCGTCGCATTCCGGTTCGCGCGTGACCTTCATCTCGAAGACCTGCTGGTTGCGGAGCAGGTCCTGGCGGACGGGCAGGCCGAAGCCGGGATACTGGTCGACCAGCTTGACGAACTGGTGGTCGCTGCCTTTGACGCTGACGTCAGCCAGGTAGACGTCCTGATTGCCGGCAAAGCTCTGGTGAGATGTGCTGCTGGCGGCCAGGATGCGGACGCGGGCCTTCATGGGCCTGGACTGGTTGGTAAATGGTGTGGGTGTTGCGGCGGTGAGCGTGGTGGCGATCCCCAGCAGTGCAGGTAGAGCGGTCCATCGCATGGGGTTTCGGTTCACGTTCGCCTCCAAGACGGAAGTTTACTCTACCGACCACGATTCCGGCTGCGCGGGTTTGGGAGCAGGACGACATCCTCGTCCTGCTGCGCCGTAATGGGACAGGACCGCTTACTGCTTGGTCTTGAGGATGAGCTTCTGGAGGCGGCCGATCTCCTCGCGGTGTGTGGCCAGGACGATGTTGCGCTCAAGGGTGTTGGGCTGCTTTACGACCTCGTCCCATGCGCTCTGCTGTGTTGCGAGGGCTTCCTTTGCTTGATCCAGATTCATGGTTTCTGCCTTTCGTCGTATAAGTTGCAGGTTGGTTGAAATATTGGACTTAATCTGAGAAAGGCATGCCGAAGGAGAGTACGGCGCACCGTGGGGGGCGGTGGAGACGTCCCATCACCTGAATGTGTTTGTCCATCTCATTCCAGATGCACAGGGCGAAGTCGTTCAGGTAGAGGAAGCGCAGTTTGTCCGCTGAGGTGCCTTTCTCGGTGTATATGCTGATCTCGTTCAGGCGTTGCGTTTGTGCAGAAGCAATCAGATAAGGCCACATGCTGATGGCGGGAGTGTTGTCCGGGTTATCCAGCTCCAGGCGACTTTGCGAGAGGATGGCATAGCGAGTTGGCTGTTGCGAACGGCGACAAAGCTCGAGGCCGACGGGTATTTCTGGCGCCCAAACAGGTCTTGGTGCAGGTTGCAGAGCGCCGTAAAAGACGACATCTTTCGTTTCGTACGTGGTCATATCCACTCCAGACGGCTGACTTGCGGAAGTGCGCTCGTCTAGAGGTAAAGTCCCGGGGAGGGACTAGAGGCGAGAAAGAGGTACTGCTCCAAGCATAGTCCTTTCCGCGAGAAACTGCTGGATGCGCGACATTATGTTCAACGGCTGCGACTTTAGCGCGTATCGCGTTCGGGTGCGAGGGTGTCGCCTTCGGGAGTGATCTCCACGTCGTGGACGGGTTCGACGGCGTAGCTGTGGTCGAAACGGCGGGAGACGCAGTTGGTGCTGGCGAGCTGGAGACCGTAGAGCAATGCGGTGGCTCGGGATTGCTCGAGGCGGCCTGCGGCTAAGGCGTTGAGCACGGTGGAGATGGCCATCTGGACGGAGGTTCGGTCTTCCAGCGGGCCGAGGTCGAGTGTCTGGCTGGGCGCGGGTTCCATGCCGACGAGCGTGCCAGACTTGTCGAGAACGGGAAGCATGACCTCAGAGCTTCGCTGGGGAGCGATGGCTCTGCGATGCTGCTGGTGCAGGCGGTTGTGGAAGTAGCAGAAGTCGGCTTTGAGAAGGCGCGGCGATTGGCAGCGGTCTCCGTTGGAGCGGATGTGACGGCAGATTCGGTAGTTCATTTCTCTCGTTTCCTCGTTGTTCGTTTCTCTCGTTGCTCTGGGGAAAGACGAAGGCCAGCCTTTCGGCTGGCCTGTGGCGGGGAGGGGTACCCCCTCCCCTGTTTTTCTAAAATCGTCTTTCTATTGGGGTTACGGCGCTGGTGTCGCTAAAATCCTCTTTCCATTGTGGTTAGGGGCAAAATCGTCTTTCTAAAAGGGTTAGGGCCGCGCGATGCGCGGCCCTTTCTTGTCCTGTTTCTATTGTAGTGAGTTGGGGGAAATAACATGCCAACTCTATTTGCTTTGGTTTGTTTAGGTTGGATGGTTTTGGGACTTGACAGCTTCCAACCTCAACCTTACTTTCAGGTATGCCTGAGGATGATGAGAACCTTGTAGCGGTGTCCGGTGACAACGACGCCATGTACGCTGCGATTAACGAGGCTCGCGCCACTTTTCGCCAATTTCTAGATCAGTTCTTTGCGCAGAGACCCAATCAAACGTCGTTCCTGGTGAAAATCTGTTTTGAAGACGGCGATGCTGTTGAGCATGTCTGGATGGCTGATCTCGATCTTGCGTCCGATCCTCCGACCGGTGTTGTTGCGAACGAACCTCAAATATCAACGCTGACGTATATGCAGCGGGTGCCAATCAATCTTTCGCAACTGAGCGACTGGATGTATTTCGAGGACGAGTGCCTGGTTGGTGGGTTTACGACGAGGGCGCTAAGTTCGAGTACGCGGGGGAATTGAAAATGTTCTTTCGGAAGGGCAGGGCTTCAGCCCTGCCGTACACTGCCGTTCAGGAGTTAGGCTTTAGCCGCTGAGGGAATGAAGGCTACGGATCGCGCAGATAACTTCGGGACTTACTTTGTTACGGTGAATTGCGCTTCGAAGCGGCGCCTATTTCACATGGAGCGGAATGCGGCGTTGATGTTTGAAGTGCTTCAGCAGTATCGGGAGCACTATAAGCTGCATTCGTTTGTGATCATGCCGGATCATCTGCATGTGTTGTTGACGCCTTCGAGTACGTTGGAGCGCTCGATGCAGTTGATTAAGGGTGGCTTTTCGTTTCGGTATCACAAGGAGTTTGGTGGGCTACGGGATGTTTGGCAGAAGCGGTATACGGATCATCGCTGCCGGGACATCTCGGATTTTGAGACTCATAAGCGGTATATCGAGATGAATCCGGTGGTGGCGGGGCTTTGTGAGAAGGCGGAGGAGTATGCGTGGTCTTCCGTTAGCTCCCGGTTGTGTGGGGGAGATTCCCTCCGGGGCTAAAGCCCCCTCTTTTAGCGGGTGTTTACGGCAGGGCTGAAGCCCTGCCCTTCCGAAAGAAGTCGCGCTTCGCGCGATGGAGCGTCTTTCGCCGCTTGTTTGTCAAGTAATCGGAGATCGAATTATCGGGAGATGTCTTGTCGCACGATATGTGCTATGCCGCCATGACAGGGGCAACCGCATAAGAATGGAAAAACTCCATCATAATAAACACCACAGAGTTCATGTTTATGTCGAGCGCAGGCGATGCTTTGGGAAATAGGGGCGCCAAATTGAGGGTACTAACTCTGTACGTAACGTACCCGGCACTGGACTGTTTGCTGTTCTTATTTTCCTTATCTGGCGTGTTCGTCTTTTCGCAGTCGACATAATGCTTGCTCTCTTGAGGAACAAGCGAGCATTCATTGAGCCGTTTGCCGAATTGAAAAGGTCACGCAGAAACATGGATATCAAACTTTAGATTTTCGAGACGCGTTGGACTTCGCGGACGCCTGGGACTCTTCTTAGGTCTACGGTGAGTTTGTTCAGGTGGCGTAGGTCGAGCGTCTCTACTACGAATTCGACGGTGGCTGTAGTGCCGTCGTCGTTGGCTCGGCTGTCGACGGAGCGGATGTTGGTGTCGTCGTCGGAGATGATGGCCGTTAGTTCTTTGAGCATGCCGCTGCGGTCGTCGCAGGTGATGATGAGGCGGACGGGGTAGCGGGTGGGCTTGGGGCCGCCTGCTGCGCTGGGGGCTTCAGGGGCCCATTCGACGTTGATGCGGCGGTCGCTCTCGTATAACAAGTTCTGGACGTTGGGACAGCTTCGGGCGTGGACGGCGACGCCTTTGCCCCTGGTGACATAGCCCACGATTTCTTCGCCGCGGATGGGGTTACAACAACGGGCGCGGTAGACGAGTAAGTCGTTCTGACCTTCGACCTGGAGTGACTCAGAACCTTTGCCGAAGTAGACGCGCTTGATGGCGTCGGACATGCCGGCGAGGGTGTTTCCGGGGCCGGCGGGTGCGCCGGAATTGATACCCGTGCCGGTACTGCTCGTTGCTCCCGCTGCTCGTTGTTCGTTGCTCTCGTGGCCTTCGGCGTTGTGGCCGGTGGTGCTGCCGGGGACTAACTTATTCAGCGTTTGGCGTGCGCTGTACTTACCGAAGCCGATGGCTCCGAGTAAGTCGGCTGCGTTGCCGAGGCCGTAGTCGTTGGCGGCGCGAGTGTAATCCTCGTCAGATACCTTATGCAGACTTACTTTGAACTTACGGGCTTCGCGCTCAAGTAACTTACGACCTATCTCAATGGCGCGTTCGCGCTGATGCTCGTTGAGCCAGTGCTTGATCTTGTTGCGGGCACGTGAGGACTTGACGAAGCTGAGCCAGTCGCGCGAGGGCGTGTGGCCGGTCTGCGTGGTGATTTCGACGATGTCGCCGTTGCGGAGACGGTGGCGCAGGGGGACGATGCGGCCGTTGACCTTGGCGCCGGTGGTGGAGTGGCCGACTTCCGTGTGGATGGTGTAGGCGAAGTCGATGGGGGTGGCGTCTTTGGGCAGGACGACGACTTTGCCCTTGGGGGTGAAGGTGTAGACCTCTTCGGGGTACAGGTCGATCTTGAGGGTCGACATGAACTCGTTGGGGTCGGTCATCTCCTTCTGCCATTCCATGAGCTGGCGGACCCAGGCGAGGCGCTGCTCGTCCTTGGCGTTGACGGTTTCGTTGGCCTTGTATTTCCAGTGGGCGGCGATGCCGTCTTCGGCGATGCGGTGCATCTCCTCGGTACGGATCTGGACTTCAAACTGGTAGCCGCCTTCCCCTACGAGCGTGGTGTGCAGCGACTGGTAGAGGTTGGGGCGCGGCATGGCGATGAAGTCCTTGATGCGGCCGGGGACGGGGCGCCAGATGCTGTGGAGGAGGCCGAGGATTGCGTAGCAGTCCTGCACGGTCTGCGTGATGACGCGGACGGCGAAGAGGTCGTGGACGGAATTGAGTTCGGGTGATCCGCCCTCGGCGGCGTGCGCCTGCAGCTTGGAGTTGATGGAGTAGAGGCGCTTGATACGGAACTCGACGCGGCCGGGGAGGCCGTGACGGGTGAGCTCGAGGTTGAGGCGGTCCGCGATGGTGCTGAGGAATTCGGAGCCGCCGCGGTTGCGGAGCATCTCGACGTCCTGCGCGAGCTGGAGGTAGCGTTCGGGATCGACGTACTGGAAGGCGAGGTCTTCGAATTCGCCGCGGAGCTTACCCATGCCGAGGCGGTGGGCGAGTGGCGCGTAGATTTCGAGGGTCTCTTTGGCGATGCGCGTCTGCTTTTCCGGCTTCAGGTGCGCGAGGGTGCGCATGTTGTGCAGGCGGTCCGCCATCTTGATGAGGACGACGCGGATGTCCGAGACCATCGCGAGGAGCATCTTGCGGATGTTCTCGGCCTGGTGGTCTTCCTTGTTCGCGAACTTGATGCGGTCGAGCTTGGTGACGCCTTCGACGATGTGCGCGACCTGGGGGCCGAAGCGACGGGAGATCTCCTGGGTGGAGACGTCGGTGTCTTCGACGGCGTCGTGGAGGAGGCCTGCGGCGATGGCGGTGGAGTCCATCTTCATTTCGGCAAGGACCTGGCCGACTTCGAGGGGATGGATGACGTAGGGTTCGCCGGAGGCGCGCTTCTGGCCTTCGTGTTGCGAGAGACAGAAGAGCCATGCGGCGCGGATGATTTCGAGGTCGTCGGCGGGGCGCGCGTCGTGGACGGTTTCGAGGAGGGTTTCGAAGTCCGCGTCGATCTGCGTGGTGAGCGCGGCGGGGAAGGTTGGGAGGTATTGCGCGGACCGCGGGTTGCCGGAGGGCTGCGGCGCTGGCGTGGTTTCTGCGGGCGTCAGCGAGCCTTCGGGTTCGGCGAGATTCGCAGCGTTGTCCATCTCCAGCATGGCTTCGATGCCGTTGGCGACGGGAAGAGTTGGCGCACGGCGATGGGAATCCTGCGGCGACAGCGGCGTGAGCGCGGGTACAGCCGCCTCGAGATTGCGACCGGAGTCGCTCGAGGAGGGGTCAGAATTTCCGGGATTCGCAGGAGACGCCTGCGGCAGGTCCATGAGCCATTCTAGCTTGCGTCGATGGATGAGGCGAACCCCATGGAGCTGCGCAGGAATGGAAATGCCATGTGGAGGAAGAGGGGAGTATTTCTGACATGCAGCTAGGGTGCTTCTTCACACATACTCCAACGTTGCCGGAGTTTGCAGCCGAGACAACGTTGGAGTATGGGGTGTTCTTTGCCTGTCGGATGCGGAGTAAAGCTTAGGAGCCGCCGAAGACCGCATCGACGACGCCAGCACCGCCACTGATTTCAGCTGCGGACAGGGTTACTACCTGAAGCGTGGGGGCTACCCAGCGTCGTGGAGCAGAGGATGTGGCAGGGACGATCAAAAGTGACATGCGAACTTTTCTCCAAAGGAAGGATAGAACCGTTTCTACATGGAAAGAGGAAATTCGTCTATATCAGGCGATATCAAAACAGGATATTTACATGGCGCAGGATAGCTGAATATGGCGTGGAATAAGTACACTTAGCTGTTTCCATTTCATCCCATAGGAGTTTTCTCTGTGCGCCTTGCAAAGATAGTGCTTATCCCCTCATTGTTTCTTACCCTTACCGCTGCTGCCTCCGCTCAAGCTACCCGGACGTGGATTTCCGGTGTTGGCGATGATGTGAATCCTTGCAGCCGTACCGCTCCCTGCAAGACGTTTGCCGGTGCGATTTCCAAGACTGCTGCGGGCGGTGAAATTGACACGATGGACCCGGGCGGGTTCGGGACAGTGACGATCACGAAGTCCATTACGCTGGATGGTGGTGGATGGGTTTCGAGCATCCTGTCCTCAGGAACAAACGGCATTAATATCAACGCGGGTGCGGGTGACACGGTGACGTTGCGCAACCTGACGATCAATGGTGCAGGCACCACGCTTGGCCTGAATGGCGTGAATATCCTGAACGCGGCCAATGTTCATCTGGAGAACGTGGTGATCCAGAACTTCAGTAACAGTGGTGTGTCTGTGGGGGCAAGCGGAGCTGTTACAGCGACGTTGGATCATGTGTTGATCCGCGATATTTCGGGGCCTGCGATTGCGGCTACGGGTGCAAGCTCTTCTGCGGTGGCCTCGGTGAACATTAAGGACTCCAGCTTCCAGACTTCGAGCACCGGCGTAAACGTGGGGCAGAATGCGAAGGCAGTCGTGACCGGTTCCACTGCCTCGGGTAACACCGGCGCCGGCTACACCGTGAACGCCAATGGCAACCTTACCGTGGTGTCTTCTTCTGCCGGGGTTAATGCAGGCGCAGGATTCGCGGTGAATTCCAGCAGCGGTAATCCGACACTTACTCTTATTAGCGCGACAGCCGCATCGAACACTGGCGCAGGTATTGCGGTTACCGGTACAGGCACGACGGTTCTTCGTATGACCGGTTCTGCACTGCTTGGCAATGGCGGCGGTATCGCAGGAGCCGGGACCACTTACCTGGGAACCTATGGTGATAACGAAATCACCAATGGTGTGACCGGCGTAACGACGATTCCGGGAACGAAGCAGTAAGTACATCCAGCAGACTAAAAAGCAGATGGCACACAGGAGTTCCTGTGTGCCATCTGCTTTTTGTGTTGAAGCAGCTCTGGTTACTGCGTGGGGACTTTCAGGCCGAAGGCGTAGACGGTGTTGTCGGCGGTGGCGAAGGTGATCTGGCCGGGGCTGAAGCTTAGGCCGCTGGTCGTTACAGGGCTGGTGATCTGGGTGCCGCTGTTCCAGAGAGGTTTGCCGGTGGCTGCGTCGAGGGCGTAGAGCGTGGCGTTGGTTTTGCGGCTGCCTTTGCTGAGAACGAAGATGACGCCGCTGATGGCGATGGGCGCGGATGGTGTGCTGATGGTGGCGGAGGTCCATGCCGGTTCGAGCGACGTGGCGGTGAGCTTGTAGGCGTGGATGGCTCCGGTGGTGGCGCTGGTGTCGACTGCGAGCAGGTAGCGGGCGCCGTCGCTCTCGAAGGTGGTGAGAGCGTTTGGAGTGAAGTTGGTTTCTGCTGCGCTGGTGATGTCGGGTGTGCCCGCCGCGGCGGTGGCGGAGAGGACGTGGATGCGGCCATCGGCGGTGGTGATGGCGAGTTGTTCCTTGTTCGTTCCGTCGCGGAAGATGACGGGTTGCGAGTGGAAGGTTGTGCCTGAGGGCGCGGGGATGTCGAGGCGGTGGGTGAGTGTTTTCGGTTCGAGTTGTGCGATGGCTTTGGGAGTGGCGACGTTGAGGATGCCCGATTCTGTGAAGGCGGGGATGCCTACGATTGGTCCGGTGGCGGATTGCCATTTTGTCGGCGCGGGTTGCGGCGAGTTGGGGTCCATGCCGGAGACGATGGGGTGCGAGACGTCGAGAGCGTAGACGGAATCGGATGCCGGGCCGCAGTTGCTGGCGGTGCTGGCGTAGATGGTGTCGTCGATGTCGATGAGTGATGACACGCCGGTGCCTGCGGGTAGGAATGGTGTGGGTTTGTGCAGTTCTTTGAAGCTGCCCTGGCTGATGCCGTGCAGGATGCCGTCGGTCGTTACATAGAAGAGTGGTTGCGAGCCTTTGTAGAGGCCGGTGCCGGGGACGGGGCCGGTGCGGACGGGGCCGGTGATGGGCTTGTTGTCTGCCGGGATGCCGCCGGGGCCGGAGGCTCCTCCAATGGCTGGGCCGTTGGGTGCGGGGGCGTTGGCTGGTGCGGGTGTTTGCGTGGATGCTGGTGCGGGAACAGGGGCTGCGACGGGACGTGCACGCGCGACTTCACTCAGGTTCACGCCTGCTCCGGGAGCGGAGACGGAGGAGTGGTAGCCGCCCTTGCGGCCTGTGCTGGTGACCGGTGGCGGGACGAGTGGGGTGAGTCGTCCGATGGGACCTGCCAGTGCTGTGGGGCATGCTTTGGCCGTGGTGGTGAAGTGCTTGTCGAAGTAGGCGCGGCCGAGGTCGTAGTCGATGGAGAAGAGGGCGTTGGTGCCGCCGACTACCGTCAGAGCTTTGAAGCCGGTGTAGGCGATGAAGGTGTTGACCTGAACGGGTTCAGAGAGTGCATTGGTTGCGTTTTTGACAGGGACCTTCCATAGGAGCTGGAAGTCCTTTGCGGTTTCCGGGGTGATCTGGACGTCGGCGGGAACGGAGCGCGAACGTTGTGCGTTCATGGCTGCGGTGGTCCATTCCGGGCCGGTGCGGGAGAACTGGGCGTGTGCGGTGCTGGTGAGGAGTGCGGCGAGGAGGATTGCCCTCAGCGGGTTGTTTAGGGTGGCATGGATGGCCCGGCTAAAGCCGGGCCCCTTCAAAGCGGTCGGGCTCATCGCTTCGCGCTTCGCGTTTGTTAGTCGCGCTTTGCGCGATACCCAGGTTAGCTTAGCGAACCTGGGGCACCCGGGTTCCGTGGTTTCCTTTTGCGTTGTAGTGGGCAGAGGGGAAAGCAGGTCCTTCGACTTCGCTGCGCTTCGCTCAGGATGACGAACTTCGTTCGTATGGCTTCGCTGTTGACGAGTTTCGTTCGTGTGAGCCTCGCCATTTTGGGAAACAGTCACGGTGCCGCCTTTGGATTGAATCGTTTCAGAAAAAGAGGCTACCGGGGCAGTGCGCTGCCGTCAATCGGTGTTAGGATTCGGGCGTGATGCGGCGTTCTCTTTTCTTCGTTTGCGTTCTTGGTTGCATGTCTGGAACTGCGTTGGCGCAGTTGCCGGCAGGGCATGATGCGGCGCTGGTGCAGAAGAAATGTACCGTGTGCCACGACGCCGACCGCGTGATGAGCCAGCGGCAGGATGCCGATGGTTGGCAGACCACTGTGAACAAGATGAAGGCCCTGGGCGCGCCGATTGATGCGGCAGAGCAGAAGAAGATTGTGGCGTATCTGGCCGCGGCGTTTCCTGCGGAGATGGGGCCGAAGCTGAATATCAACCAGGCTTCGCAGGTGGAGCTGGAAGCGGCGTTTTCGCTCAGGCGGAAAGAGGCTGCGGCGGTGGTGCGGTATCGGGAATCGGTTGGCGGGTTCAAGTCGGTGGAGGACTTGAAGAAGGCTCCGGGGATGGATGCGCGGAAGGTGGATTCGAAGAAGGCGGATTTGACGGTTTAGCTTTCCCTCCGGGGCTAAAGCCCCTTTCCTTGTTTGATCTTTTACGGCCCGGCTGAAGCCGGGCCCCTTCAAAGAGACGCACATTCGTGCGTTGGATCGCTCCTTTGGAGCGATACCCAGGTTAGCTTCGCGAACCTGGGGCACCCGGTTTTTGTGGCTGGTGGTTTGTTTGGGTTTCCTTGTGCGTTGTAGAGGGTGTATAGGAATGCAGGTCCTTCGGCTTCACTCAGGATGACGGTCTTCGACCGTTGGAGCTTCGCTGGTTTTGTGGTTGGAAGCTTGTGGGGTCTTGGCAGGATGCGAGTTCATCGGGATTCTTCGCTGCGCTCAGAATGACCGCTTTGTGCGTATGAGCTTCGCTGATTGTGCTGGCCTGTGCATATGAGCTTCGTTGGTGTGTTTTCAGTGACTAAACGAGAAAGGCCCGCTGTATGCGGGCCTTTCTCGTTTTCGTTGCATTTGGAGCGAACGACGTGGAGTTAGAGGCCGAAGCAGTAGACGTTGCCGTCGTAGCTGCTCATGTAGACCTTGCCGTTGGCTACGGTGATGCCGGTGAAGTGGTTGAAGGAGGTGATGGTGTCCTTCGAAGACCACAGTTCCTTGCCGGTTTCCGCGTCGAGGGCGTAGATGGTGACGTGGTTGGATAATGCGGCGCGGTTGGAGGAGTCGAAGTTCAGGCCGATGTCCGGCCAGACCTGCTGCGTGTCGTCGCCCGAACCCCAGGTGTAGACGACGCCGTTGGCGATGACGGGCGGCTCGCCACGGAACATGTCACGCGAGACCCACACTGGCTTGTAGACGGGTTTGCCGCCTTCTTCCACCAGTTTGAATGCGCCTACGCCGCCCTCCTTGGTGACAGGCGTGTTCTCAATGGGGAACTTGAACTTGGAGTGCTTCGGTCCCCAGAAGGGAACGAGAACCCAGCGTGTGCCGCCCTTGTCTTCCCACGAGGAGACGGCGCCCCACGATCCGGCGGAGGCGAAGTCGACGGCTTCGTTGCAGATGTAGTCGGTCTTGATGAATGGCTCGTGGTGATCTGCAGAGCCGCCGGGGTTCTGCGGATCGAGGAGATACAGGCGGCATTCCTTACCGGAGGCTGCCATATATTGCTTGCCATGGAAGGTGAAGGCTGTGGGGGTGTTGTTGGGATCAAGGTCGCGACGGCGTAGCCAATCCCAGTTGGGCGGCGTAAACCAGTCTTTGACTTCCCAGTGACCTTCTTTCAAATGGAAGCCGACGACGGAGTTGCCGAGGACGAGGCTGTTGGGGTTCGTCGGGTTGTAAGGGCCGTCGCCGGTGGTGGTCCAGACGGTGCCGTCGGAGGTGATGACGGGACCGCGGCGACCCCAGAGGCCGCCACCGCCGCCGAAGCCCTTGGAGGTGGTTACCTTGCCATAGTCCGGGCCGGGTGTGACGACAGCGGAGAAGATGCCGCCGCGGCCTGCCCAGATGATGCTGCCCTTGTAAAGCTGCAGGGCGAACTTACTGGTGGAGCCGCCCTTGATGGGTTCCTGGATGTCTTCGCCGGTGACGTTGGAGAGCGTGTGCAGGGTGCCGCCGCCGTCGATGACGTAGATGGGGCGGACGCCTTTGGCATCGGGTTCGCCGATGACGGGGACGTCGGTGGAGCCGCCGGGGTTGAGGAAGTTGTAGTGACGCGTGTCCCTGGGCGGCGCGGGCATCTGGCGGGGCTGGCCGTCAGGCCCCATGCGGGTTTCCGGCTCAGGCGTCTTGTAGGTGAAGTGGTGCTGGAAGAAGGGTTTGCCGGACTTCGCGTCGAAGGCGTAGAGCGTGTCGCCGACGCCGAGGATGTAGACGATCTCCTTCGGGCCTTCTGCGGTGGGTACGTTCTGGACGACGAGCGGATCCATGAGAGTGTGGAGGCCCTGCGGATAGACGTCGGTCTTGGTCTTCCAGAGGAGCTTCAGCTTGCCTACGTTGGTCTTGGAGAGGATGTGCTCATCCTTGTTCCAGCCGGAGCGTTCGACGTCGCCGCCGGACATGAGCCAGTTGCCGTTCTGGGCAACAGCCATGCCGCAGCCGAGGACGACGGTAGCGATGGCGGAGAGCGTTTTCAGTTTGGTGGTGTTGAACATTAGCGCTCCTCCGGAATGCCGAATTGCAACAGGGTGTTGTCGTGGGTGGTGACGTAGATGTGACCGTTGGCGGCGGCGAGCGGCGTGTTGGCGTACGACGTGATGGCCGCGCCGCTGTTAAAGACTGCTGCGCCGGTGGCGAGGTTGAAGATGGTCAGCTTTGCCGGTTTTGCTTCCTTCTGGACCTGGGCGACGGTCTTGAGTTTGCCACTGGCGCTGGTAAGGCTGGTGGGCAGGCCGGAGCTGAGGCCAGCGACCAGGCCGCCGATGCTGACAGGGCCGACGGGTGTGAGCATGTCGCCCGAAGACCATGCCGGGATGAGTTTGGCGCGACCGGAGGAGGCGTCAAATTTGAACGCGACGATGGCGCCGTGGGTGATGGGTCCTTTGGAGCCGGGGAAGGTGGTGACTACCGTGCCGCGGACAGAGGCGAAGACGTAGCGGGTCTTGGTCTTGTCGTCGACTGCGGTGGCGAAGTGGCCGAAGATACCTGCGCCATTGCCCGATTTCACGAGAGCTTCCGAAGCGAACAACGGTGAGTGGTGGTCGCTGCCGCCGGGGGCGGATGCGTCCAGCAGGTAGACGTGACCGGAACGATCGCCTGCGAGGATGTATTCCTTGCCACCTTCGGTAAAGACGGCGGGTGTGACGCCTGCGTCGCCGGGATGGAAGGTGGGTTCGCTGGCGGGTGTGAAGTAATCCTTTACGGTCAGGGTTGCCGCGTCGAGCTTGAGCAGTGTGTCGCTGTAGTTGCCTGCGACGTCGCCTTTACCGGTGGGAACAGTGCCGTAGACGAAGTCGCCCTTGAGGTCGATGGCGGTGCCACCGGCGCCGGCGAAGCCTTCGCCATTGGTGAGGAAGCTGACAGGCTCCGTCCACTTGGGTTGTGTCTTGAAGGGCTTGTCCGGCTCGTTTTCGATCGTCGGCGGGGTGAAGGTGGAGGCGTAAAGGCCGTTTGCTGTGCCGTTGCAGCCGTTGATGGTGGCCGCGATGAAGGTGTCCTTGGCGCTGATGTTCAGGGCGGAGATGTTGGCACCGGCGGGCGCGAGTTTGGCCGGTGGGACCCAGCTATTGTTGGAGTCCTGCTGACGCATGGTGTAGACGTAACCGTCCTCACCGATGTTCCAGAGAAAACCGAGGCGACCGAAGCCACCACCGCCGAAGCGGGAAGTGCTGGAGAGTCCAGCAAGGACAGGGGCGGCCGTGACGCCGCCGGGGCAGAGAACGGTGGGGGCGCTGGCCTTCACGGTTTCTTTGCCGGGGACTGTGGTGGCGGTCTTGAACTCGTAGTTGAGGTCGGCGTCGTTCTGGAAGGTGGTGCCGGAGGCAGAGCCGGTCCAGAGGAACTCATGGAAGCCGGTGTAGCCGATGACCTGGGAGATGTCGATGGTGGAGGTGATGGAGTTGAGACCCATGGCCTTCACAGTGGCGAACTTGTGCTTGTAGAGGAGCACTATTTTGCTGGCGGTCTCCGGGGACAGATGGGTGTCCTGCTGGGCCCAGCCATCACGTTGAGGATTACCGGCCACGGTAGGCCAGTTGGCTGCCCATAGGCAGGCGCAGGAACTGGCCGCGACGCAAAGCGACCAGAGAGCTTGTTTCCGCATGCAGAGACCTCACTCAATTACAGAAAAGTGCATGTCCATCGGGAGGGTTTTGAGACGTCTCACAATGGGATGTAAAAAACGGCTTCCGACAGGCCCATGTGGCGGTGCGTTCGGAGAACGCGTCCCAGTGGTCTCGAGTGGAAGCGAACTGTTTATTCCATTCGCGGGGAGGGGTTGTCAAGAGGTTGTTTCGGAGTGTCATTACGGTTGCTTGTGCGTTTCAGAGGGTGTGTAGGAATGCAGGTCCTTCGACTTCACTTCGTTTCGCTCAGGATGACGGTCTTTGACCCGTATGAGCTTCGCTGGTTCACGCTTTCGCGTGAATGGAGCAGCTTTGCTGCTCGGCCCACATCTCAGAATCGAGATGTGGGGCACCCGGCGAACCTGGGGCACCCGGTTTTGTGGTTGGAAGCTTGTGGGGCCTTGGCAGGATGAGAGTTCGTCGGGATTCTTCACTTCGCTCAGAATGACCCTGGGATCGGGATCGGGGTGTTGCACCGTGCGCTCTGTGGCGGTGGGTATCATCAGGGAATGGCTTGGTTGCTGCTTCTGGATACGTGTGGCGAGGGCGGCGGTGTTGGGCTGGCGTGTGTGGATGGGGCGACGGCTGCGCTGGTTGCCGAGCGTTCACTGCCCGGGCGCGAGACGCAGGAGCGTCTGATGGGTGCGCTGGATGAGGTCTTTGCCGAGGCTGGTGTTAGGGGCTCGGAGTTGGATGGGATTGCGGTGGTGCATGGGCCGGGGTCGTTTACCGGGGTGAGGATTGGGCTGGCTGCGGCGAAGGGGCTGGCGGAGGCGCTGGATGTGCCGTTGATTGCGGTTTCGCGGCTGGAGTCGCTGGCTTCACAGTTTGTTGGACAGAGTTCCGACGCAGCTGGCGAGACGGTACAGGCGTGGCTGGATGCCGGTCGTGGTGATGTGTTTGTGGGGCGATATCGCGGCGCTGTGTGTGAAGAGGAAGTGATGCTGCCGGGAGGGGCTGCCGTTGCTGGCGCTGGCGATGGGCCGGTGGTGGTGATGGAAGATCGGCTGGCGGAGTTGGTGCCGGGTGCGGTGCGGGTGAACGCGGTGGGTGTTCGCGAAGCCATGGGAATTGCGCTGCGTAAGTTCCTGGCCGGCGAATTTGCGGATACGGCGCTGCTGGATGCGAATTATCTCCGCGTGCCGGATGCGGAGTTGGCGCTGCGAGCCCGGCAATGCGCGTGACCGTGCGCACTGCGGTCGTCGATGATCTGCCGCAGGTGTATGCGATTGCGGCGGCGAATCCCTCTGCACCGCAGTGGACGCTGGCGCAGTTTCAGGAGATTCTGTCGCCGAATGAAAGCATGGTGACGCGGCAATTGCTTGTGGCAATGGCGGATGTGACGGTGGTAGGATTCGCCGTGGTCTCCGCAGTGACTGTGGTGTATCCAGTGGAAGCGGAGCTAGAGAGTATTGCTGTGTCGCCGGAATGGCAGAGGCATGGCGCGGGCCGGGCGCTGATGCAGGATGTTTTGCGGTGGGCGGCATCGGTGGGCGCGGCTGAGTTGCGGCTTGAGGTTCGGATGAGCAACGCCGCAGCGCAAAAGTTGTATGAAGCGAGTGGTTTTCACACCTGCGGGATGCGCCCCAGGTATTATGCAAATCCCGTGGAAGACGCCGTTTGCATGATTCGCGCGACGATGGCAGGGGAATTGTAAGGTAGCGAAACTCTCCGACGGGAATCCGGCGACATAGGTATCATGGAGCAGTATGGTTCGTGATGGCATTTTCTACGCGCTTGGTCTGATTGTGGTCGCGCTGTTGCTTTGGCGATTGACGGGGTCGATTGGCATCAGCGTGATTCCGCTGGTGTTAGCGGTTTTCTTTCTGTGGTTTTTCCGCGATCCTGCGCGGCGGATCCCGAATGGGCCAGGTGAGATTGTGTCGCCGGGCGACGGCAAAGTCACCGAGGCGGAGTGGATTGAGACGCCGGATGGCAGCCGTCTGCGTCTGAGCATCTTCCTGAACGTGTTCGATGTTCACGTGAACCGGTCGCCCATTGAAGGCACAGTGAAGCTGGTGAACTATAAGACCGGCCTGTATCTGAACGCCATGCGTGCGGACAGCAACGTATTGAATGAACAGAACGTTGTGGTGATTGAGAACGAGAACTGTTCAGTACAGGTGAAGCAGATTGCCGGACTGCTGGCGCGGCGCATTGTGTGCTGGGTGAAGCCGGGCGATACGCTGCAGCGCGGGCAGCGCTTTGGGTTGATCAAGTTCGGTTCGCGCGTGGATGTGCTGATGCCGTCGGATGCGAATCTGAAGGTGCGCAGTGGCGATCGCGTGAAGGGCGGAAGCACGGTGTTGGCCGTGGTGCCGATTTCGACCGGTAGCACGGCGGTGGAAGGTTAGCGTGGAGCCTCGCAAAGGAGGCCGGCCAAGACGCGGGCTGTATGTGTTGCCGTCGATCTTTACCGGCGGCAATATCGCGCTTGGTTTCTATGCCATTACACAGAGTATGCGTGCGACGGCCACGGATTACGCGGCTTTTGACCATGCGGCGTTGGCGATTGCGTTTGCGCTGCCATTCGATGCTCTGGATGGCCGCATTGCGCGTATGACGAATACGGAAAGCGACTTTGGCCGTGAGCTGGATTCGCTGGCCGACGTGATTACGTTTGGTGTTGCGCCCGCGATCCTGGCCTATACGTGGGGCTTTCGTATGTTGCCGCAGATGGCGTATCCCATCCTGCATCAACGGCTGATTGCGTTTGGGCTGATTGCGGCGTTTCTGTTTTTGATCTGCGGTGCGTGCCGGTTGGCGCGGTTCAATGTAGCCATTAATCCAAAACCGAGCAATCCGGGAAGGCCGGGGCGCAGGTACTTTGTGGGTATGCCGATTCCGGCAGCCGCAGGCGTGATTGCCAGCGTGGTGCATTGCTTCAACGGGTCACCCATTGATAATCCGTGGATTGCGCTGGTGTGGTTGTGCCTGCTGCTGTTTACGGGATTCCTGATGGTGAGCCGGTGGCGCTTCTGGAGCGGCAAAGAGATCACGCTGGTGGATAAGCAGCCGGTGCGGTTGCTGGTGCTGCTGGTGCTGATGGCCGTGCTGCTGGAGGAGTTCTCAGAGTATCTGCTGATCAGTATGGCACTGGCGTATATGGTCAGCGGCATGTGGGCACGGCTGATGTATGCGGCGCAGAGTCGACGGGCGCGGCGGATGGGGATGCCGCTGCCGGGAACGAATTAAGGTACTTTGTACCGTTCTCGAAACGCTGCGCGTTTAACGCGCAGCGTGAATCCGGGACTCGCTCGGTTGGTGGTGAACGGTAGAGCGGGCCGTTGGCCCTTTGGTTTTCATCGCGGGCTCACCCAGGCCTTCGGCCTGGGCTAATATAGCGGCGCGCCCTTGGCGCTTGTTGCTGTGGTCAGTCCGATTAGTTCGTACGCTGTGCGGGAGATTAGTTCCTACGCTGGGCGGGAGATTAGTTCGTACGCTGTGCGGGAGAGTCGAGAGGGACTCCTGTGCATCTGAAAGAGAGATATGGCTAAGACGAATTACCGCATTGCGGTGGTAGGTGCAGGGTCGCTGTTGGGCAAAGAGATTGGCGACGAGATCGTTGAGAGTCCGCTGGCTTCTGCTGTGACGATCCTGCTGGATAACGAAGAGGCGAGCGGCATGCTGGAATCCATGGGCGACGAAGCCGCGTTTCTGCAGACAATGGAGCCTGCGGCGCTGGAGAACGTGGACGTGGCGATCTTTGCGGATGCGAAGATGCTGCGTGAGTATGCCGGTACGGCGCGTGCGATGGGCGCGGCTGTGGTCGACGCGACAGGCACGGATGTGGATGCGCCGGTGCGGTTGCCACTGCTGGCCGATGGAGTTCCGTTGGATCTGGAGACAGCACAGGTGCGTGTGGCTCATCCGGTGACAACGATGCTGGCGTTGGCATTGACCCAGGCTGGGCGTGTGGCTGCGGTGAAGGCTGCGTACGCCACGGTGCTGCAGCCTGCGAGTGAGAATGGGCGCGCATCGCTGGATGAGTTGCAGCAGCAGAGCATTAATCTTTTGAACTTCCAGTCGGCACCGACGGAGGAGTTTGATACGCAGGTGGCGTTCAACCTGTTGCCCGCGCTGGGTGAGGCTGCGAAGCATCCGCTGGTTGCGACGGAAGAGCGCGTGGTGCGCGAGTTGAAGTCGCTGCTGCCGGGCGGCCCTGTGCCAGTGTTGCAGTGGCTGCAGGCGCCGGTGTTTCATGGATTTTCTGTGTCGCTGTTTGTGGAGTTTGAGAAGCCGGTGATGCTGGAAGCGGTGAGTGCTGCGATCACGTCGGAATCGATGGACCTGGTGGGCGAAGAGGGTGACCCGCCGAGCAATCTTTCGTCTGCCGGACAGGGGCAGGTGCTGGTGCAGGTGAAGGGCGACGGCACTCGCTATGCCGTATGGATGGCCGCGGATAATCTCAAGTTGACGGCGAGAACTGCTGTGGCTTGCGCGCTGGAACTGACGCGGCTAAGGCCGCTGGGCAAGGTGCAGTAGAGAAGCAGCGAGTCAGCGAGTCAGCTACAACACTTCTGTTTGTTTTCAATTTTGCTGCACATGCGAAAGCCCCGGATGCCGGGGCTTTTTGCTGTTTCATGATCCTCGTCCGGGTTAGCGAATGACGGGATGAAAGAAGATGAGGCAAAGAACGCCCACAACGCCAAGGCTGATAACAAACGGCTGCCAGAGGCGATCCGGTAGGGACAGTTCTTCGTGATGGTGGTCGCTCATGAAAAATCTCCTTCTGGAACACTTCTATCGTACCCGATTTGTGCGTGGGCTTCGTACGCGTCCTTTGAGTACGAAGCCCTTTGCAGGCGATATTCGTGTCAGCTGCGGATGAACGCCAGCAGGTCCGGGTTGATGATGTCCGCGTGCGTGGTGCACATGCCGTGGGGAAATCCTTCGTAGAGCTTCAGCGTGCTGTTTTTCAGAAGCTTCGCGGAGAGCACACCGGCGTCCTGGTAAGGGACGATCTGGTCGTCGGTGCCGTGCATGACGAGTGTGGGGACAGTGATGGCTTTCAGGTCTTCTGTGAAGTCGGTTTCCGAGAAGGCCTTGATGCAGTCATAATGCGCCTTTGTGCCGCCCATCATGCCCTGACGCCACCAGTTACGGATCACGCCGTCGCTTACTTTCGCACCGGGACGGTTGAAGCCGTAGAACGGGCCCGCGGGCACGTCGATGTAGAACTGCGCGCGGTTGGCTGCAAGAGCTGCGCGGAAGCCGTCGAAGACTTCGATGGGAAGGCCGCCGGGATTGCTCTCGGACTTGACCATGATGGGAGGCACCGCGCCGATGAGGACTGCCTTTGCTACGCGGCCGGGTTTGGAACGCGCCACGTAACGGGCTACTTCGCCGCCGCCGGTGGAATGGCCGATGTGTACGGCGTTCTTCAGATCAAGTGCGTCGGCGAGCGCGATGACGTCTGCGGCGTACGTGTCCATTTCGTTGCCGGTATCTGTCTGTGTGGAACGGCCGTGACCGCGGCGATCATGCGCGATGACGCGGTAACCATGCTGCAGGAAGAAGAGCATCTGCGTGTCCCAGTCGTCCGCACTGAGAGGCCATCCGTGATGGAAGACGATGGGTTGTGCGTCCTTCGGGCCCCAGTCCTTGAAGTAAATGCTGGTTCCATCCTGCGTGGTGATCGTATCCATGTGTTCGTCTCCTGATTGTTCGTGGTTGTTCGAGAAGAGCTTCGCTGTTTTAGAGAAGGGCAGCGGTATTTCAGTATCGCCGCCCGTGCGGAGACTGACTGTGAAAAACGGATGGTATTGCTGGCGGGGCACGGCTACACAGGCTTAGATGCGGAGCCTATACTCACTTCGTGCGCTCCCTTGGGATTTTTATACTCACCAGTTGCCTGCTTGGCTGCACTTCGATGCGGGCGCAGGTGCGTGTCATCAATGATGGATTTCCCGGTGAAAACACTGAGGAACTGGATTCGCGCATCGACGGTGCATTGCGTGCCTATCATCCACAGATCGTGGTGCTGTTTGTGGGCGCGAATGATGCGTTGAATGATAAGAAGCTGCTTCCCAGCGCCTATACCGAACGGCATCTGGAAGCAATGGTGAAGAGCAGCACAGCCACGGGCGCGCAGGTGGTGATGGTCCAGATCCATACCCCGGATATGGTCCAGCTAATGAAGCGGCACAAGCTGGAAGAGTATGAAGGCGTTGGGCCATTGCAGCGTCTTGCGGTGGTGAACGATTTCATTGCCCAGGTTGCGCAGAAGGAACATACGGGACTGGTTCGTTTTGGCGATGTTCTGAACAAAGCCGGTGGCGCGAACCATAAGCTCAGCACCGATGGCGTTCACCTGACGGCGAAGGGCTATGGCCTGTTAGCGCAAGCTGTCCACCTGCAGCTTCCCGCGAACCTGCCTGCGAATACGACCATTCTTTGTTTTGGTGACAGCCTTACTTATGGGATTGGCGTGCGGCCTCCGAATGGTGCGCCGGAGACGCCGGAAACCTATCCTTCGCAACTGCGTTCCTTGCTCAGGTAAATCAGGATGGAGACAAGCAGAAGGGGCGAGCCTGTTGGCTCGCCCCTTCGGTATTGCGTTGTACTTGTTCGAACTACTTGACGATTTCGGCGATGGCGCCAGCGCCGACGGTGCGACCGCCTTCGCGGATGGCGAAGCGGAGACCCTTTTC